>JAFGQI010000142.1 GCA_016935755.1 Anaerolineales bacterium
CGCGCCCGAGGGAAGCTGAGACTGGAGGGAAAGGAATATATCGTGCAGGATGGGGATATCGTCCATATCCGATTTAGTTAGATAGCTTTTGATATGAATTGATGGGGGTTCGGAATATAATCACCTTGCTGCTTGATTGCGCATTGCTCTTGATTTTGACAAACAACTAAATGAAACTACAGGAACCGACTATATGCAGCCTAAAAATTTCCCATTTCTAGCTGTTCTCTCTCTGCTTCTCGCCTGGGTCTTTGACCAACTCTTCTGGCAGAAACCCATTGGTATCTCTTTCCCGCTCTTCGTCCTGCTCTGCCTGGGTGTGGGCCTGTGGCTGACCTGGCGGGAAGGCCGGCGCATCCCGGCGGATATTCCGCTCGCCAGCCTGGTTCTGATTCCCCTGACTTTGTTCTTCGCGGTGATGGCCTTCGTGCGTCAGGAACCGCTGACTCAATTCCTCAGCTTCAGCCTGGCCCTGGGCGGCCTGCTGCTCACCTCGCTGACCTGGCTGGGCGGCGGCTGGTGGCGCTACCAACTGCGTGACTATCTGGTGAACTTTTTCCGCTGGTTCGGTAGTCTCTTCGATGGGGCCGGCAAGGCTTTGAAGGAATATCGCCCCTCTCGCCCCCGGGAGGATGCGGAGGGTGAGCAGACAAACGAGGGCGCCCGCCGGGCAAGCGGTCTCAAGCCGCTGTGGGCCGTGCTGCGTGGTCTGCTGCTGGCCTTGCCGGTGCTTCTGATCCTGGCTTCCCTGCTGGCTGCTGCCGACCCGATCTTTGATCAAATGCTGCGGCAGGCTTTCAAGATCTTTTCCCTGGATAAGCTTGGCGAATATATCTTCCGCACCGTGTATATCCTGGTGGGGGCTTATGCACTGGCAGGTGTGTACCTGTACGCCCTGCGCCGGAGCGAAGCGGAGAAGATCACAGGCGATGACCAACCCTGGCCGGCGCCTTTCCTGGGCTGGGTGGAGGCGGCGACCCTGCTGGTATGCGTTGACCTGCTGTTTGCGGCCTTTGTGTCGGTCCAGTTTCGCTATTTCTTCGGCGGGCAGGCCAATATCAATCTGGAAGGCTATACCTACGCTACCTATGCCCGGCGCGGCTTTGGCGAGCTGGTGATGGTGGCTTTTCTCAGCCTGCTGATCTTCCTGGGTCTCAATGTGATCACCCGGCGCACGGATTCTCGCCAGCGGAACATCTTTTCGGGCCTGGGGATAGGGCTGGTGGCCCTGGTGGGGGTGATTCTGGTGTCTGCCTTCCAGCGCCTGCTGATGTACGAGGCGGTTTATGGCTTCACCCGCCTGCGGACATATACACACGTGTTTATGGTCTGGTTGGGACTGCTGCTGCTGGCGGCGGTGACGCTGGAGGTCTTGCGGCGGCAGCGTTATTTTGCTCTGGCGCTGCTCATCTTCTGCCTGGGGTTTGTTCTCAGTCTGGGCCTGCTCAATGTGGACGCGCTGATCACACGCCAAAACCTCAACCGCTCGCAGCAGGAGCAGCCGCTGGACCTGGGCTATCTGGTATCCTCCCTTTCTGATGATGCCGTACCAACGCTTTTTGATCAGTTCCATGCCCCTGCCACGCCCGACGAGACCCGCCATGCTGTTGGCGGCGTGCTGGCCTGCCGGGCGGCGCTGAAAGCGCAGGATACCCGAGCGAACCCCTGGCCAGGTTACCACTGGTCGCGGGCCAGCGCTGAAAACCTGTTCCGGACGTACGAGGCCGAACTGCTGGCTTACCAGACCTACCGGGACGAATATAATCGCTGGTACGTGCGCGTCGATGGGGTAGAACATCCTTGCTTTGTAGATTATTACATAGATTAATGTGATCGGTCTTGTCTGCTTTCTCTCCTTCGGGTGGAGAATCGAGTATAATGAACGGCGCACACCCTAAACCCAAATAACCTATTGGAGAGAGATTAGCTACATGTATACCCAATCCCCCTGGAGTTTATCTGACTTATTCCCGACCCACGACAGCCCGGAAATGAAAGCCGCCTTTGCCGATCTGGAAGTTAAGGTGGCTGCTTTTGAGAAACGCCGCGATCAGCTTTCCGCTGACCTGGCTGTGGGCGACTTTCTGGCGATCATCGGCGAACTGGAAGCGATCTATCACCTGGGAAGCCGCATTCGCTCGTTTGCCGGGCTGAGCTTTTCGGCCAACACCCAGGATCAGACCGCCCAGACCTTCCTGGCCCAGGCGCAGCAGCGCATCGCCGCCATCAGCAACCGCACCCTCTTCTTCAGCCTGTGGTGGAAAGACCTGGAAGACGCCCCGGCTGAGCGGCTGATGGCTGCCTCTGGCGATTACCGCTACTGGTTGGAAGAGATGCGCCATTTCAAGCCGCACACCCTCAGCGAGCCGGAAGAGAAGATCATCAACACAAAGGATACCACCGGGGCCCTGGCGCTGCATAACCTGTATGACGCCATCACCAACCGCTATGTTTTCAGGCTGGAAGTGGAAGGGAAAGAACTGGAACTGACCCGCGGCGAGCTGATGGTCTATGCCCGCCAGCACGACCCGGACCTGCGCGCCCGCGCCTACCAGGAGCAGTTCCACGTCTACGGCCAGGATGGCCCCATCCTGGGCCAGATTTACCAGACCCTGGTGCACGACTGGCGCAACGAAGAGGTTGACCTGCGCCACTACGCCAGCCCAATTGCCTCCCGCAACCTGGCAAATGATATCCCCGACCCGGTGGTGGACACCCTGCTGGAGGTCTGCCAGCGCAATGCCCCGGTCTTCCAGCGCTTCTTCCGTCTCAAAGCCCGCTTGCTGGGCATGGAGCGCCTGCGCCGCTACGATCTGTATGCCCCGGTGGTGAAATCCACCAAGACATACCCCTTCGATCAGGCTGCCGGGATGGTGCTGGAATCATTTCGCGCCTTCGACCCGAGAGTTGCCGGCCTGGCTCAGCGCGTTTTCGACGCCCGGCATCTGGACAGCGAAGTGCGCAAAGGCAAGCGCGGCGGAGCCTTCTGCGCCACAGTTGCCCCCGACCTGACCCCCTGGGTGCATGTCAACTACCAGGGCCGCGCCGACGATGTGGCTACCCTGGCGCATGAACTCGGTCACGCCATCCACTCCTTGCTGGCAGACCAGCACAGCATTTTCACCCAGCACGCCTGCCTGCCGCTGGCTGAGACCGCCTCAACCTTTGGCGAGATGATGCTGATCGACCGCCTGCTGGCGGAGGAGAGCGATGCTGGTGTGCGCCGCGACATGCTCTTCCGCCAGGTGGATGACGCCTACGCCACCATCCAGCGCCAGGCATTTTTCGCCCTGTTCGAGCGCCAGGCCCATGAGATGATCCCTCAGGGAGCCGCTGTGGATGACCTGTCCGCGGCCTATATCGCCAACCTGCGCGCTCAGTTCGGCGATTCGATGGATGTCAGCGATGAGTTCCGCTGGGAATGGGTCTCTATCCCGCATATCTATCAGGTGCCATTCTATGTATACGCCTATGCCTTTGGGCAGCTGCTGGTGCTCTCGCTCTACCAGCAGTACAAGGCCGAGGGCGAGGCTTTCAAGCCGCGCTACCTCAAGATCCTGTCGGCGGGCGGTTCGCAGGCCCCGGTCAGCATCCTGTCGGAAGCGGGCATTGACGTGTACCGGCCCGAGTTCTGGCAGGGCGGCTACGATGTGCTGGCGGGGATGATCTCGCAGTTGGAAGCAATGCCGCAGTCCTGAGGTATATGCAAAACGCCTTATCGTTTGAATTAGCTCCCCTGTTCCAGGAAGTCGGCCAGGTTTTACGCCAGCATCGCCAGGCGTTGAACCTGGCCGATGTGGTCAACGGCAACCACGGCGATCACATGGTGGAAATTTTTGAACTGGCCGTACAGGCCGCTCAGGAAAAACGTCTGCAGGAGCTGGCTGAGGCGATGGATTACACCAGCCAGCTCTTACAGCAAACCCGGCAGAACGGCTCGGCCCTGGTGTACGCTGCTGGGCTGTCCAGCTTCGCCAACCAGTTCCGGGCGCGCCAGATCAGCCTGGCGGAACTGCTGCGCTTTGTGGCCTCCACCCTGGCGGAGAAGGAAGCTGAAAGCTCTGGGCATGGCGGAGCGCAAGACCTCCGCCGGGGAGATGTCCTCAAAGCCCTGGCGCATGGTCTGGCGGGGTGGGGAGAGATTGATCACGGGCAGCCCAGGCGGGGCAGCCCGTTGAATATGGGGGCCTTGTTCGAGTTTGGAATGGCGTATTTGCAGGCGAAAGCGGGCGGCGGCAGCAGGGCTGAAATCCTGGCCAAGGCCGCTGTCTCGGTCAGCCCGCTCAACCAATCGCCGCACCGCAGCCGGTCGGGGGAACTGGCGATCCAGGCGCTGCTGGAGGCGATGCAGCGCCAGTTCGCCGGCCCACCGGGGCAGGCAGATTTTGGATAACCAGGCCCGCTTCAGCCAGGCCGTCTTCCCTGGCGAAAAAGCATTCCGCCAGGATTATTCAAAAGGGAATTCTTCGCCCTCCTCGACGGGTGGCACAACCGGCTCGTCCTCTTCCGGCTTACGGTCGAGGATCTGCATCTGCAGCGCCACTACCTTAGTGTAATACCTGCGATCATCACCCTCACCAGAGACATCTGTCCGCAGGCGACCTTCCAGATAGACCAGGCGGCCCTTGCCCAGGTACTGCTGGCAGACCTCGCCCAGCCGCCCCCAGGCCTCGATATTGAACCAGTCGGTGGCTTCCTTGGTCTCCCCTTCAGCGGATTTCCAGCGGCGGCCCACTGCCACGCTGAACTGGCAGACTTTCTTGCCGGTGGGGGTGAAGCGCGTCTCCGGGTCTCTGCCCAGGCGCCCGATCAGCTGCACACGGTTTAATGCTGGCATGTCACTCTCCTTGGGTCTATTCTATTGGGGGTGTTTGGGCGGGTATAGCCCGTCCAAACACCCCCATCCATTTCACTGAAGCATGGCCGATAAATACAGTTTAGCGCGAGTTTTAATCTTGTCAAGAGAGAGATGTGCGCTTACCTGCTGGTATAATCAGGCGCAGCAGGGCAGCCCTTGATAGGGGCGATCTTGCAATTAATATAGATATATTTATATAATATGCAATATATATTGTAAACCAAGAGTAGCTCATGTATATCGCCATCGAAGGAGTCATTGGGGTGGGCAAGACCACCCTGGCGCGGCTACTGCAGCCCGCGTTTCAAGCAGGCCTGCTGCTGGAAGTATTTGAAGAAAATCCCTTCCTGTCGGATTTTTACGCCGACCGACAGCGCTACGCCTTCCAGACGCAGATTTTCTTCCTGCTCAGCCGCTACTACCAGCAGCGCCGCACGGTGGCGGAACTATTGGGCCACAGTGAGCATTTACTGGCGGACTATACCTTCGAAAAGGACGCTCTGTTCGCCCGCATCAACCTGAGCGGCGATGAGTTAGAGATGTACTACCGTGTCCATGAAGCCCTGGCGGAAAAAATCATCCCCCCCGACCTGATCGTCTATCTGCGCGCCGATACGGATGTGCTCATGCAGCGCATTGCCTTCCGCGACCGGCCTTACGAACGCAACATGGAGCGCGGCTATATCGATGAGCTGAACGGGGCTTACGAGGCCTTCTTCAGCGACCACCAGGCGCGCCGCTCTCCGGTGCTGATCCTGGACACCAATGACCTGGACTATGTGCGCCAGCCTGAGCATCTGCGCCAGGTGGAGAACCGCATTCGCCAGACGCTCAAGCTGTCTCCTTATCAGGCTGAATTGTTTATCGAATCGCCCGAGGATTGACCAATGCGCATCACCCGTGAGATCTTACTCGGTATTGTCCGTGACACCATCGCCCGGCGGGCGCGCCTCGATCGAGGCTTGATGGCGGTCTACCTGTGCGGCTCTATGTTAGGGGATGAATTCATGTTGGGGGGGGCGGGAGATGTCGACCTGGTCTTTATCCACGATGAGGCCCCGCCGGTCGAACGGGAGATCGTGCACCTGGCGGATGAAGTGCACCTGGATATCGCCCATCACAGCGAGAAAGATTACCGTCAGGCCCGCCAATTGAAAGAAGACCCCTGGCTCGGGCCTGCCCTCAAGAGTTGCAGAGCCTTGCATGATCCCCGGCATTTTCTGGATTTCACCCAGGCCAGTGTGCGCGGTCAATATGAGCGCGCCGACCACATCTTTGCCCGGGCGCGCCGGCAGTTGGAGCGAGCGCGCAGCCTGTGGTTTGGGCTGCAGAGCGGTTCAGCCGATCCTGAACCAAAGCGGACCCTGAATTACCTCAGAGCGGTGGGATTGGCTGCCAATGCCATCGCCAGCCTGAGCGGGCCTCCCCTGACCGAACGACGCTTCTTGCTGGACTTTCCGGCCCGGGCCGAGGCGCTGGAGCGCCCTGGGCTGTTCGCAGGACTGCTGGGTTTGCTCGGCGCCCCCAACCTGCCCGCCGGCGTGCTGCCTGCCTGGCTGGCCTCCTGGGCGCAGGCTTATGCCGCCCTGGGAGATGAGCGGCCCGCCCGGCTGCACCCGGCCCGCAACCTGTACTACGCCCGGGCATTTGAGGCGCTGCTGAACAGCCCGCGCCCGGAGACGGTGCTGTGGCCCCTGCTGCGCACCTGGACCCTGGCTGCAGATCACCTGTCTGCAGAAGCCCAGGAGCGGGCGGATTGGCAGCAAGCGGTGGGACAGCTGGGGCTGTTAGGGGCGGGATTGGTCGAGCGGCTGCAGGCGCTGGATTCCTATCTGGATTTGGTAGACGAGACTCAAGAGACCTGGGCAAAAACCAACGGGGTTTGAATTACCCCGGCGATGAAGGGCAGCGTTTATGTTTCACGTGAAACCTGGCGACAAAGATCGTCGCTGAAGTTTCACGTGAAACATTTTTATTAATCGGTTGGCCAGTCGCGCCGGCGCCGGTCGGCGCTGGTGAGCGGGCGGCGGCCTACCACACGCAGCTTGTTGCTGCTTTCCAGCGGTACCACGGCAACGATGTCCCAGCCCTGCTCGCTCCAGGCATCCAGGGTGGCCTCCAGGTCAGCGTCTTTCACGCCGCTCCAGGCCGAGCCGATCGTCTCGACGTGGTATTTCCAGCGCGTCTCCTCAGGCATGGGGCTACTCCTTGACTTCGGGCTGCTGGGTCTGCGCCAGAGCAATCATGCCGCTCATGCTGCCCAGGTTCATTGTATCTACCGCACTGCTGGGCACGATCACCAGGGCGCCCTTCTCCTTCAAGCCTTCAAAGAGCATGTTCATCGCCCGCAGGTGCAGGGCGGTCGGGTTGTTGATATAGGCCTTGGAGGCTTCGGCGAAGGAATGCGCGATTTGCATTTCGGACTCGCCCAGGATGACGCGCGCCTGACGCTCGCGCTCGGCCTGCGCCTGGCGGCTCATGGCGTCTTCCAGGTCTTGCGGGATGACGACGTCGCGGATTTCAACCGACTGCACCGAGATGCCCCAGGGCGTGGTGCGCTCGTCGATGATCTTCTGCAGGTCGGCGTCCATCTTGGCCCGGCCCACCAGGATATCCGCCAGGCTCATCTGGCCGATGATCTCGCGCAGGGCGGTCTGGGCGGCCCAGGCGATGGCGGCGCGGTAGTCGGCCACTTCCAGGGCGGCTTTCTCGGCATCCCACACCACCCAGAACAGCACCGCGTCCACATCCACCGGCACGGTGTCCTTGGTGAGAGTCTTCTCTGCCGAGAAGGGCGTGACCATCACGCGGTGATCGATCCAGTTGGCCAGCGTGTCAATCACCGGCAGGACCCAGAACAGGCCCGGCCCGGCCAGATGGCGGAACTTGCCCAGGCGCAGCACGACCGCCTTTTCCCACTGGCGGGCGATCTTGAGGGCGAACAGGAGGTAGAAGGCGATCAGGAAGAACAGCGACACTTCTACGGCGATCCAGCCGTCGCTGACGCCGGCGCTGTCCAGCAGGGCAGCCAGCAGGATGCCAGCAGCAATCACGATGAAGTACAGGGTGAACGCCAGTCCGTTGATGTGCACGGTGTCGCTGCTGGCTTGGGTTGGACGGTTTGAAGTACGGGTATGCGGGTTCATGGTTATCTCACTCTCTACGATTGGTTGGCGGCTCGCAAATTCGGCGAGTCGAAGAATAAACCTTCTACTTTGTCACCTGCCACTTTGAAAGAGACGGTGACGATTACATTTTCCTGCTTATAGACGCAGTCGAGGCGGTAGATGGCGTAGTCCTCGCTGTTCGAGAGCTTTGCGGTTGACTTCGAGATGTAGCTGCCGCTGGCTTCCTGCAGCATCTGGCGTATCTTATCGAACTCGGCCTGGGTGAAGGCGGCTTTCATCTCCGCGGAGAAATCCCGGCTGAAGGCGGCGTAGTCGCCCTGATCCAGCGCCAGCAGGAGGTTTTCTACAACTTCTCCCACCTGCTCATCGGACAGGGCAGCAGGTTTGGGCTGCAGGGCCGAGCAGCTGCTTGCCAGCAAACCGGCCAGGAGCAGCAGAAAAATGACTTTGAGCTTCTTTTTAATTTGTAAACGCATGATTTGTTTTCTCCATTGGTTCAATCTTGTCCCTGCGGCGGGTCTCCGTTCTGCCAGCCTGTCACCTGGGCTTCGACCTCCGCCAGCACTTCATCTGGGGTATAGCCCAGTCGGGCAGCTTCGCTCAGGTAGCGCCCGGTCAGCCCATTCAGCCCCTGCTGGCGCAGCTCCTGCAGGGTTTCCGGCGTGGGCGCTTCCCAGACGTAGGTGCCGCGCCCGTGCTGGGTGGAGATCAGCCCGGCGGCGTCCAGGATGTGGTAGGCGCGGGCGACGGTGTTGAAGTTGACCCGCAGGTCGGTGGCCAGCTGCCGCACGGTGGGCAGCTGGTCGCCCTGTTTGAGCGCGCCGCTGGCGATCTGCTGCTGCACCTGCTCAACGATCTGCAGGTAGATGGGCTGTCCGGAGCGAAAATCAATCTGGATCTGCATGGGGTTGGCCTTTTAGGGCTGCATAATTGTCTCTTTGTCTTAGTGTGTTATTGTCTAATTGTATGATTGTATAATTGCTGTAATTGTATGCAAAAGGCGGAATTTGTCAAGGGGATTGGGCTGTAAAAACCCCTGGGGTTTTGATATGCTCCGCTCGGGTTGAAACCCGGCGCTGGTACATCAAGCCCACCCAGGTGGGCTGCCTAACGCGCTTCAGCCAGCGCGCGTAGGGGCGACCCACCCATTGCCAGATGAGGCAAAAAACCCCGAAACCTTGTTGCCAGATCAGGCGCGAGTTAGCCTCGACGGGTCGCCCCTACCCCCCGTCATCAACGAATGACTCAAAACCTCAGAAGCTCAGCGTCCTGGCGGCGCATTGACCCCACAACGGAACCCGACGAAGTTGCCCCGAACGCCTGGGTTGTAGGAGCCGCGGAGCGCTACGCGCATGCCGTATGATTTGTGACCCCAGCCACCCCCGCGCAGCACGCGGTAAGTCCCCGAATTGGACCCCTGCGGGTTGCTGGAGGATGCGCTGCTGTACGCACCATACCAGTCCCATACCCATTCCAACACGTTGCCCGCCATGTCGAACAATCCATAGCCGTTGGCGCTGTAGCTGCCCACCGGCTCGGTATCATCTGATGTGCAACTAATGAAGTTGGCCCCGCTGGCAGCGCCTTTCTGGCAGACCGGGGCTTCATCGCCCCAGGGATACAGCTTGCTCTCCAGCCCGCCACGAGCGGCTTTCTCCCACTCGGCCTCGGTCGGCAGGCGCGCTCCGCGCCACTCTTCGCAGAAGACACGTGCCTGCTCCCAGTTTATGTTGATCACCGGGTAATCGGCATAATTCGCATTCCAGTAGTAGCTGGTGCGGGTGGAGGATTTTGAAAACACCGGCGACGAGCAGGCGCCCGCCTGCACGCACTTTTCGTATTGAGCATTGGTCACCTCGTAAATGTCCATGTAGAAGGCATCCAGGTAAACCGTGTGCACCGGCTTCTCATCGTCAGCGCCATCCTCGCTGCCCATCTGGAACTCCCCTGCCGGCACCAGCGCCATCGGCACGCCCTTCTCATCAGTGAGGGTGGTTGGTAGTTCTGCCGACTGCTCTGGTGTCGGTGTGGGGGTAAGGGGGGTGCTGGTTATTTGGGGGGTGGAATTCTCATTGGGCAACACACTAACCCCACAACGGAACCCGATGTAGTAGTCCTGATAGCCGGGGAGGTCGTTGTAGCGGTCCGCCACGCGCAGGTAGTTTGGACTATTGCTCCAGCCACCCCCGCGCAGCACCCGGTAGGTTCCCGAACCTGGCCCCTGTGGATTGCTGGACGACGAACTGCTGTATGACCCA
>JAFGQI010000143.1 GCA_016935755.1 Anaerolineales bacterium
AAACCCCCCACATAGGTGGATTTTTTCAACAATTCATCCCACTATGGGCTGTCTAAAAAGAAAAACCTAGACTTTTTAGACAGCCCCTCTCAGCGCCTAGCCCACCCAGCCCAGAGCGTAGGAGAAGAACACCACCACGTCGGGCAGCAGGTGGATCAGCCAGGCCCAGAACAGGCCGCGCGTCTCCAGGACGGCCTTGCCCATCAGGAAGGCCAGGAAGGCGGTCATCAGGAAGCCCAGGATGCCGCCCGGCGAGCCATACAGGTAGTGCGCCAGGCCGAAGAGGGTCACGTTGAGCAGCATGGCCTGGGTGCGGCCCACCGCCTGCGGCAGGGTGGCGAGGGTGGAGAGGCGGAAGTAGGCCTCCTCGTTGAAGGCGTTGATGGCGGCGAAGAGGATGGCGGCGGGCAGCAGGGGCAGGGCGCGGGCCAGCTGGTCGCCGCTGGGGCGCAGGGCCAGGATGGTGGGGAAGAAGACCGCCAGCATGGCGCAGCCAGCAAAAATCCAGCCAAAGACGCGCCAGGATTCGCCCGGCTTGATCCCCAGCCAGCGCACCGGCTCGACCGGCGCGTCCAGCTGACCGCGGGTCAGGTAAAAATCCTGGCGGCGGCGCTTCACCAGCCACAAAGCGGCCAGGACGGCCGCAGCCAGAGCGAAATCCACCACAAAGATGCTCATGTAGAAGGTGAAGAACGAGGACCCAGCAAAGCGCCCCTGCCAGGTGGGCGAGGCGAACACCGCCTGGGCCAGCGAATCGCCAGCCGAAAAGACCAGCATCACCGCGGCGAACTGCCACAGCAGGCGCAGCGGCTGCCAGACCAGGCACAGCGCCAGGAGCAGGGCCATGCTGGCGGGTTTGGCCCAGGCCAGCCAGGCGGGCGGGCTGGCGCCAAGCGCATCGAACAGAATTTCGGGAAAGGAGGAGACCAGCAGCACGCCGATCCAGGCGGCGATGACCAGCCAGGTCTGCGAGCGGCTGTGCGGGTTAGCGGTGGGCGAGGTTTCAACAGCCATTTTCTACTCCCGAATTCTCCAGGTCAAGATGCAGAACGCACAAAATCCAGCACCAGCCCGGCGCAGCGCTGGATGCGCTCCTGGTATTCCGCCAGGAACTGCGGGTAAAGATGGGTGCCGCCCACCGCCCACAGCAGCCAAAAGACCTGGGTCGCCGCTATAAACAGCTCGAGCTGCTCAAGCTGCCAGGCGGGCAGGCTGCGCTCCCTGGCGTAGCCCTCCAGCAGGGCCTCTCGATAGCGGGGATAGGCGGGGGCATCCCGGCAGTTCTCCAGGGCGACCGCCAGGTCGTAGATCCAATAGCCGAAGCCAGAGTCGTCAAAATCGATCGGGCGGGCTGCCCCGCGATAGAAAAACAGGTTGGCGTCCACCCCCAGGTCGGCGTGGATCAGGCCGAAGACCTGCGGCCCCTGCCCCCAGGCCTCCATCACGCCGCGGGTGCGCCCGGCGACCTCCGCAAAGGGCTGCGCCCATTCGGGCGGCAGCAGGCTCCAGGCCTCCCGGTTGGGCATGCCGCTGCTGTCTTCGCGCAGGAACAGTCCGTCAGCGTCATAGATGCGCTTCTGCGGGATGATGGCTGGCTGCCAGCGGGCGGAGAAATGGTGCATTTGGGCCATCAATCGCCCCTGCTGGCGGTAGTGGTGCTCGCCAGGGCGCCTGGGCAGGCTGCCCTTGACCCAGCGCAGCAGCGAGACATCCCGCTCTTGGGGGATGCCGGGCAGCTCGACCTGGACGAGCAGGCGCCCATCCAGCGCAGGGACGGGTTCAGGCACGGGCAGCCCGGCCTCCCGGCGCATGGCAGCCAGCCATTCCAGCTCGAGCTGGATGCCAGCCCGCTCCTGGTAGCCGGGCTGGTGCAGGCGCAGCAGATACTGTCCCGGCTCGAACAGATCAGGGTCGGCGGGTGAGGTAATGCTATGCGAAGTTGGATGCGGGTCGTAGACCCGGTAGAGGGTGTTGCCAGCCTGATGCACAAACTTGAACGGGGCGTCTCGCAGGCCGTAAGCGGTCAGCGCCAGGCAGGCCAGCTGCCGCTTGCGCCGCAGGCGCCCGGAGCAGGTCAGCTGGTCATAGGGTTTCACAACCACCAGGCCAGATACAGGTAGCGGGCGTGGGCGTTGGCCTCGAAGGCGCGGATGACTCCGTTGGCCTCCTGGATGTGATCTTCATACAGGAACAGGTTGCCTTCGGCCTCGAACTCGGCCTTGAGGCTCTCGGCGATGGCCAGCTTGCGTTGGGCGTGCTCGTAATCACTGCGGGAGTAATCCAGGGTGCGGTAGGCCATGCCCAGCCGGTTCAGCTCGACCCCCAGCTCGGTGAAGTTGGGCGGCAGGGTGCGGCGGTCAAAGGATTCCAGCGGTTCGCCAGGGTCACAGCCCTGCGACCAGAAAACCGCCAGCCGCCCGCCCGGCTTGAGCAGCGGCAGGAGGCCCTCCAGGGTCTGTCCCAGCGGGGTGAAATAGAGCGTATCCACCGCGGTGACTGCGTTGAAGGAGGCCGGGGGAAAGTCCAGCTCGGCCATGTCCATCACCTGGAAATCCAGATCCGGGCGGCCGCGGGCGCGCTTCTTGGCCTGGCGGATGGCGTCCGGCTCCAGGTCGATGCCGGTGAAGTGCGCGCCGCTGCGCTCGGCCAGATGTTCGGTGATCAGGCCGGTGCCGCAGCCCAGATCGAGGGCGCGCTGTCCGGGGCCCAGGCGGGTCTCGCGCAGCAGGTGCTTGAGATGCGCCACCTCGGCGAAGCCGTGCTGGTTCATATTCTTGCCGTAGAGCTGCTCGCAGTAGCTGGCGTTGGCCTGGCTGGAGGCGACGGCGGGGTAGTAGCGGGAGTAGAAATCTTCGTGGAGCATAGGCACATCCGATTCTTAGACACTTGAGGTCCAGATTACGATTGATTGACTAAATTCTACCATAGCAAGGGACTATGGGGTGATTATACCCGACTGGTGGAAACATATTAATGTTTTCCAATGATTTTTCAGGTATAATTTAAGCACTTTTAATCTCTATAAGATTTCCTAATAACCATTTTTATCTCGGGGGTCAACGCTCACACCGCAATCGAACCCAGAGAACGCAGTATCGCTGAGACAGACTTGGGGAATGCTGAGGCAAATATTGAGAGACAGGGAGAGGGTTTCTGGTCAGCAGGCCTTCATCCAGAGGATGGAAGGCCTATTTGTGATTCTCCCAAGAGCATTGTGTTTATTAATTACCGTCATGCTGCTCTGAGCACGCGGCATCATCAAGCCAAGGTAAACAATTCTGAAGGAGAGGGATGTGGTCATGCTAAACAAACAATCATTATCAAAATTAAGTATTTTGCTGGTCTACCTGGAATTTATCGCGGGGTGGACGCCGACGCCATAATTTGGTTCAAATAGCTGCTGCATCCGGTGATGCATCAGCCTCCAAACAAAAATCAGGAGAGGAATGGATAGAATGAAGACCAAAAAACAACACAAACTTTTATGGAACACGGCTGGCATTTTGATGACCCTCATCTTGCTGTCCAGCTTCATCGTGATCGCCAGCGCGGCCACGCCAGTCTATGTGCGCCCGGATGGCGATGACGTCAACTGCGATGGCACCGCCAATGTGGCCTACCCGGGCAGCGGGTCAGGGCTGGCCTGCGCCTTCAAGACCATCCAGAAGGGCATTGATTCGGTGGATGTTGGTGGGACGGTGCGTATTTATGAGGGCACCTACCTGCAGAATCCCAACATAATCAACAAAGCTATGACGGTGGAGGGAACCGACCGGGATGCAGTGATCATCGGCCCGCAGGCGGCGGATACCGGCGATGGTCATGATGCAACCAATGGTACCCCGCAAACCGCTTTCTTCATTAACGCCAGCAATGTCACGATCAAGAACCTGACTATCGATGGACAGGCCAACCCCGGGCTGAGCGGGAATAACTTCCGCCACGGCATCTATCACTACCAATCGCCCTCTCCCAACCTGACCGGCATCCTGATCCAGGATGTGAATGTCTACCACACCCTGCGGCGGGGCATTTCGATCGGCCAGACGAACAACTCGGTCACCGTGACAGGCTGCGTGGTGGAAGATGTGACCTACATGCACGCCATCCGGGTGGATACAGCCAAAGCCACAGTGACCAATAACACGGTGCGTGGCGCTGCCCAGGGCATCTCGATCGGCCCGGGGAGCAGCAATCCCGATCCGACCGCCACAACTACCATCACGGGCAATGTCCTGGAAGGTATCGGGCATGTGTTCGACGCAGCGGTTTACGGCAACGTGGCGATTTACTACCGCAACCCCAACGACGACCGCAAGGTCATCGTTCAGGATAACGAAATCACAGCGGCGGCGGTTGCCAACACGATTGTGGGGATGTATCTTTACAACCTGAACACCGACAGCGAGGTCAGCGGCAACAGCCTGGATCTATCAGCGCCCAGCTACACCACCGAAACGCTGTTCTGGGGGTATTCATACGGCATCTACCTGGGCGGCACAGCCGGTGTGACGGTCGACAACAACACAATTACCATGTCGCGCCAGGGCACGGGAATCTACCTGGGGCGGGGCAGCAACGGTACACCCGATCCCAATATCGTCAGCCGCAATACCATCACCACCTCCAACCCAATCAGCGGCGCCCTGGGCGAATCGTGCGGCATCTCCTCCAGTTCAGACCCGACCTTTGATATCATCGGCGAAGAACAGTTCAACAGCGATGCATTGATCAGCAACAACCTGATCGATGGCTTTGACCGGGGCATCCTGCTCTACCAGGGGCCGACTTATAACGTCAGCGCTACCATCGCCGGAAACAGCATCATCAACTCCGTTTCCTATGCCATCGATGCCTCCAGCCTGACACGCACGACAGCCAATGCCTCGGGAAACTGGTGGGACAGTAACGCCCCAGCGACGGTTAAGGCATATACCCATGACGGCAGCGGCGTGGACTACACCCCCTGGCTGGACAGCGGAACCGACACCAGCGCCGACCCTGGCTTCCAGGGCGATTTCCACACCCTGTGGGTGGACGATGACAGCCCACAGACCGGCGCCAGCGGGCGCATCCAGGAGGGCATCGACCTGGTGGCGGGCAGCACGGTAAATGTCGCTGCGGGCAGCTACGTGGAAAACGTGGTGATCAACAAGAGCCTCACCCTGGCGGGTGCCGGGCAGGCCAACACAACGATCTACCCTGCCTTATCTGCTCCCAATCCTTGCGCAGACAGCACCCTCTGCGGTGGGGCAGCCAGCACCATTCTGCTGGTGCAGGCTGATAACGTCATCATCCACGACCTGACCGCCGACGGCGACAACCCCGGCCTGACCAGCGGGGTGGTGCGCGGCGGGGCAGACCTGGACGCCCGCAATGGGATCGTAGCCGACAACGACGCCGGGGTTTTCACCGGTCTGGAAGTCTACAACCTAACGGTGAAAAATATCTACCTGCGCGGCATCAATGCCACCACCGGCGGCACATTCAACCTGCACCACAACACGGTCACAAATGTACAGGGTGATTATTACTCGATTGCCATGTTTGCCTGGTATGGGCCTGGAACGATGGCCTATAACGATGTCTCCTATGCCAACGACGCCATCGCCGCCAACCACTCCAAGGGCATCCAGTTCTTGAACAACACCATCAGCCATTCTGGCAGCAGCATCCACACGGATAACGCTGGGGATACCAGCGGTTCCGTGGCGGATCTGATCCAGGGCAACCAAATCAGCGACTGCACCGCCGGGGGCTACGGCGTGTGGGTTTTTGTACCTTATATTGCCCCAACATTTAACAACAACACGGTCACTAACTGCGATGTGGGCTTTTCTGCCTGGGGCCAGGGCGCAGCGGTGACCACGCTCTTCACCAATAATGTCCTGGTCGGCCCCTCCGGGGGTACTGGCAGCGTGGGCGTGTATATCACGACCGATATCATCAGTTGGGGGTACAGGGATGTCTCGGTACTGCTGACCGATAATATCATCACAGATTTCGAGACCGGTGTGTACTACACCGCCGACCCGCAAACCTGGAATCCGGATCCCTGGACCTCCCAAACTATCAACGCCACCTTCACCGACAACGCCATTTTCGGCAACACCTACGGGGCAGATAAGGGTACTCAGGGCGTCTATAACCTGAATATGGAATACAACTGGTGGGGAGATTTGACGGGTCCGCTCGACCCGCTTGGAACTACAGAGGTGCCTCCCTGCTCGGCTTCGCACACCACCGACCTGAACGCCGATGGAACGGGGGACTCGGTCGGCGAGGGCATCGATTACTGCCCGTGGACAGACTATGTCCAGGATGAGCTGCTCCAGGAGGTGATCGACAACTCCTGCGGCGGCACGGTGCTGCTCGGCCCGCAAACTTACACCGGAGGCTTGATCGTCAGCTGCGGAGTGACCATCCGCGGCACCACCGGCACGGTGGTCACCCACGGATCGCCAGCCTTCACCATCACCGGCGATGGCGTGACGATCGAATACCTGGAGATTGACATGGGCGGCGACACCAGCCCGGCCATCGTAACTGGTAACGCCGTAAACGATCTGGTGTTGAAGAATCTGGAAATCCACAGCGGCGGCGCCGGCAGCGATGGCATTCAAATTGCCCATAATGTCAGCAACCTGCAAATTTACGACAACTACATCCACAACATGGGCGGCGATGGGCTGGAATACGCCAGCGGCACTGCCGTGACCGGGGTGCACGAGGTGCAGGGCAACCTGTTCCAGGTCAACACCGGCTGCGGCGTCAACAACGCCTCTGGCATCGCTTACGATGTGACCTACAACTCGTGGGGCGATATCCTCGGCCCGGCTCTTGGGGTCGGCGACGGCGTCAGCGGCTCGCTGACCTATGATCCCTGGACGCACGCGGCTCTCTCGATGGTCTACTCCGGTTCGCCGGTACCTGACAAAGTGGGCGTGGGCAGCCAGATCAGCTACAACATCCAGATCGACGCCGCCCGCCTGTACGGGGCGGACTTCGACCTGGCCTTCGATAACACCCTGCTCAGCGTGGTCTCGATCACCAACAGCGGTCTTCTTACCCAGGCGTCTCCGGGCTGCGCGCTGAGCACGCCAGCCGAGGCCAACGCCAGCGGGGTGATCTCGTTCTGCGGGAACAGTTACAGCGAGGTGAACGGCGCTGCGCAGAGCGTTTACACGGTGGTCTTCCAGGGGGTGGCGGCGGGCGTTTCGCCGCTGGCCTTCGACGCCACGGACGACCAGTTCGCTATGGCCCCGCC
>JAFGQI010000144.1 GCA_016935755.1 Anaerolineales bacterium
CGTGCCAATCAGTTCCTGCCCGGCGTGGCCCTGCCAGCTGTCCGGCGCATCCCCAGCCTGCAGACGGGTCGCCAGCACTGCGCGGGCATTGGTGCCTGCGCCGCCAGCCACGGCTGCGTTGATGAATTCGATGTCAGGGTTCTTCGCATTGAAGACCTTGATCATGGCTTCCAGACCAGCGGCTTCGCCGCCGCCCGTCCACCACGAGAAGACTTCCACCTGCTGCTTACCTGTGATAACTTCTGCCTGGGTCGGCTCCGGCTTGACTTCCTCTGTCGGCGTAGCAGTCACCGTAGGGGTGCAGGCGCTGATCAGGATCGAAAAGATCATCAGGGCCGACAACAGGATCCAACTAAAATTCTTTCTAGACATTCTCTATTCTCCTTCTGTGTATAGCGTAAATATTGGGAACAAGGGTACTTCCATACCGTGAAGTAAATCCGCAATGTGTGATTGCATTCTTACCAGGTTATGGCTTTCATTTTCACTGGCGTCGATAGGCACCTCCTGAATCATGTAGTTCAAGAACATATAGCCAGAATGAGTTAAAATATATTATAGGAATTTACTGGTTTGATTACAACCCGTTTACGGTCATTTTCCGGTCATCCGGCGGTCATCCTGAAAAATATGATGAGAGTGCAGCCCATTGGAAAGAAAAATATTCAACGGTCTGATTAAAGACCTGATGCCTCACCTGTTCGATTACACCGCATTGGAAAATCATCCCTTAGCGGGACTGTATCCCGTATCAGAAGATTTCCACGGCAGCCGGGCTGAATACCTCAGGGAAACCATCTTTAAAGCGATCGAAGATTTGCGACCGCCAGGCAGGCAGCCAGCGCTGAATGCCCCCGAATGGAGGCCATATTTCATCCTTTACAAACGGTATGTAGAAGGTCTAAGCCCTCAGGCATTATCCACGCAGCTGGCCCTGAGTGAGCGCCAGCTGCGCCGCGACCACAGCCGCGCGCTGCAAGCCCTGGCAGGACGACTGTGGGAACAATTACCCCTCTCGACAACAACGCCTGACCAGAGTCAGACCGAAGAGAACGTTATTGGGCTGCAGAATTTCGAAATCCACCCGGAGAGCGTCGAGCTGAACAGCTTACTGCAAGGCGTTGTATCCACATTCAAAAATTATCTAAAGGCTGAGAACATCCAAGTGCGCCTGGAGCTGATATCCTCTCCGCAGGTGGTGATGATTGATCGCATTGTCCTGCGTCAGGTGCTGTTGAGTCTGCTCAATTACACTGTCCATCTGCAGGCGGACCGCCTGCTAGTCATCCATCTCAGCGAACAGCCTGGAACGCTGTCCATCCAGATCACCACCGGCGTGGATGAGCAGTGGAAGGCTTTCTATGACGATGAGCATGAAGATCTGCTTGAAACCGCCCGCTTTTGGAGCCAGAAGTGCGGCGCGGCGCTGCAGGAATGTTACCCAGAGCCGGATCGGGCCGGCAAGGCGGAAATATCTCTCGTGCTGCAGCCCACCGACCAGCCCGTGATCCTGGTGATTGACGACCAGGAGCCAGCCTTGCGGATGTACCAGCGGTATCTCAACCGCACCCGACTGCGTGTAACGGGAGTGAATGATCCGAAACAAGCCCTGAGCCTCGCACGCACGCTGCATCCCGCCTTGATTTTGCTGGATGTGATGATGCCTCATCTGGATGGGTGGGAAATCCTGCAGGCTCTTCGCTCGGATGCCCGCACCAAACATATCCCTGTCGTGGTGTGTTCCGCCTGGGAGTCTACCGAGTTAGCCAGTTCGCTCGGCGCATCCAGCTTTCTGAAAAAGCCGATCACCCAAAAAGACCTTCTGGCAGTTGTCGAGCAGCTGGTGCATTGATTGGCAGCCAAACACCAGGGGAATTATTATTCTTTAGGGGAAACGATCGCTTCCATATTGGGATAGGCAAGATGCAGATTATCCAGGAGCGTCTTAAATATCATTTCATACTCCTGGCTGGTAATGCCTCTTTTCAACCAGATTTCTAATGCCACCCTGCTATCAGCAAACAATACCAGGGGTAAATCCAGCGCTGAAATCACAATCACCTCGGGCTTAGAGCGCGTCATCCCCTGACGCACCTGAGCCAGGATATCCCATCCGCTCATGTCTGGCAGATCCAGATCCAAGAGCAGCACATCAATCCCAGGGACGGAGAGCCTCTGCAAGGCATCAGCGCCGTTCAGGGCAGTCAACAGGTGATATTGGGCTGAATTGCCATCCCCATTTACACCCACTTTCAAGGACTGTTCCACATAGCGCAGCATGGCTGGATCATCATCTACAACGAGCAGGCTGGCGGATGATCCGCTGACCCGTTCGATCGTTTCTAACAGGGGCTTTCGATCCACAGGCTTGACCAGATATTGCGAGACGCCCTCAGGCAAATCTCGACGCCGGCTGCGGCTGTCTGGGAACACCACTCCCAGGATGGGAGCGTCATATGGCATATCTTTCAAGGTCAAGGACTGCGGGCTGATATAGTCTTCATCCAGGATGATCGCCTGGGGCAGATGTTGGATCATGTGGGCATTCAGCTGTTTTACATCTTCAATTTGCACCACCTGGTAACCAGGCAGCCACTGTCTGGTCATCCTTGCCACATTCGGCTCATCCGTCACCAGAAGGAGCACATGCTCCTTCTTCTCCGAAAACTCATAGGGCAGGGCCAGAGAACCGCTCTCCCTTTTCTCCTGGTCAGCCGGTTCGATTGTGTCGGAGGGGATGGTCAGCGGTAAAGTGAAATAGAAGCAGGAGCCTTTGCCCAGGGTGCTTTCTACCCATATTTTCCCGCCATGCAGCTCCACAAACCGGCGGCTGATGGACAGACCCAGCCCCGAACCTTCGCGCCTGCGCCAGGGATCCACCCCCACCTGGCGGAATTCAGTGAACATTTTCTCGATGTCTTCTGGAGCGATGCCCTGACCCGTGTCTTCCACACGCAGCTGGATGTCATCACCGGTTTTACCAATCCCAATGGTAACGCCGCCGGTCTCTGTAAAACGCAGGCTGTTGTTTACCAGGTTTAGGATCACCTGGCGGATGCGGATGGCGTCCACATTAACTGAGGGCAAACCAGGCTCGCATTCTACCCGCAGCCATAATCCCTTCTGCGCAAAGGCGGCTTCCACCATCAGCTGGACATCCTGGATCAGGCTCTCCAAATTCACTGCTTCGCGGTAGAGCGCCATCTGGTGGATGTCGATCTGCCCAAGATCGAGAATATCGTTGATCAACCCCAACAGGTGCTTGCTGCTGCGGTAGATCTCCTGGACATCATCGTACAAGCCTGCCGGCCAGCTGTCTTTGGGAGCATAGGCCTCTGGCGAATTGATCATTAAGTCGCTGAAACCTAAGATGAAATTCAAAGGGCTGCGCAGTTCATGGCTGACAGCCAGGACGAAGCGATCCCGGTCCGCGCGCGCTTCTTCGGCGCGCATACGGGCATAGAAGAGCATCTCGTTCAGCCGCTCGAGCTGGTAATTTGCCTGGTTGCGGTCTTTCAACATCCGGCTGATCTCGGCGCGGTGGCGGCGGGTTTCTTCCAGCAGATCGCGCGCCTGCTGATAGTGGAACGAGGCGGTATCCATCGCCGAGACCAGGTTGCTGGACAGGCCCCAGCCAAAGAAACCGGTAAAGATGCTCCCAAAGATGATGCCGGTGGAGAAACCTGCCGGCAGCTCTGGCAGGAATGCCAGCCCTGGCATCCAGGCCATCAATGCGATGAGAGCCAGTTCCACCAGCAAGGTGCCTTGCAAGCCCACAGTGACGATCGCGTTTAGCGGCAAGAATACCAGTAAAATCAAGACAGCAGGCTGGCGATATAGGACATAGGCCTCCAGGATCACCGCCATCAAGCCTCCCAGCCAGATAATCTGAGCCAGGATGTAGTTTTTTTCCAGGAAATGGAACACCAACGCCGTGATGAAGAGCATCGCCAGGGTGACCAGCCAAAGACTGGGGCTGAACACCCGCGGCCAGGTCAGAGTGGCGATGAAATGCCAGGTCATATACAGGGCGATCACGATAATGATCAGGTTGCGTGAGGTGCTGGCCAACAGTTCACGCGATTCGGCATCGCCTTGGAGGATATTTCTCAGGAAGGACATCTCCAGATAATTATACCTTCCCAGGGCCTGATCCTGTCATTATCGTTAGATGGCTTGCAATGTTGGGGCACCTATGGGATACTCGAGGGTAGACCCCTTGCCAAGGGATACCTGTATGCCCAACAAGCCATCCACTTCCACTGGCTCATTCAATAATCCGCTGACAGCCAACCGGAGAAACCTGATCGCCGTGCTAGACCAGGCCAACCGGATTGCCAGTATGACCAGCCTGGATGATCTGTTGGACCAAATGCTTGAGCTGATGATCGAGGTATCTGAGGGGGAGGCTGGCACGCTTTATCTGTTGGATCAAGCTGCTGGAGAGTTGGTTTTTAAAGTAGTGAAAGGGGAAAAAAGCTCGCCAGAATTCAAAGGCCTGCGCATCCGCCAGGATCAGGGCATCGTCGGCGCAGCCGTGCAGCAGCGCGAGCTGATTGTGATCGAAGACATCGCCAAAGATCCACGCTGGTATCGCGATATGGATCCGGAAAAGACCGCTCACCTGCGCAACGTGATCACCCTGCCGCTGCTCCTGCAAGGCAACCCAATCGGGGCGGTGCAGATCTTCAATTTCGTTCACGCAGAACTTGAACTGCTGCAGGTGCTGGGCAACCGCATGGCCTCGGAAGTAGATAAAGTCATGCTGCTGGATAAATCCCACCGCACCAACCAGAGGCTGCAAGCCCTGGTGGATATATTGGGTCGGGTGGGCGCGACCCTGGACAGCGAACAGCTCTTGCGTCTGCTGGCTGAGCTGGCGACCGATTTGATGGAAGCTGAAAAAAGCTCCGTGATGCTCGCTGAACGTCAGGGGCAGGAGATGATGTTTTTTTTCGATGAAAACGGAAAGGACAGCATCAGCCCGGGGCAGAGACACGGCTTCCTGGCTCGTTCGGCTTGCGCTGCACCGCTGCGCGCCCGGCCCATCACGGTGGGCAAATCACGCATTGCACGCGAGGAACGCGTGATTGGGAACCTGATGGTGTTGAACAAAAAGTCCGGCGTGTTTGACGCCGAAGATACCCAGCTGCTGGAAATTTTGGCCAATCATGCCAGCACTGTCCTGCAGATCGCCGGACTATATGGTGAAGCAAACGAGCTATTCCTCGATTTCATCAAAGTCCTGGCCGCCACCATCGATGCCAAAGACCCCTATACACGCGGGCATTCCCAACGAGTATCGGATATCTCCGTTGCCATCGCCCAGGAAATGGGGCTAAGCGCAGACCTGGTGCATGATATCCAGATTGGCAGCCTGCTGCACGATATCGGCAAAATCGGCGTGCCAGATACCATCATCACCAAACCAGATCCTCTCACCAGCGAAGAATTCGAGCAGATGAAAAGACATCCCACCATTGGCCTGCGGATCATGAGCCAGGTGCATCTCTTGAGCAATGTGCTGCCAGCCATTTCTGAGCACCATGAAAGAGTGGATGGAAGCGGCTACCCCCTGGGGCTGCATGGAGAGCAAATTTCTCAGATTGGGCTGATTGTCAGTGTGGCAGATGTTTTCGACGCCATGACCACCAATCGCCCCTATCGACAGGCAGTGGAAATTGATCTGGTTTTCGATCATCTACACGAAAATATCGGCCGGTTATATGACCGGCGATGTGTAGAAGCGCTGATTAAAACGGTCATCCAGGCAAACCCCCGCAATCCGATTTCTTCTTGAACCTGCGCTCACTTCTTGATTGAGCGCGGCCGGGTCATATTTTCTGGAGACAGCACCTCATCGAGCTGCGCCTGGGTAAGATATCCCTTTTCCAGCACAATTTCATATACCGACCTGCCGGTTTCCAAAGCCTGGCGGGCGATTTCGGTCGATTTTTCGTAGCCCAACAGAGGGTTCAAGGCGGTCACCAGGCCGATGCTGTTTTCCACCGAGCGGCGGCACCATTCGCGGTTGGCAGTAATCCCGTCAATACAGCGCTGAGACAGGGTGCGGCAGGCCCGCCCTAACATATCCAGCGAGCGGAAGAGATTAAAGGCGATGACCGGCTCGAAGGCGTTCAGCTCCAACTGACCGGCTTCTGCTGCCATGGTGACGGTGATGTCGTTGCCAATCACCTCAAAAGCCACCTGGTTGACCACCTCGGGGATGATTGGGTTCACCTTGCCGGGCATAATCGAAGACCCAGGCGCCATGGCAGGCAGATTGATCTCCCCCAACCCGGCGCGCGGGCCGGAGGAGAGCAGGCGCAAGTCATTGCAGATCTTGGATAGCTTGACCGCAATCCGCTTCAGCACCCCAGAAAGCTGCACATAGGCGCCGGTATCCTGCGTGGCCTCCACCAGGTTCTTCGCTTCGACCACCGGCACGCCTGAAACCTCTCTCAGCCGGAGCGTCACCAGTGGAGCGTAGGCAGGGTGGGCGTTCAAGCCGGTGCCGATGGCTGTCGCGCCCATGTTGATTTCCCGGATCAGCAACTGCGCATCCATCAGACGCTGGATATCTTCACCCACCATCACCGCCCAGGCGTCGAACTCCTGGCCCAGAGTCATTGGCACAGCATCCTGGAGCTGCGTCCGCCCCATCTTGATCACATCGAAGAATTCCTTACCCTTGGCGCTCAATGAGACCTGCAGGCTTTCCATCTCCCGGCGCAAACCATCCATCTTCATACTCAAGGTCAGCCGCAGAGCAGTCGGGTAGACATCGTTGGTCGACTGCGACATGTTGACATGATTGAGCGGGTGGATCACTTCGTAGCAACCTTTTTCAAGGCCTAATATTTCCAGCGCCCGGTTAGCAATGACTTCGTTGGCGTTCATATTCGTCGAAGTGCCAGCCCCACCCTGGATGACATCCACGACGAATTCATCATGCAATCTGCCCGCAATAATATCATCACAGGCAGAGACAATGGCTGCGGCGATTTTGCCATCCAATAATCCCAGCTCCTGATTTGCCAGGGCAGCCGCTTTCTTAATATACGCCAGAGAATGGATAAAGCGCGGATATTGGGAAATGCGAATACCGGAAATGCTGAAATTATCCAGCGCACGTAAAGTCTGGATGCCGTAATAGCGCTCGGCGGGTACTTCCCGTTCGCCGATCAGGTCATGTTCGAGGCGAGTTGATTGGGTCAAGGTTCATCTCCGTTGGTTTAATGACTAATTTTACCTCATCGCTTAGGAGGTTGAAATGCTGTTTGTGGTAAAGATTTACGAACTAACACACAGTTTTTATCTCATTCTCAGGGTTCTTTTAATAAATGCGACTATACTGATTGGGTATTATGATCACAAATGACTACTGAGGAACGAAAATGATGATGAAAATCAACCGCAAAATACTCTTACCCTTCTTCTTGATTACCCTGGTTACCCTGGCTTGCGGGGTATCCACTCGCACCGCTACGAAAGAGCCAACGGCTCCAGTCCTGCAGCAGCAGGTTACCACAGTGCCGGTGATGCCGTCTCTGCCGGTGGCGCTGAGCAATGAGGAAGCCATCCTGACTACCCTTTACACTCGCGCCAACCCGTCTGTGGTCAACATCATCACCTACAGCCAGCAGGGCGGGATGGGGGCTGCCTCCGGTCAAGGCTCTGGCTTTGTATTTGACCAGGGCGGCAATATTGTCACCAACGCCCACGTGATTCACGGCGCAGACCGGCTGGAGGTCTATTTCTCCGATGATTCTGCCCGCGAGGCGACCCTGGTGGGAGAAGACTTACACAGCGACCTGGCAGTCATATCTGTTGACAGCCTGCCAGCGGGTGTGCTGTCCCTGCCCCTGGGCAAGATGGAAGAAGTGGCTGTCGGCCAGACAGTGGTAGCCATTGGCAACCCCTATGGTCTCGGCGGAACGCTCACCAAGGGCATCGTCAGCGCCCTGGGCAGGAGCATACCCGCTCTGACCACGTTCCAAATCCCCCAGGCGATCCAGACCGATGCTCCGATCAACCCGGGCAACTCGGGCGGACCGCTCTTGAACTTGAGGGGCGAGGTCATCGGCATCAATGCTCAGATTGAAACTGGCGGCACCGGGCGGGCGAACACCGGGGTGGGTTTTGCCATCCCCGTCAGCATTGTGGCCCGCGTCATACCCCGCCTGATCGAAGACGGAGAATTCATCTGGCCATGGCTGGGTGTTCAGGGCGGCAGTGTCAGCCCGATCCTGGTCAAAGCCATGGATCTATCGGTGGATAAGGGCGCTTATGTTGCGGTGGTATTGGACAATGGCCCATCGATCAAAGCCGGTCTGCACGGCGCCACTCGCCAGACAGAAGTTGATGGGCAGGTAATAGAAATCGGCGGCGATGTGATCATTGCTATTGATGATCAGCCTGTCGCCCATTTCGAAGATATCTTGATCTACCTGGCCCTGAATAAAGACCCCGGGGATGTGGTCGTTCTGACCGTCCTGCGCGATGGGAAAACAATCGAAATCAAAGTCACCCTGGAACCCCGGCCTACCACGCTCAGCCAGGAAGAGAGCTTCCCATTTCCTGAGCCATGATAAAACCAGCATGATTGGAGCTGTCTGGAAAGAAATTTTTAGTCAGCTAAACAGCCCCATCATCTGCCATGAAGGTCAAAATCTGCAAGAAAATAAAAACTGGCGGTTTCACTCCGCCAGTTTTTGCATATTTGTGATATGTTATGGCTGGTCCAGGTTATTGAGAATGGTTTTCATCCGGGTGACATAGTTTTCAAAGGTTGTTCTCCCCAGGTCGCTCAAGCGCACCAACGTGTACGGGCGTTTGCCGCGGTAGGTTTTTTCCACCTGGATATAGCCAGCCTCTTCAAGCTTGCTGAGATGGGCAGAGAGGTTGCCCCAGGTCAGGCCGGCCTGGCGCATGAGGAAGGTGTAATCTGCGCTTGCCACCACATACAGGCTGGCCATCACCATCAGGCGGGTGGGTTCATGGATCAGGCGGTCAATCTCGCTGATCTCTGAAAAATCGGGTTCAGGATTGTCCATCGGGTACATCCTCCAGGGGGTACTGCCGCAGAAAGCGGGCCAGCTGGAACACACCCGGCAGGAAAATCAGTGCGCCTCCCAGCACCATCCACCAGGCCTGGTCAAGCAGGATCATCAAGAAAATAGCCAGCGACATGACGACGGCATGGTAGTAGCCGCGCGGGGAATCTCTGAGGAACGCAACCAACAGCATACCAGGGGCCACAAAGATAACCGCGAAGATAGCCACCATCAGGCGTGGGCTGCCGATAGCGCCAAGAATGGGGGTCAATTGGCTGCGCAGGGCTGGGGGAAGGAAATGGCCGAACTGCAGAAGCACCACCAGCGCCTGCACTGCGGTGATCACCACCAGGGGGAGAATCAGATCGCGATTGTGTTTCTGGCGCGCCGGGCCGAAATTCACCAGGCCAATGCGGGGCAGGGTGATATATTTCTTGCCAAGCCAGAAGACCAGGCCGCTCAGACCCATACCGATCAGGTAATAGAGGAGAATTACAATCGATTCCTGATCGCTGCCAGGGAAGATCATGAAACCGAAGGCCGCAAAGCTGGCGAGCAGCCCACCAATATATATATCATACAGGCCATCCTGGTAGGTCCGGCGGTAAGCCAGCTTTTCCAATTCTTTGAGATTTAGCGCGTTTTCATTCATATCGAACTCCTTTAATACTTTATAACACAAAGTTATTTATAATATAACATACTTTGCGAAAAAGTCAATAGATAATCAATAAAAAGCCCTCCCAAATTTCTCTTTTGGGAGGGCATCCTTCCTTTGGCAAGAGCGCCAGAAAGCTAATATCCCTGAGCCAGATCGACCTGGTTGTAGAGCGGCAAGCCTTCCAGATATCGTGAGAGGTTTTCCGCAAACAGCACGGCGGCGCGCTCGTTATAGTGGGTTGTGATTCCGGCGATATGCGGAGTGAGGATCACATTGGGCATTTTCCACAGCGGGCTGTCGGCGGGCAGAGGCTCTTTTGGGAAAACATCCAGAGCCGCGCCCGCCAGCTTATGCTCCTTCAAGGCCGCAATCAGGGCGGTGTGATCCACCACCCCACCGCGCGATACATCGATCAGGAAGGCGCCCGGCTTGACTGCTTCGAGGGTCTGCGCGTTGATCAGGTTGCGCGTGTGCGGCGCCAGCGGGGTAGTGATCACAATAAAATCGCACTCTTTCAGCATCGAGCGCAGGGCTTCGGGCGGGTAAAGGCGCAGGAACATATACCCGCCTGCATCCCCCATGCCATCAAAAGTGTAGCCCAAATCTTCTGGCTGCATGACATGGCGTTTGGTGGCTAATATGCGCACATCGAAAGGCTGAAGCAGCCGCGCCACCTGGCGTCCAATGCTGCCATAGCCAACGATACCCACGGTACTGCCGCGCAGCTCGCGCGGTTTGAAGCGCTCCCAGCGGTCGTTGGGCCAGCTCTCTTTGCGCTGCAGAGATATCGCCTCTGGCAGGCGGCGTCCCAGGTTCAGGAGCATCATGACGATATATTCAGCCACCTGAGAAGCAGCCGCCCCGCTCAAGGTGGTGACCACCAGACCGGGTTTTTGCAGCAGAGGCGCATCCAGGGCATGATCGACCCCAGCCCAATGGAACTGGATCCAGTGCAAGTTGGGCACTGCATCGGGGGCTGGCATGATCCGGTCGGTGTATAAAACTTCAGTCATTGCCCAAATCTCTGGGGGGATCTCTTCAACTTTAGCCGCTCGCGCAACCCGGAAGTGCAGGCGCGGCGATACAGCGGCCAGCTTTTCTATCAGGGCATCCTCAAAAGCGATTGTGGTCAAAACTTCTATCTGTTCTGTCATAGTTTACTCAAAGGACATCCACATCATGAACGCCGGACTCGGCCCGACCGGCAATGGTAATACGGATGAATTCCGCTTCTGCCTGCAGTTCTGGGATTGTCCTGGCATTGCAGTAGCTCATACCAGAACGCACACCCCCCACCAGCTGATGCAGGATATCGTTGACTGTGCCGCGATAAGGCACCACGGCTTCGACGCCCTCCGGCACGACCTCGCCCCACACTTCTTCTTCCAGTTCAACCAGGCCCTCAGCCTCCTTACGCGCAATGTTGGCGCTGAGCGAGGCCATCCCGCGCACGACCTTATAGCGGCGTCCATTGCGGATCACCGCTGCGCCTGGGCTTTCTTCAGTGCCAGCCAGCAGGCTGCCCAGCA
>JAFGQI010000145.1 GCA_016935755.1 Anaerolineales bacterium
CGACCCCCACCGTGGGCATCGCCTTGCGGGATATCTGGGCGCGCAACGGCTGCTACGAAGGCTTCACTGCCACCGGGCGCATCCCCATGCGCGGCAAGCTGTTCTTCCTGGCAAGCGAGCGGCGTTTCGATACCTTCAACCGCGAATGCGTTCTGGTCGAATACCGAGAAGCGAACCGTTCCATCATCGGTTGGGTGCTGCTGGTGGATGTGGGCAGCGGCGGACAGGTGATTCCTACTTTCACTCCAACCCCCTGAAACTGGAAGTGGTTTTACTTCTTCAATATCGCTGGAACGAATGAGGCAAATAACAGCGCGGCCAGCAGACGCCCTGCGCCTGAGGCGATAAAAATCGCCGGGTAGCCCCAATTTTCTACCATCAGACCACCCACGGCTGCCCCCGCCGCCAGGGAGACCGTGACAATCACCTGGTAAATGGCCGAATAGCGCGCCCGCTGTTCCGCAGGGGTAAGCACCAACAAGAGGTTGAAAGATGACAGGCTGTAGGCTGCCCACAGCACCCCAGCAACGATATTGACCGGCAGAGTCTGCCAGGGCTGGTTGATAAACACCCAGAAGATGGGCATGATCGGGATAAGCAGCCCGCTGATCAACTGCACCCGGCGCGGCCCCCAACGATCCGCCAGCTCGCCGCTCTTCTTCTGCGCGAACATCCCGGCCAGGCTGCTGACGATGCTGGCAATGCCAACAAAGGCCGGGCTGGCGCTCAAGGCCTCAACCATGTAGATGTTGAAGAAAGGCCCAGCCAGGTTGAGTGAAAAATTCCACAGCGCGGCAGTCCCCGCCAGGGCCAGGAAAGCAGGGTAGCTCCGGACCTCCTGCCAAATCTTCACAGGAGCCAGAGGTGTCTTGGGATAAGGGATAGGCCCCGGAGGTGGCTCGCTCAACCGGCTAAAGCTGAAAGTAGAGATCATTCCCAGGACAAAAGCAGCAGCCAACACCATCTGGTAGCCAACGGGTTGACCCGCGCGAGTGATCCACTCGCCCGCCAGATAGACACAAAGCATTCCAGCGATTGCCATGACGATATTACGAGCCGCAAAATAGCGGCCGCGCCCTTCCAGCGGGATGATATCTGCGGTCAATGAATGACTTGATCTATTAGGGAAAAGCAGTTAGATTTGCTCGAAATGCGGCATGTCCACCACAAAAACAGTTGCCCGGTGTTGGGTGGAATCTTCGGGGCGGCAGATTTGGCGCAGCAGTTCTGTCACAGTTTGAACGCGGTCATCCTCTACGCCGATGAGCAGCGTCACATTCCCGCGCTTTAAAAATCCCCCCGTGCTGGCCATGCGAGTCACCCGGTAGCCTTGGTCCACCAGGTTCTGGACAACATGGGGGTCGTCAATATCACGGATGATAACAATCATTAATTTCATGTGCAGAACCCTTAAATTTGTTCAAAATGACTGACATTCAAAACATACAGAAATGCGCCCCCAACCTGGGCTTCGATGAGCGGGGCGTGAATCACATAGGGTTGAACATCAATCTGTGTGGTGATAAATTTCATATAGGGCTGGCAGCTGCTCCCAATCAGTTCCAACAGGTGATCCAGGCGGCTCTCTGGCAGACCAATCAGCAGGCAATAGGTCGTCTCCTGGATAATACCGCCCGAGCTATCTATGCATGTGAAATCATATCCCTCAGACACCAGCTGACTCATCAAAACCGTCGCCTGGTTTCCGGAGACAAAAACGAGCACCAATTTTCTGATCGTGTCTTTTTCAGTCATCGTTTTGCCTTGAATCTGAAGCCAAGTATAAACCATAATTTCTGGGTTTTGAGGATAAATCCGTATGATTTTCGACACATTTAAGAACTTTGAGCCTCTGGTTGGAGTAAAATACAACCTATGAATGACTCTACTCCCATCCAACGTTCTGCTGGCGCACCGTTGCAGCCCGGATATGTGATCCTGCCCCAGGAACCTGCTCCACCCGATTATCCTTTTGAACCAAATGTGGACGCTTTTAGCAGCCAGTCATTCGACTCCGACTATCAAAAACGGCGTCAGGCATACCTGGAGTTTATCCTGCGCAATCCAGCGCCAGAGAGTCCTAAGGCAGTCTTTTACGAATTGGCGCGCCTGGCAGCCGGCGGAACGCCTCATCTTGGCCTGATTCAAGGTGGGCTGAATTACATCGATTCTCGCCAGGACTGCGCTGACTTTACTCTGCACAGCCTCCTGCGGCTGCTGTACCAATTCAGCGGCCACGTTTCATTTGAACCCGCATTACTCGAACGCGCCCGCCAGACCATCCTGGATTTCAGATATTGGCCCGACGAACCGGGTGAAGATGGGATGTGCACCTGGACAGAGAATCACTACATCCTGTTCGCCTCCGCCGCATTCCTGGCTGGTCAGCTATACCCCGAAAATACTTTTACCAACTCAGGCCTGTCTGGGGTCATCATGTCTGCTATCCACCGTGAGCGCATCCTGCGTTGGCTGGAACTGCGTTTCCTGACCGGATTTAGCGAATGGCTTTCGAATGTTTATTATGATGAAGATTTGACTGCCCTGCTGAGCCTGGTAGATTTCAGCATGGATGAAGAAATATCGCGCCGCGCTGCCCTGGTGCTGGATCTGATCCTGCTGGATATGGCCTTGAACAGCCATAAAGGCGTTTTTGGCAGCACGCACGGGCGCAGCTACGAAAACGCCAAGAAATGGGCCGAACAAGAAGATACCAGCGACACGATGAAGCTGCTCTTCGGATTGGGCAGCTTTACTGGCATAGAAAATATGAGCGCGGCCTGCCTGGCCTTGAGCCCAAATTATCATCTCCCACGGGTGCTGTATGATATCGCCAATGACCAGCGCCGCACCGAGATGGTGAACCGCCAGCGCATGGGGATACGCCTGTCTCAGGCAGGCTGGTGGGGATTGAAAACCCGCGATTTTGAGGATGGCATGCTGCTGCTGAACCAGGAAGCCTATCTGCACCCACGCACAGCCCGCCTGTTCCTGCGCATGATGGATGCCTTCCGCTGGTGGGATAACCCATTTTTCGCGCCCATCCGCAAACGGCGCTGGCTGGTGCAGCTGCTGCGCTACAGCGGACTGCTCTCTCTGGTCGCCCGGCGCTGCGAAAAAGATCTGGGCCGGAATACGCGCGAAGAGGTGAATATCTACACCTGCCGGACACCCGAATATCTGCTCAGTTCAGCCCAGGATTATCGCAAGGGGTATGGGGGCGACCAGCAGCATATCTGGCAGGCCACCCTCGGCGCTGGCGCGGTTTGCTTCACCACCCAACCAGCGCGCCTGCAAGGGCCTCCGCCAAACAACTGGACCGGCTCAGGTGTACTGCCTCGCGTCGCCCAGATCAAAAATGTAGTCATTGCCATCTATCGCATCCGGAAATTTCCATCTCTTTTTGTGCGCAATGAGCTGTTTTATTCGCACGCCTGGTTCCCACGCGACCAGTTCGATGAATTTTACGAGAAAGAGGGCTGGGTATTTTCCCGCCTGGGAGAGGGATACCTGGCGCTGCTGTCACAGCACCCCTACGAGTGGCGCGAAATGCCTGGCGAGGATCAGCATCGTGAGATGATCGTCAAAAAACGGGATAATATCTGGCTGTGCGAGTGTGGGCGAAAAGAAAGCGATGGCGACTTCCAAACTTTCATGGAGCGAATCTTGCAGGCGGAGGTGCAATTCTATCCTTCGCGAGTGAGTTATTACTCCCCCTCCCTTGGCCGCATCCAGTTCGGCTGGAAAGGCCCTCTGCGCCTCGATGGGCAGGAAATAACGATGAACGATTACCCCCGCTATGGGAATCCCTACACCCAAGCGGAATTTCCGTCCGAATCCATCCAGGTTTCGCTGGGCGAACAGACCCTCACCCTGGATTGGGCAAAAGGCCGGCGCGAAGCCAGTCAGTTCTTATCTTAATCTACCACGGGAACACCCTCTCCATAGTGTAGAGGGCGATCTCATACAAACGGAGACGTGACAAATGAAAGAGTTAGAGAGCTATCTAAAGCAGAATTTACCTGTCTACATGGAATATTTCCGGCAGATGATTTCGATCAACAGCTTCACTGGCAACCCAGAGGGCGTCAACCAATTGGGCGCCCTGACCGCAGATATCTTTGCTCCGTTAGGCTTTCAAGCGGATTTCGTCCAATCCGCCGATCCAGCCTACGGCAAGCATCTCTTTCTGGCCCGCCCACCTTTCACCAGTTCCGCCAAGACGATCGCCATGATTTCCCATTTGGATACGGTTTTTCCACCGCAGGAAGAACTGGATAATGATTTCTACTGGCGCATCGAGGGAGATCGAATTTATGGCCCCGGCACGGTGGATATCAAGGGCGGCACCTTGATGATGTACATGATCCTGGATGCTCTGAACAGCCTTCACCCAGATTTCTACAACTCAGTGGATTGGTTGTTGGCCCTGGACGCGTCCGAGGAAGCGCTCTCCGACGATTTCGGAACCACCTGTTTGCAGCGCCTGCCTCAGAGCACCGCGGCCTGCCTGGTATTCGAGGGCGGCACGCAGGTGGAGAACAGCTTTCCTATTGTGGTCGCGCGCAAGGGCCGGGCGACCTTCAAGGTTGAGGTTAAAGGCAGGTCGGCTCATGCCGGCAATAACCATGCCCTGGGGGCCAATGCCATCCACCAGCTGGCACATTCGATTCTAAAAATTGAAGCTCTGACGGATTACACCAACGATCTGACTTTCAATGTCGGCGTCATATCCGGCGGAACGGTGGTCAACCGCGTGCCGCACTATGCTGAAGCAGTCGTAGAGATGCGAGCGTTTTCTAAGCAGGTTTTCCAAAATGGCTACGATCGCATGTTAGCTCTGGCTGATGATATCCAGGTGATGAGTACAGATGGCTTTACCTGCACAGTCAGCATCCAGCCTGTTTACCAGACTGGTCCCTGGCCGCGCAATGCCGAAACAGACCGCCTGTTCAGCCTGTGGGAGAGTGCAGCCCGGCGGGCCAATCTGCACATCCAAAAAGAAGAACGCGGCGGTCTCAGTGACGGGAATCTGCTCTGCCAGCATTTTCCCACTCTGGATGGCCTTGGACCAACCGGCGCAAACGCCCATTGTTCCGAAAAATCCAGTGATGGGACAAAGGATCAGGAATATGCGCTGGCATCCTCCTTTGTGCCCAAGGCGATCCTCAACACCCTGGCAATCTTGAGCCTATAGACGGATTATTACTGTAAGGTCAGTTCGCCCACGTCTACATCATCTCCGGCTCCGACCAGCACCCGCTCGGAGAAAGCGCTGTACTGGCCGGTCAGCTGCGCCCAGCCATCGCCCGAATTGACCGTGATGATGTAATAACCAGCAGGCACATCCGGGAGGATGAATCTGCCATCCCCATCCGTCATTGTTTTGAGCATAAAGGGCTGATCCGAACAGGGAGTGTCGCCGTAGAATATCGAGCCGAGCTGTTCTACGCAAATCTCAACAGGCGCATCGGCTAAGGGGTTTCCACCCGCCTCCAGGATCTGCCCGGAGAGGATGCCCTTGGGCTTATCCTGTGCTTCTGGGAGGGTCGGCCCGCCGGCGAACACCACCGCCGACCAGATGTCATTTTCCACCAGCTCTGAGTTATCCATGCGGTACGCCTGCCAGCTGCCGTTAGCAAACACCGCCAAACCCCACTGCGTGCTTACCCACACCCGCCCACGAGCATCTGCAGCTATCGAACGGATCTTATTGCTGGCGAGTTTTTCCTGCTGCAGATCAAACTCCGTCCACAAACTGGCCTCGTACATGAAGACCCCCTTGTCGGCAGTGCCCACCAACGTTCGTCCTAGGGCATCGACTGCCAGGCTGTTGACGCCACCGAGATCACTTTTCTTGTGGTAATTCCACTTGCTGCCATCGAAGGACATCACCCCATTGGTTATGCCAACCCAGGGATAACCCTGTGAGTCAAAAGCCAGAGCACTCAGGGATACCGCCTCCTCCAGTTCTTTGCCCTTCGAGTAGCCTGTCCAGGCGCTGCCATCAAAACTGGCGAGGCTGGAGTTGTTCATAATCCACACGGTCCCGGTGGATGACACGGCAATTTCCTGGAACAAATCGGCGGAAACCTCGCCACCTAAGATCTGTTCACTGGTATAGCTGGTCCATTGGGATCCGTCGAAGAAAGCCGCGCCGCGGAACAGCGCAACCCACACGCCTCCCTGGGCATCACAGGCGACGGAATTGGCGATATCAGAGCCCCAGCCAGCGCTTAACTCTTTCCAGGCGCCGCCCTCGAACACGCTGATCCCCAGGCCCTGCACCACCAATAAACGCCCATCCGGGCAGGCAGCCATCTTCTGGGCGCTGTTGGCGGCGATGGCGGAGTTATCCGTCGTGTAGGTTGTCCAGGCCTGCTCATCCAGACAGGTGATGCCCGAGGCGGTAGTGCCGAAACAGGCTATACCCGCTTCTGCAGGAGGCAGAGTCACCGGGGTCGGGTCAGGTTTCTGCGCTTCAGGAGTAGCTTCTACCTCTGGCGTGACTTCCAATTCCACCTCTGTGGCCGGAATCAAAGCCGTTGCAGATGCTGGGGTGCTGGAGGCCTGGCTCTCGGATTGGGTTGCTGTGGGCTTATCTGCAGGCGCTAATACCTGGCAGGCAAGCTGGGTGACCATCACCAATATTAACAACATGGCGCTCAATGCGGTGCGTCGTCCTGTGCTCATCTTTCCTCGCTTAGTCAGGTTAATATAAATGGGATATTATATATCCTATTTATATTATACCATAATTGCCAGGCACGAAAAAAGGTGCAGTGCCTGTCAGCGCACTGCACCCGTTATAGTACAACCGAATAAGGTATGACCTGCGGTTATTATCCGCTGACAGGCAGCCCATTCTCCCGAATAACCTGCTGGTACCACAAGGCGCTGTCTTTCAGGATGCGCTGGCGGGTTTCATAATCCACCCAGATCAGGCCGAACCTCTGGGTGAAACCATATGCCCACTCGAAATTGTCCATCAGCGACCAGACAAAATAACCGGCTAACGGCACTCCTTCTTGAATGGCCTGCTGCGCCGCAGCAAAATGCTCCTTCAGATAGCGAATGCGACGGGCGTCATGGACGCGCCCATCCGCTCCTGGCCCATCGGAGTAGCTGGCTCCATTTTCGGCGATATAAATCTTAGGCGGGTGATATTCGAGGGCAAAACGCTGCAGTTGGTAATACAGGCCGCGCGGATAGACTTCCCAGCCCATTTCTGTGTAATCGTTCTCGTTAATGGGCGGCGGGATCACGGTGGCTGGGAGATTCTCGCTTTCTGGCACATCCTGGCTGCGAACCACATGCCGGGTGTAGTAATTCAAGCCCAGGAAATCTGTAGGGGTGGAAATCGCCTGGCAATCTTCTTCTTTGACGAAGAACAAACCCTCTGCGGGCAGTGTTCCCTCCCGAATTTCATCTTCCAACAGGTCAGTGGGATACCCTCGCCCATAGAGGGGGTCGAGCAGCCAGCGCCGCCACATCCCATCCATCCGGCGCACTGCCTCGGCGTCCGCCTGGCTGGGCGAGGCCGGTTCGGTATGGCTGATATTGATCACGATCCCAACCTCGGCGCCGGGGCTGTTCTGCCGGATCACCGGTACAGCCCAGCCGTGCGATAGCAGCAGATGGTGGATCGCCTGAATAGAAGCCTGCCGGCTCTTGACGCCAGGCGCATGGTTACCCCACCAGTAGCCCAGATAGGCAGCTACCGATGGCTCGTTATGGGTCATCCAGTTCTTCACCCGATCTCCCAGATAGCGAGTGACCACATCCGTATATTCTACAAAAGCCTCAGCGGTTGATCGTTCCGTCCAGCCCCCCTGATCTTGAAGGACCTGCAGCAGATCCCAGTGATAAAGCGTGGCGAAGGGGGTAATCCCGGCTTCCAGCAGCGCGTCCACCAAACGGCTGTAAAAATCGATCCCGGCCTGGTTTACTTGCCCACGGCCATCCGGAAGCAGGCGCGGCCAGGAGATCGAAAAGCGGTAGGCTTTCAGGCCAATCTCCTGCATGAGCTGGATATCGGAACGCCAAAGATGGTAATGATCGCAAGCCACATCCCCGGTGTGGCCATGCAAGATATTGCCGGAGGTGTGGGAGAAGCGATCCCAGATCGATTCGCTTTTGCCGTCTGCGTCCCAGGCGCCTTCGATTTGATAAGAGGCGGTTGCTGCGCCCCAGATAAAATTCTTGGGAAATGATCGTGTCTCAGTCATCCAGATATGACATCCTTTCGGAGAAATGTGAACACTAAGGTATTTTTGCCAGGTCAGCGCCAATGGCTTTCAGCACTGCCGGGGTCAAGTATTCTGGAACGAACCCGGCCAGCTGCTCAAGGGTCAGATCATAGGCCAACCGCAGCTGCGGGTGTTCCAGGATGCCCGGAAGATGGGCAGATATCACTTTCTTGGCAGCCTCATCTTCGATTAAAACTTTGACCGGCAGTTGGGTATGCAGCCGCGGCGCGGCCAGCTTCGCCTGGGAGAAGACCAGGCTGCCTTTCCACTCAAAACTGCCAGTAAGATGAATATGCCGCGAAGAACTCCCTACCAGCACCTCGAACACACCATCCTCCACCATCCAGGCTTTGACCGCGTCATCGTAAAACGCCAGCGCTTCCTGATCCAGATTGAAGGTCACCGTTCTGGTTTCACCAGGCTGCAGGGCGACCTTGGCAAAAGCTTTCAGTTCCTTCGGAGGGCGCACCAGTCTGGCTTCAGGATCGCGCAGATAGAGTTGGACAATTTCCTTACCGGCCCGGGAACCCGTATTGGTGACTTCCAGGCTGATTTGAATGGCATCCCCAGAGGAGTAAACGGCAGAGCTGATTTTCAGATTTTGGTAAGCGAATTGAGTGTAGGATAATCCAAAGCCAAAGGGGAAGAGCGGCTCGACATCCTTCTTATCATAATAGCGGTAGCCGACGAACAACCCTTCTCCATAAAGCACATGCCCATTTTCTCCCGGATAATTGATATATGCAGGTGTGTCTTCCAGGCGCCTTGGGAAGGTGGTGGGCAGCTTTCCGGAGGGGTTGACCTTTCCAAACAAAACGGCGGCGATGGCATTGCCGCTCTCTTGACCCAGGTACCACATCTGGATCAAGCCGCGCACCTTCTCCAGCCAGGGCATGGCTACCGGAGAACCCACATTCAAAACCACAATGGTATTCGGGTTTGCGGCTGCCACCCGCTCAATTAAAGCATCCTGCCCCTGAACCAGCTGCATATCCGGACGGTCAAAACCTTCGCTCTCCCATTCGGGGGTCAGGCCAGCAAAAATAACCGCCACATCCGACTTAGCCGCCAGATCAACCGCCTGCTGCAGCGGATCAGCATGGATAGGAGGCAGGCAGCCAATACGCAGCGATCGCCAGGGATTCTTGCCCTGCCAGGCGTATTCGAGCACGAATTCATAGCTCTTACCAGCAGCCAGCTCCACCTGGCCCTGCAGCTCGCCGCCCTCCCACGGGGAGGTGTCGCCAATCTGCTGCGACCAATGGTTGACGACCACCTGGCCGCCAATGCTCAGTCGGAAAACACCGTTGCCCTCCAGGCCGAAGGTGTAGAGGCCGGTTTCTGCCACAGCCAGCGAGCCTGTCAGGCGCGCCGAGAAGGATCCCGTTTCCACCCCCACCAGGTAATCATCTGCCCAAAAGATATCGCTCCGGTCGGTAAACCAGCTTCCCGTCGGGACACCCTGGAGTTCAACATTTGCATAATACTGAACATCCAGGCCGACGCGACCATCCTTGGCAGTCAGCCAGGGCATCTCCAACAGCGGCAGGCTGCGGTGGATCGGGCAGCCCAGCGCATATGCAACCTCAAAACCACTGCCTGCCGCCTTGAGAATACCATCGAGCGGCGATACGATATAGTGTGGGGTGACTGAAGACGAACCGCCGCCCATCACCTGCGCCCAACGGGCATTTGCCCCGATGACTGCGACCGAGCGGACTTTTTTAGCTTCCAACGGCAAGATATCGCCGCTGTTTTTCAGTAAAACAATGGCTTCCGAGGCGGCTTCGAGCACCACCTGACGGTGTTCTGGCTTATCCACAGCCTGCTCAGGCTGCATTTGTTGGGCATCCATGACCCCCACCCGGAAGAAAGTACGCAGCAGGCGCCTGGCAGAATCATCGATATCCGCCAGACTGGTCTCACCGGCTTCCAGCGCCTGATGCACATGCTCACCCATCCAGCGCGTTGGGCCGGGCATTTCCAAATCCAGACCGTTGAAAGCCGCCCGGGGTGTATAGGTCCCCATCCAATCGGACATCACGATGCCATCGAAACCCCACTCGCCTTTCAAGATCTCCTTGAGCAGGTAATCATTCTCGCTGCACCAGACGCCATTGAGCTTGTTATACGCTGACATGATTGACCAGGGTTTTGCCTCACGCATCGCCATGCGGAATGGAGCCAGGTAAATTTCACGCAAAGCCCTTTCGCCCACATCTGAGCTGAGCGAAGTGCGCTGATATTCCGAATCATTGCAGACGAAATGTTTTATACAAGCGCCTACCCCCTTGCTCTGCACACCCTGGATATATGCCACGGCCATCCGCCCAGCCAGGTAAGGGTCTTCCGAATAGCATTCAAAATTGCGCCCCGCCAAAGGTGAGCGGTGTATATTGACCGTGGGCGCCAGCAGGATATGCGCCCCTTTGGCGCGGGTTTCATCTCCCAGCACTTCGCCAACACGCTGCACCAGCTCAACATTCCAGGTGGCAGCCAGGGCAGCGCCCACTGGCGTGCATACCGAGGTCGGCCCAGAGGAACCACCCACGCCGCGCGCTCCATTTGGTCCATCGGTGACTTTGATCTGCGGGATTCCCAATCGCGGCACCGGCACAGTGCGCCACAAATCTATGCCAGCCAGAAGGGAGATTTTCTCTTCCAGAGTCATTTGAGACAGCAAAGCTTCAATTTGCTTTTCCACAGCAAACCTCTTTTACAAATATTTGGGATTGACTGAACCCATGGACTTCAGGGGTTACCCTTGCATGGTGAGATTGAGCCGTCTGGCAACCGGGTCCAGGTAATTGTGCAAGATTGTATCGATATCAGGGTTTTCCTGGCTGAGGACTTCCTTCCAGATTAATGGGAATGAGTCTACCAGACGGTTTTCCACCAGGCCCCACAGCTGCCCAGACGGAAAAGCGCGCCCGGTCTTCAACATCCGGCTCAGCACCTGGTAATTGGGATCAGCAGCCAGGGGATGCTTTTCCAGACCACTTAGCCAGGATGGCAGACCAAAGCCAGGGAAGATGGATAGAGCAGCATCATCACGAACCAGAAATTCAATAACCTGCATCACCTGGCTCTTTTTGGCTGAATGCTTCCAGACGACCAGATGTGTACCACCAACAAACGGCACACCCGGCATGGGCGCCACCCCCAGATTTGCTTTTAGTGACGGAATAGCTTGAGCCGCCTGCAAGATCCAGTGCCCCCCGAACACCAATGCCGCCTGTCCCTGTAAAAACAGATTATTGGCGGTGGGCTCATCGATAAAACGGTTATTTTCCGGCAGGTACTGCCCGAGGCTGAAATACTGCCCCATTGCCTGGAGCGCTTCCGGACGATCAAAAGACACCTCTCTGAAACCCTTTTCTACAAAATCCCCCCCTGCTTTCCAGAGCCAGCTGGCAACAAAATGAATCGTAAGACGGGAGCGCAGAGTTGGCAGGGAAAGCGGCGCTTCAACACCCGCTTTCTTCAACCTTCGCAAAGTCTCATCCAGCTGTTCAGCATCTCCGAAGGCTTGAGCCTCATCGACGCCAGCCTTGCGCAGAAGATCGCGCCGATAGCAGATGCAGCGCGTGTCCGCTGACCAGGGGATCGACCAGGGGACACCCGCAGGCCCATCTTTTTGCGGTGAAACAGCAACATCCCAGCAGGAAGGCAAGAACTTGTCGCCGCCGCCCAGGCGTTGGATTTCTTGCGGCGTAAAAGGCTGCAGCGCATCCATGCGAACAAAATCGCCAATCCAGGTGCTGCCAATTTCGGAGATATCCGGACCACTGCGGTATAGAGCCACTGAGACCATGCGCGGCCAGCCTCCCGACCACGGCTGCAGATCCAGGTGAACATTGACGTTTTTTCTCTGAGCAGCCAGGCCGATTAACGCCTGCAGCGACTCATTTGCTTCTGGCTCACGTGCAAAGACGGTGAATTCTAAATCCTGCATATCTCTGCTCCCTTCCGCTCCAAGACGAAACTGTGCATATCACCAGCCCAATTATAACAGCATCAACCAGAAGGTGAAATAATGACGGAAAATGATTACCAATCCTCTGCTGCCTGGATAACAGTCAGGTTGCCCGCAGAACCCTGCACCAGGGAGAGGTCATGGAACCAGGCTTCTTCGCTGCGCCACAATAACTGAAAACCCCATCCATGCCATCGCCACACAGTGATCACCCGCTTCTGCCCGTCAGCAGCATCTTCCAGGGCTATCAGTTCCTGGATGCCATCCCCATCCAAATCCCCCAGCTCAACTTCTCGGAGTGAATCCGCCACAGCCGAGCCGCCCCACAATTGGCGATAGATGCCGCTCCGATAACCAATCACAAAGGGATGGCTGGTGATCGAACCATCCTCGCCGGGCTTCCGAATCGCCAACATCAGCTCATATCGCCCATCATCATTGGGATCTCCCAGCGCCAGATCAATCACCTGCCAGTCCTTGGGGCTTTGCCAGGCAATCTCATCCCGATGATATACGATCACCTGCTCATTAATACGCCGAACAATTTCTGCCACTCCATCACCCGTCAGATCGATTTCACCAGACCAGAAGATTGCCTGGGGCTGCTCATGCCCCGGTTTAGCCGGCAGGCAGGGGTATTGGCGGCAGGTATAGCCCACCCACCTGGGATCCGGACGAATGTGTTCGTCCAGCTCAGCCGTTTCGGCTGGCGTCATCCAGCGGGGATGAGGCCCAGACCTGACAGGCAGCGCCTGCACCCCGCTCAAGCCCTGGTGATCGAGCAGACAGCGTAAGGCCAACCCCCTTTGCGCTCGCTCATCCTGTTGGTCAAAGACAAAATTGCCCAGACTGTAAGCCACAAAGCCAGCCGAGGCGCCAGCTGCGCCTTCGAATACCTGCGTGCCCTGGATGGTGTGGGGGTGATGACCCACCACCAGATCAGCGCCCGCTTCAACGAGCTGACGCGCCAGGTCGCGCTGGGCGGGGTTCTCAAACAAAGCATATTCATCCCCCCAATGCACCGAGACGACAACCACATCCGCCTGGCTGCGGGCAGATCGCACTGCGGAGATCATCCTTTCGGGTTGACCGCCCGCTACAACCCAGGTACCGCGGTCTATGGGCTGATCCAGCGCAAAGGCAGGCACCAGATTGAATGCCAGGAAACCTATGCGTAAACCATCCTGACGGATGATCACCGGCTGGTAGGCCTCGGCATGGCTGCGTCCTACACCCACGGGCTTGATCCCGGCTGAACGCAGGCGTTGAAACGTGGCTTCCAGCCCAGCCGGGCCGATATCCAGGCTATGGTTGTTCGCCAGCCCAAGCAGATCAAAACCAGCCGCCTGCAGCCAGGAAACGGCGGAGGTAGGAGCATCCAGGCG
>JAFGQI010000146.1 GCA_016935755.1 Anaerolineales bacterium
GATCCCACGGGCTTCGATTTCGCCTATTTTGCCAACAGCCGCGTGATGGCCCTGGAAGCGCAGCCCCTGACAGGCCTGTTCTCTGGAGAGGAGACTTTCTCTTTACGGCCTCGCTTGCCAGGGTCGTAGGCCGTTATTCGGACGGTTTCTCCGCTTCGGTCACGCGCCAATAATCGCCGCCTCCCCCCTGGCGGTTCAACAGGCGATTGCCAACCAGCTCGCGCCGCAGAGTGGCAGTATCTGCATGGAAGCGGGCCAGGATCTCATTGACTTCTTTTTCACTGTAGTGAACCCCGGGTTGAAAAGATTTAATGATATGGTGCAGCACAGCTTCCAGTTTTTTGCGCTGTGCAGGGATCGTTTTCAGCCTTCCATCCGGCAGTGAGAAATCGGCAACTACTTTTCGCTCATAGGCGCTCTGATCCACGTTGCCAGCCATGGCGGGCAGGGTTTCGTGCGCCAGCAGCCGGCGCGCCATAGCTTGTAAATGATCTTGCTCTAATGAATACATGTTGTAATATCCCTCAGCCCGCGCGCTGACCAGGCCAACGTGGGACAAGAAGGCTAGATGATTGGAGACTGTGGAGGGGCGGAGTTTGAGCATGGCAGCCATCTGCTCGACGCTGAGCGATTGGCTGGCCAGCAGGCCGATGATCTTCAGGCGGTTGGCATCTGCCATAGCTTTGAAAAAAAGCAGGAGCTCTTCTTGCAAGTTTGTGGGTTCAGGACTCGTGTTTTTCATAGATGGCCTCTGACATTTCGGGGACGGTAAAATCAATTCGATAAAGGACGAATTAATTTTAGCTTATTTGGTTTATTTGTCAATGCCAGGTTCCCTCTTGACAGGTGAATAGAAAGTTCATATAATATGAACTATTGGTTCATATTATTCGGGTTGAACTTATGAAAGTGTTAGCAGTTCGGAGGGTGTATGACTGTGGTGCTGCAAACCCAGTGGCTGACCAAGCGTTATGGCTCCCTGACAGCAGTGGACGATTTGAACCTGGCGGTAAACGAGGGGGAGGTTTTTGGCTTCTTGGGCCCCAATGGGGCAGGTAAGACCACCTCGATTCAGATGATATGTGGGCTGCTCAAGCCGGATGCCGGTCAGGTTTTCCTGCATGGACAGCCAGTGGACCGGGACAGCAGGGCTGTGCGTTCGAAGGTGGGTATGTGCCCCCAGGAGGTCATTCTGTGGGGGCTGCTGACCTGCCTGGAACAGCTCCAGTTCATTGGTCAGGCTTATGGGCTGCGGGCTGTTGACGCTCGCCGCCGGGGAGAACACCTCCTGCAAGAAATGGACCTGGCAGAGAAGGCTCATTCCCAGGCCCGCACCCTGTCGGGGGGGATGCAGCGCCGCTTGAACCTGGCCATGGCTCTGGTGCACGATCCGGAGATCCTGGTGCTGGACGAACCAGAGGCCGGCCTGGATCCGCAGAGCCGGGTTAAGGTGCGAGAATATATCCAGTCGCTGGCGCGAGTCAAGACGGTCATCCTGACCACGCACAATATGGATGAGGCGGAACGTATGGTCGACCGGGTGGCGATTATCGATCACGGCAAGCTGCTGGTGCTGGATACGCCCACAGAGCTAAAAAAACGCCTGGGAGAAGGCGATGTGTTGGAAATTGCCTTGAATGGTTTTGCTCATGATCCAGATCGCCTTCGGTCTGCCCTGGCGCATCTGGGCGGGCAGGTAGAAGTCACCCTCGTTCCAGATAGTCTAAACATTCGCGCTCTCAATCTGGTGAACCTGCTGCCCGAAATCCTCTCAGCCCTGGGGGCGGCTGGCTTCCGTCCAGGTGAAGTGCGCCTGAGACCCAATACCCTGGAGGATGTTTTCCTGCAGCTCACTGGCCGCAAGCTGCGGGAATGATCTGGCGCGCAAAGGAGTACATATGACTGCATCTACCACACAATCGCTTTCTGCATATCGTCAGGCATTCAAGAAGTTCAACCATTTTATGCTCTGGATGTGGAGGCTTGGATTCCGCCGGTGGATAAACATCTGGCCGAAAGTGATCGGCCGGATCATGGTTATTACACATACCGGACGCAAATCTGGCCTGCGGCGGCAGACGCCTGTCAACTATTCGATTATTGATGGAGATATCTATTGCACGGCGGGTTTTGGCCATGTTTCGGACTGGTATCGCAACATTCTGGCAAATCCACAGGTGGAAGTCTGGCTCCCGGACAGCTGGTGGGCAGGCCTGGCTGAAGAGGCTGACAGCTCTGAAAACCGCCTGACTGCGCTGCGCCAGGTGCTCAAAGACAGCGGCTTTGCCGCGCCGATGTTTGGTGTGAATCCCCATCAGCTCAGTGAACAGGAATTTGAACAGGCCACAACCGACTACCGTTTGATTCGCATCCGGCGCACACAGAAGCTGTCTGGCCGCGGTGGTCCAGGCGACCTGGCCTGGGTCTGGCTGTTCCCGCTGCTGATCTGCATCGTGGTTCTGATAAGGCAGTTCCTCAAATGAGATTCATCATCGTTTTCCTCAAAACCTGCCGCGAACTGACCCGCGATTGGCTGACCACCAGTCTGACTCTGGTTTTCGCGCCATTCTTTGTGTTTGCCTACTGGCTGTGGACTTCTGGTGGTTCGACTTCATACAATGTGCTGGTGCTGAACGAAGATCGTGGAGCGGTGTTAGCCGATGGCAGCAGCCTGTTCGCCGGAGAAGAAGCGATCCGGGCGATTCAGACTGTCCAGTATGCAGACGGGAAACCGCTGCTGAAGGTCATTCGCGTTACAGATCGCCAGGAGGTTGAAAAGACTCTGCGCAATCGCGGCGCGGCCGCTTTCATCCAGTTCGATCAGGACTTCTCCCGCACGCTGTTGGCGTTGCAAAGCGGCGACGCCTCGGTTTCTGCCCGGATCACCTTCGGCGGCGATCTGACCAACCCATATTACACAATTGGCTCTGTCCTATCTCTCGGTGCAGTGGAGAGTTATATTCAGCAGTTTACCGGGATGAAACCTGTGCTGCAATATGTGGAGCAGCCCCTGGGAGCCTCGGCGGCGCGCACAGAATTTGAAAACTACACACCGGGTGTGATCATCTTTTCTGTGATCATGCTCATCTTCCCGGCAGCGATGATCGTGGCGCGCGAGGTTGAAGCTGGGACGCTGCGCCGCCTGCAGATTACTCGAATGCGCGCTTTGGACCTGCTGGGGGGCACAACCGCGGCGTTGGTGCTGGTGGGGATCATTTCTGTGTTGATTACCTTTGCTACTGCGGTCGCCCTGGGTTTCCACAGCCAGGGGCCGATCTGGGTAGCTATGCTGATTGGGGCAGTGACATCTTTGTCCGTGGTGGGTCTGGGGATGATCACGGCTTGCTTTTCGAAAACAGTCAGCCAGGCTTTTGTGATCGCCAACTTTCCGCTGGGAGTGCTGATGTTTTTCTCAGGGGTGATTTTCCCTTTTCCCCTGCCGACTCTTTTCACCATGGCAGGCCACTCGATAGGGTTGGATGACTTCCTGCCGCCGACTCATGCGGTGGTAGCTTTGAACAAGATCCTGACGCTCGGCGCCGGGTTCCAGGATGTCATTTTTGAACTTGCGGCTTTGCTTACGCTGTCGCTGTTCTATCTGGGGGTTGGAGTCTGGCTTTTTCAGCGGATGCACATGAAGTAGCAAGGAACTCCAGTTATAGTACAATTTAGAGCGGTGGCAGCGGGGGCTGCACCGCAGATTGGTGATTCAGAGTATTGGAGAAGCTATGTGGTACAACGCACTCATATCCCTGCTGGCTCGTTCGCCCTTGCATGGCCTGATCAGCCACAGCATTATGCTGATCACGTACAACGGGCGTAAAAGCGGTAAGGTTTTCACCGTACCGGTCAATTATTTGCGCATGGAATCCGACGGTGAGGTGTACTTCCTGACCACCAGCCTGCGCAAACGCGCCTGGTGGCGAAATTTGCGCCGCGGCGCGGAGATCTCTGTGAGGCTCCAGGGGAAAAAGTACGCCGCCCGGGCAGAGACGATTGAAGACCCGGCAGCCGTCGCCGAAAGCCTGACGGCTATCTTTGAGAAAACCCCTGAGATGGCTCGTTATATGGAGATCAAAATCGATCAGGAAGGAAAGCCTGATCCCGCCGATCTTGCCAGAGAGGCGGAAAAACGCCTGATCGTCCGCACCCGGCTGCTGTAGAATAAAGATTAAAATATTCTACCCTAACAACATACCCGGTCGCTTGGCTTCTGCGGTAAAATCGGGGTCTGGATATCTAATTAAGAGGGTTCATTGGGAGTTGCCGTGGTGAAGGGCGACATGTGGTGTTTTTTGCGGGCGTAGCCCGCAAAAAACACCACATATTCCCCCGCTTCACGGCAATTCCTAAAGAGCCATTAAGAGGTATGTTCGGTAGGGTCATGACGCAAGATTTATTCTCCAGCCATTCCAACCGGGGTGCGGCAGTTTTATCATTCCTGGGGATCACTTTAATCTTTGCCCTGGCCTATACCCAGTCGCCGCTGTACACCTCGAACCAGAACCAATACTTTCTGCATGGGCTGGCGCGGGTTGGTTATGGTTCGCTGCATTTGGATTGGCTGGCGAACACCCTCGATCCGACCCCGGTTTTTACCACCCTGGTTGAATTGACTTATCGATTATTCCATCTGCCAGAAATCCATTATCTTTACTATGCTTTTATTATGGGAATTTATGCCTGGAGTCTGATAGGTATTGTTGAGACCGTATATCCTGTCCGCAGGTCAAACACGATCTTCCTGGTTTTCTTTGCTCTGCTGATTGTGGCGCATTCGGCTGGGCTGCGGCTGGCTCTATCCCGTTTGCTGGGAACGAACTGGGCCTATGTGCTCGAGGATGGGCTGGCAGATCAGCGCCTGCTGGGTCCGGTGCTGCAGCCCAGTGCTTTTGGGGCATTTTTGCTGCTGTCGATCTATCTTTTTTTGCGGGGGCATGCAGGGTGGGCCGTGCTCAGCGCGGCGCTGGCTGCAACGGTGCACCCGACCTACCTGCTCAGCGCTGCGGCGCTTACGCTATCTTATATGCTGATTACGTTCATGGCAGATCGCCGTCTTCCACGTCCAGCGATGCTAGGCGCAGTAGCTTTGGTGGCGGTGCTGCCGATTTTGATATACACATACACAAGTTTTGCCGCTCCATCGCCAGAGTCCTCTGAGCAGGCTCGGCATATCCTGGTGGACTACCGCATCCCTCACCATGCGCTTATCGACTGGTGGTTTGACGCCACGGCAGTGGTGAAGATCGCCCTGGTGGCAGTGGCGCTGCTGCTGATCCGGCGAACACAGTTGCTCATCATCATGCTTGTTTGCTCTCTAATCGCTGCCAGCCTGAGCCTGGTGCAGTGGCTGACGCAGTCCGATTTCCTGGCGCTGATCTTTCCCTGGCGGCTGTCAACTTTTCTGGTGCCGCTGGCTACAGCCTTAATTCTGGGGTTTGCAGTTACCACGGTATTTATGCGTTTTCCTGATTGGATGAGGCGCTATGAGAAAATTATCCGTGCGCTCTGCATGGCCGCAATTCTGCTGGCGCTCCTGGCGGGCGGATTGCGCCTGTGGTTGGACTTCGCCCGCCAGCAGGCCTCCGAAGACCGCCCGGTGATGGCTTACCTGGCGGCTCAGGGCGACCCTACAGCGGTTTATCTGATCCCGGTCAAGATGCAGGATTTCCGCCTGGCAGCGCAGGCGCCAGCCTACGTGGATTTCAAAGCCATCCCTTACCGCGCCGCAGATGTGCTGGAATGGCGTCACCGGATTGAACTGGCGGAGCATTTCTACAAGCAGAAAGAATGTGCTGTATTGGATGAAATTGCTGCCCAGGGCGGTGTTACGCACGTGGTGCTGCCTGCCGAGAATTTTGGCATGACATGCCCTCAACTCACTTCTTTATATCGCGATGACTATTATGAGGTTTCCCGTTATGAAAGCCCTTAACCCCCGTTTGCCGGTCCGGCAAGATCTTGCCCTGGTGTGGGCGGGATGCGTTTTTGTGATCCATCTCTGGTCCTTCGTCAACCTTTTTGAGGCGCTGCCGGCCTGGGTGCTGCACATGAATATCTACGAACTGGCCGGGGTGATCGGGTATGTGCTGGTGTTTGCCCTGTTGGAAAGCCTGGTGGTGTGGGGCGTGCTGGTTCTTTTGGCCGCTATGCTGCCTGCTGGCTGGCTGAGAACGCATTTCCTGGCGCAAGGCATCGGGCTGATGCTTGTGGCCAGCCTGTTTTCAGCGCTTGTGCACTACAACTATGCCTGGCTGATCCAGCATATCAATCTGGCGCCTATTTGGCTGGCGGTCTTTCTGGCGCTGGCCGTTGGGGTATGGTATCTGGCAGGCCGCTTTACAGGCATAGAAAGGATGCTGAGGGCGATTTTGCAGCGCATCGAGATCCTCTCGTGGATATACATTGTGTTTGACCTGCTGGGTCTGGTGGTTATCATCGTGAGGAATATTCTATGATGAAGCCGTCGAGCAGAAAGATAAACCGGCGAGATTTTTTGAAACTGGCGCTGGCGCTGCCGGCCATGCCGTTGGCCGCGAAGCTGAAAGGTTTGGATCGCGAGTCGCAAGCTGTCAGGATGCCCGCATCCGATAAGCAGCCGAATATCCTGGTGCTGGTTTTTGATACCCTGTCTGCTGCGCACCTGCCGATCTTTGGCTACCCGCGCCAGACCACGCCGAACATCAGCCGTTTTGCCGAACGCGCTCTGGTTTATCACAACCACTTTGCCACGGGGAATTTCACTTCCCCAGGAACCGCCTCGATCTTGACCGGGACTTACCCCTGGTCGCACCGCGCCTTTCATCTGCACGGGACGATGCGTCCGCAATATACAGCGCGCAGTTTTTTTCATCTGGCTGCGCCTGGCTACCACCGCCTGGGTTATTCGCACAATATGCTGGTGACTTCGCTGCTCTACCAGCTGCGCCCGGATCTGGAGAGCTTCTACTTCTCGCGCGAGTTGGCCCTGGCGGATACTCAATATTCAGATCGTCTTTTCCCACAAGACTATAACGCCTCATTTTGGAGCGAATCGCTGATCATGCGCGGCTGGAGCACCAACCCCAGCTCTCTTTTTGCCTCGCAGCTGTATCGCCTGTGGAAAGCCTGGAAGGAACGCGGCCTGGTGCAAAAATACGGGTTGGATTTCCCGCAGGGGATTGCCAGCGATAACGATGTCTTTTATCGTCTGGAAGATGGGATCGATTGGGGCATTGAACGGTTGGGCGATCTGCCACAGCCATTCCTGACTTATCTGCACTTCTTGCCGCCGCACCATCCATATTACACACGACGCGAGTTTGTGGGCCTGTTCGACGATGGATACTCACCGGTTAACAAGCCGCGCAACAGCTTCTCGGAAATGGGCGCCACCAAAAAAGTATTGAACCAGAGACGCCAGGCATACGATGAATATCTGGCTTACGCGGATGCGGAGTTTGGACGGCTGTATGACCACCTGAACCAGAGCGGTTTGCTGGAGAACACCTGCCTGATATTCACCTCTGATCATGGGGAGATGTTCGAGCGCGGCATCTGGGGGCACAGCACGCGGGTGATGTACCAGCCGCTGATCCGGGTGCCACTGCTGATCTCGAAGCCGGGTCAGGCCGACCGAGAGGATATCAAAATCCCAACCAGCAATGTGGATCTGGTGCCGACCCTGGCTCATATCTTGGGACAGCCTGCTCCAGATTGGAGCGAAGGGCGCATCTTGCCAGGGTTCACGGGCGAGGAAGATCAAGCCGAGCGCAGTTTGTTCGCCATGGAGATGAAGCAGAACCCCGAGCATGCGCCGCTGCAGGTGGGTTCGTTTGTGCTGGTGCGCTGGCCGTATAAGCTCATCCACTACCGCGGCTACAAGGATTATTCGTCTGAGAAGGATGAACTGTACAACCTGCAGAACGATCCCGAAGAGCTCGAAAATCTGGCCGCGGTGGAGACAGAGACTGCCAGGTCGCTCCGGCAAGAACTGGAAGAAAAGCTGCAGTCAGCGAATCAAGCCTACCAGAGTGGGGGCTAAGTCAATCAGTCACCCAGTGAAAAAGTCACCAGGCGACTGATTGACCGATCACTTTTCACTTCTCACAAATAAACGGGCGCAGGTGTTCTCCCGTGTAAGATGCGTCGCAGTCGCAAACCTCTTCCGGCGTGCCTTCCACAATCACCTCTCCGCCGCGATCGCCGCCCTCCGGCCCCAGATCGATCAAATAATCCGCAACTTTGATGATATCCAGGTTGTGCTCGATGATCAGGACGCTGTTGCCTGCGTCGACCAGACGCTGCAGCACCTCGATCAGCTTATGCACATCGGCGGCATGCAGGCCTACTGAAGGCTCATCCAGCACATACAAAGTTCGCCCGGTGGCGCGCCGGGACAGCTCGCGCGCCAGCTTGACGCGCTGCGCCTCGCCGCCTGAGAGGGTGGGGGCAGGCTGCCCGATGCGGATGTAGCCCAGACCGACATCCTGCAGGGTCTGCAGCCGGCTGAGCATGGATGGAAACGCCGCAAATATCTCCAGCGCTTTGTCCACGGTCAGATCCAGCACATCGGCGATATTTAAGTCCTTGAAGCGCACCTGCAGGGTCTCGCGGTTGAAGCGCGCTCCGTGGCACACATCGCACGGCACATACACATCCGGCAGGAACTGCATCTCAATGCGCAGCTGGCCCTGCCCCTGGCAGGCCTCGCAGCGCCCGCCGTGGACGTTGAACGAGAAGCGACCCGGTTTATAGCCGCGCACCTTGCTTTCCGGCATCTCGGCAAACAGCTGGCGGATCTGGTCGAACAGGCTGGTGTAGGTGCCGGGATTTGAGCGCGGCGTGCGCCCGATGGGGGATTGGTCGATATTAATCACCTTATCCAGATGCTCCAGACCTTCGATGCGCTCGTGTTCTCCAGGGTTGGTGCGGGCGCCGTTCAGGTCGCGCGCCAAAGCCTTGTACAGGATTTCAACCATCAGGGTTGATTTGCCTGAACCCGAGACGCCAGTGATGCACACAAAACGTCCCAGCGGGATGCGCACATCAATGTTCTTCAGATTGTTTTCACGCGCTCCGCTGATGCGCAGGTATTTGCCATTCCCATTGCGCCGCTTGGCCGGGATGGGGACTTTCAGCCGCCCGGACAGGTAGGCGCCAGTGAGCGATTCGGGCGCTTTCAGGATATCTTCCATGGTGCCTTCGGCCACCACCCGCCCGCCATGCTCGCCCGCAAACGGCCCCAGATCCAGGATCCAATCAGCCGATAGGATCGTTTCGGTGTCGTGTTCGACCACCAGCACGGTGTTGCCCAGGTCGCGCAAGCCTTTGAGCGTGTTCAGCAGGCGCATGTTATCGCGCGGATGTAACCCAATCGAAGGTTCATCCAGCACGTACAGCACACCCATCAGCCGCGAGCCGATCTGTGTCGCCAAACGGATGCGCTGCGCCTCGCCGCCGGAGAGGGTGGCTGCTGAGCGCTGCAGGGTCAGGTAATCCAGGCCGACATCCACCAGGAAGCCCAGGCGAGCCTGGATTTCCTTCAGGATTCGTTCAGCGATGGCCTGCTGGCGCGGGGTGAGCGGCGTCTCCGGCCCCGCCAGGCGCCGCGCCCACTCCAGGGTGCGCAGTACAGGCCAATGGGTTACTTCGACGATGTTTGCCTCGTCGATTGTGATCGCCATGGCTTCTTTGCGCAGGCGCGTCCCGTTGCAGGCCGGGCAGACCTGCTCGCTCATCAGCTCGGCAATGCGGTCGCGCATATATTCCGAACTGGTCTCGGCATAGCGGCGGTGTAAGTTGCCGATCACTCCTTCGAAGGTCATCTTCCAGCTGGACTGCCGCCCATCCTTGTTGCGGTAGTGGATGGTGACCTCCTGGCCTTTCGTTCCGTACAGGATCACGTCCAGCTTTTCCGGGGGCAGGTTGCTGATTGGGGCATCCAGGTCGATGTGATAGTGACGGGCGACTGCTTCGAGCGCCTGCCAGTAATAGCCGCCCTCCTCGCGCGGGCCGCGCCATTCGGAGGCGACGATGGCGCCTTCGTTTAGCGACAGGTCGCGGTCGGGGATGAGCAGGTCGGGGTCGATTTCCAGCTTGCCGCCCAGCCCCTGGCATTCGGGGCAGGCGCCGTGCGGCGTGTTGAATGAGAAGGTGCGCGGCTCGATCTCAGGCAGCACAGAGCCATGTTCCGGGCAGGCCAGGTGTTCCGAGTAATGCAGGTCGCGCCCTTCGACGGCCGCTGCTTGAGCAGGTTCGTGTTCGGCATGATCTTCTGGGAGGTAGCTTTCCACACTCCGGGAGGTAGAATCAGGCTGCGGCGCGTTGATCCAGTGGATGGTGATATACCCCTCGCCAAACTTCAACGCCGTCTCGACCGAGTCGGTCAGGCGTGAACGGGCCGAGTCGGATTCGCGAACATCGTCGATCTTGTGGATCACCACTCGATCCACCACCGCTTCGATGGTGTGGATTTTGTAGCGATCCATCTGGATGTCTTCGTCCAGCTCGTGCACCTTGCCGTCCACGCGGGCGCGCACAAACCCGGCCTTGCGGATTTCATCGAGCACAGCCTGGTGGGTGCCTTTACGACTGCGCACCAGCGGGGAGAGGATCAGCAGCCGCGCTCCTTCGGGCAGGTTCTCGATCGCCTCGACAATTTCCTGGGCGGACTGCTTCGACACCTCCCGCCCGCACTCCGGGCAGTGAGGGATGCCCGCCCGGGCGAACAGCAAGCGCAGATAATCATAAATCTCGGTCACCGTGCCGACCGTCGAACGCGGGTTGTGCGAGGCGCCCTTCTGGTCGATGGACACCGCCGGGGACAGCCCCTCGATGGTATCCACATCGGGCTTCTCCATCTGCCCCAGGAACTGGCGGGCGTAGGCTGAGAGCGATTCGACATAGCGCCGCTGACCTTCGGCAAAGATGGTGTCGAAAGCCAGCGATGACTTGCCCGAGCCCGATAAGCCGGTGATGACCACCAGTTTGTCGCGCGGGATCTCGACGGTGATATTCTTCAGGTTGTGTTCCCGCGCGCCGACGACGCGAATTACGTTTTGAGTCATAGGAACCAGTCAATCAGTGATAAGCCGATCAGTCAACAAGTTGATCGGTGGATAGGTTGAATTTTAAGTTGTATTGGGTGTGACAGGAGATATTATAGCACATATGTTTCAAGATTAAGATTAATATGTGGCGCTGAAATCCTGCGCACCGCCCACTATTGAGCATCATGGATGCGAAAGCGCATTATACCAAAAGCCCGACTCTTTTATGCTCGCCTGATGGTTTTAATTGCAAAGGTGGCAGATCGTAGCATAGCATGATACATTCCAGCCGACATGCTATAATTGGAGCGAGGTTAGCTATGAAGAAGCTAAGGAAAGATCTCTTGACACCTGATCAAACTCAGGCCCTGGCGCTCATCCAGCGTAGATTGTACGAGAAATTCCAGGTAGAGGCCATGATCCTGTATGGATCTGTGGCGCGCGGAGAAGCTGGAGAAGAATCAGATATCGACCTGCTCATCCTGACAAGGAACCAGCTTTCTCGCTCAGAGCGGCATCAGATAACCGGCCTTGTGTTTGAAGCTAACCTGGAATATGGCACCAACTTCAGCACGATGGTCCTTGCCCGCTCTTCCTGGGAAACTGGGCTATTCTCCGTTTTGCCGATTCGCCAAGAAATCATCAAAGATGGGATAGCTGTATGACGGAAATGCGCCAGGAGGCTGTGCGCTATTGGTAATGACCAGCCTGCCAGCAGCAGAAAGCTAAATGCCATGGGTTTCTTTAAAAAACTATCTTCTCTGTTCTCATCGCCTGCCAAACCCGAGGCGCCGACCTACGAGGTGGTGGTTAAATGCCACCGCTGCGGCGAGATCATCCGGGCGCGCATCAACCTATATAACGATTTGAGCATTGAGTACCAGGAAGGCGGCAAACCCACCTATATCTGCCGCAAGATGCTGATGGGCGAGGGACGCTGCTTCCAGCGCGTTGAAGTGGAGCTTACCTTCGACGCCGACCGCCGCCTGCTCAATCGGGAGATCACCGGCGGGCAGTATGTGGATGCTTAGCCGGAAGTCAGGGTCAGGCTTTTCAGCGTCCCACGAGAAATATCTACCAGCGCGCCCCTGAGAACCCCCTCGCCATACTCGCTGCCCGGATTCACCACCGTTGTCCGCCCCAGGCGGTCTTTGCCGCGCCCTTCATGGACATGCCCGTGCAGACCGAGCAGGGGTTGGTGTTTCTCAATCGCTGAGCGCACCGCAGTCGAGCCAACCGAAACCATTTCGCTGCCCTCAATGGATGCCACCATGTGCAGGTTTTCATCCAGCTTCGGAGCGGCGTCGATCAGGGTGTTGTAGGGTGGGCAGTGCAGGTTGAAAATGCAGGTGGTAGGGTCGTGAACCCGGCTGACCATCGCCGCAATCATTTCTGCTAATCTGTCTTCGGTGGTGTCGCGTGGGCAAGACCAGGGGGTCAGGTTGGAATACCCGCAGCTGATCATCTCGTGATCGTCATCCAATTGGACTGCACGGCCCTCCGGGTTTTGCGCCCAGTTCGCCTGAGCCAGCACAGCATCAATCGCATAAGGATCATCGTTGCCTGGGCTGATGAAGCAGGGGATATTCTGCGGCTTGAGGCGCTCCTCGGCTAACTGCAGCCAATTGGACAGGGTCTGGCGCATCAGGTGTTCGAGGATCTGGTTCACTCGTTCTGCATCCTGCCGCAAAATGCCCATCTCATCCGGTTCAGTCCGGTATGGATAATACCCGGCGTTGCGAATTCGTTTTTCCAGAGCCTGCAGTTCGTTTGCGCTGGCGGCGGTTTCATCTGCGCCCATCAGACGGGCTGTAAAATGGCCGTTGGCCTGGCGCACCAGCGGGATCATCACCTTGCCGGTGATATCACCGCCCAGGATCAGCACATCTGCCTGGTAGAACTTGCCCGCGTTGATGAATTTGCGGAAGCAAATCTCAGAGCCGTGGATATCGGAGGTGAAAAATATGCGGGTCATATGAAATCAGTAAAGCTGCTCAACTTCACGATACCACCTGACTCGCTCTCCCACCAGGGCGCGCAGCCGCCAGGACAGGCTCTTGGGGGCGGCTGCGATCCTTGCAAGCAGTTTGCCCGCCTGCTCAAAAACCTGCCGAGACTGGTCTGGAGATAACCGGTTTTCCTGCTTTGCCCAGGCTGAAACTTTACCTAGATTTATTGTCAGAGTGCGGGTCCATCCCCAATCGGCCTGGCAAATTTGCACGATACGGGGCAGATTAATCGCCGTTTCATCGTTTTCCACGAGCGGATATTCCAGCAGCAGCATCACCAGGTCGACCAAGTCTTTGTGGTTGATCTGCACGATCTGCAGCTTCTCCAGCAGCAGGTCGGTCACCGGAATCGTTAGAGGGTCAATCTGCAGGCGGCCGCGCAGGTCAAGGCGATGGCACATATCCAGCTCATCGTAAAATAAATCCACATGGTAGGGTGGGGAGATTGAGTGGAAGATCGAGCGTTTCAGCCCTGGAATGGCCTGCAGAGACCGTTCTGGAATAAACCCCAGGCCGGCAAAAAACTTCTCAACCGCCGTTTTTTGGGTGAAAGGGGCGATAAAGTCCAGGTCGGTGTAAGCCCGCTGCAGCGCAGCGTGCAGGTAACGATGACGGGGGCAGCGCATCCAGAAAGCCAGCGCCCCCAACAGCCGCATGGTAATGCCTTCTGCGGCTGCCAGTTGGGCCAGCCGCTCGGCTTCAGCCGCCAGGTCGATTTCCCCGCGCAGCAGCGGGCGGGATGAATCCATTAACTCAACCTGGCCGCTAATCAGGCGGCAGTTCCTTCCACATCAAATCCATGTTCACCCCCTGCCTTCGGCGCAGAGTGTGAGCGCCATAGTAGATGCCGATAGCGACAGCGAACAGCAGGATGGTGAAAATCCAGGCCGGTAAGCCGAAGCCTTCCGTGATCACCGCCGAGTAAAAAACGAAGGCATAGATCATTGACATCAGCACACCGCTGACGACCAGCAGGGGCGTTTTTCCAAGCAGGGTGCGGACAATGCCAGGAGAGCGGTCATACAGATCCTGGCGCTGATATGGAAAGATGGCGGCAGAAATTCCTACCAGGATGAAGCCCACCGAGGTCACCGCGGTCAGGCCCAGGGAAAGCTCGAAGATGGTGGTGAAAAGGTACAGGATCATGATGATCCAGGTGGCGAAGGCGATCACCAGCGTGGCGATCACCGGGGTACCCCGGCGGTCGACCTTTGTAATGGCCTCTGGCAGCAGCGAGTCGACGCTCCAGGCAAACAGGTTGCGCACGGGCAGCATCATCAGCACGATGACCAGCATCAGCGGCCAGGCCAGCATGCCTATCGCAGAGATTAGTTCCAATACCGGGCTTTCCGACACCAGGCCGGAAAAGAAGGTGGAATAGACGCCCACCGGCACCGGGTTTTCACCTAAGCCATCCAAATATGCCAGACCGTTGATGAAATCCCGCCCGGCTACGCGGTACATGGCGCTCATCCCAACCAGCAGCACCAGCAGGGATACCGCCAGGGTACCCAGGATGGCGATGGGTTGGCTGCGCATCGGTTCTTTGGCTTCACCAGCGACATAGGCTGTGGAAGTGAAGCCGATATAGAACTGAAATGCCAGCGGCAGCGCGATCAGAGTGCCCGCCCAGGTGCCCAGGGGGGTGGAGGTGTTGCCCTGCTCGCGCGCCAGGTTGATGATGAAGTTGTAGCTGTCTTCCGAGCCGGTATATTGAGCCATTAAGGTGTTGAAGTTGGCGACAAAGGTTTCATGGCTGGCGGTGATGAAGAAGTACAGATGGATAACCAGGGAAATCATGGCAATCCAAAATAAGGCAGCCAGCAGGGTGCGCAGGAATTTTTTGCTGACCAGCTGCGCCCCGGTTACCAGGACAATCACCAGGGTGCCCAGCCCGAACAATGCCCCGCTGCCCCCCAGGCTTTCGCCGATGCTTTGTAGGGTTGGGTTGTCGAACTGCAGCCCGGCAGTCAGCAGGATGCTGGCAACTGTATCGATGAACAACCAGGCAAACAGCCCACCCGCCAGGATCATCCCCCAGGTCTGCGCCCAGTTGGCGATAAAGCCCAGCAGGGGATTGAGCGTCCGGCCCACCCAGACATAGTCGCCACCCGAACGGGGCATGGCAGCCGCGAACAGGCTGTAGACGATGCCAACAAATACCAGCATGAGCGCGCCAGCCAGGATCAGGGGAGTCAGGTAGGCATCTGGGTACAGCGATGCTGCCCATAATGCCCCGGTCAGAAATGAAAAGCCAACACAGCAGTCTGCCATGTTGACCACGAATAAGTCGAAGGTGGAGAAATCCCGCACCAGGCCCGAGGCCCGGCGCACGAAAACTTGCCCCGACATTTCATCTGCGATGTGCTCGCCCTGCCGCTTCGCTGACTCCGGATCGCTGTTTGTCATTTGCGTTTCTCCTCGAAATAAAATTTCCCGGCTGGTTTAAAAAACCTTGACTAGATGATTATATGACGATTCTTGTCGCCGTCAACCAACATGTTACAAATCAACTGGCTGAAGGTGGGTTATTGCCAACTGGACGTAACCATTACTCTATGCTATGATGCACCATTGTGCCCGGTTGCTGCAGCAAATTTCACTTTTAACCCCACGCTCAAACTTTGACAGGAGGCGCATGATCCCAGAAAAACCTTTGCTCCAACAGATGTTTACCCGGATGGTTGCCATTCGCCGCTTTGAGGAGGCTGCCATTGCCTTGATGCAGGCAGACAAACTGGTTGGCGAGGTGCATGCTTACCTCGGGCAGGAGGCCAGCGCCGTGGGGGTTTGCTCTGTGCTTTCCCGAGATGATTACATCACCAGCACTCATCGCGGCCACGGGCATGTGATTGCCAAGGGCGCCAGCCTGCGGCGCATGATGGCTGAACTGATGGGCCGCAGAACCGGGTTGTGTAAAGGCAAAGGCGGTTCGATGCATATCGCCGATGTCAGCCTGGGCATTTTGGGCGCCAATGGCATCGTTGCAGGCGGCCTGCCAATTGCCGTCGGGGCTGGGCTGGCCGCGCAGATGCTCCAGAACAGGCGCGTGGTGGCCTGCTTTTTTGGCGACGGCGCTTCGAACGAAGGCGCCTTTCACGAATCGTTGAATCTGGCAGCCTGCTGGAAGCTTCCGGTGGTTTTTGTTTGCGAGGATAACAAGTATCACGAGTTTTCGCTCTCCGCGCCGCTGATTGCTGGTTCGCTGGTGGGCCGGGCGGCGGCCTATGCTGTCCCCGGCGTGCAGGTGGATGGGCAAGATGTCCTGGCGGTTTATCAGGCTGCCCAGGAGGCCGTCGGGCGAGCTCGGGATGGTGAAGGCCCCAGCCTGCTGGTGGTGAATACTTTTCGTATTTCCGGACATTTTGTGGGCGAGGAGGCGTTTATCCCGGCTTACCGCTCGAGTCAAGAAGTGGCCGCGTGGCAAGAGCGCGACCCAATCGCTCTATTCCGGGGTTGGCTGGTGACCAACGATTATTTCTCTGTCCAGGAACTGGACAAATCTCAGGCTGACGTTGAAGCAGAAATTCAAGCAGCGGTCGCTTCTGCGGAAGCGGATCCGCTGCCCGAACCTGAAGAAGCCCTGGAAGACCTCTTTGTAACCGTGGAGGCAGGCTGATGAAAACTATGACCTTCACGGATGCCATGCAGTCGGGCCTGCATGAGGAGATGCAGCGCGATGCTCGCATCATCGTCCTGGGCGAGGATGTCAAACTCAGCCCCTATGGCTATACGCGCGGCCTTGATGAAGCCTTTCCAGGACGGGTGCGCAACACCCCCATTGCAGAGCAGACCACGATTGGCGCTGCGCTCGGGGCAGCCATGTGCGGGCTGCGCCCGGTGGTAGACCTGATGATGGGCAATTTCTTCTACACCGGTTGGGACCAATTGGCTAATCAGGTCGCCAAACTGCGCTATATGACCGGTGGGCAGTTCAGCGTCCCGGCGGTCTTTGTCTCAACTTATGGCGCAGGAGGCAATGTCGCCGCGCAGCATTCCGATGTTCCTTATCCGCAGATGATGAACCTGGCGGGGGTCAAAATTGTCGTTCCCAGCACACCCTATGACGCCAAGGGCCTGTTCAAGGCAGCCATCCGCGAGGATAATCCAGTGGTCTTTCTGGCGCCGGTCAGCCTGGTGGATGACGAAGAGGAAATCCCCGAAGAAGAATACTTGTTCCCACTGGGCAAGGCGAAGATCGGGCGCCAGGGAAGCGATATTACCCTGGCGGCCATCGGCGCCATGCTCCCAAGGGCGCTGCAGGCAGCTGACCAGGTTGAGGCCAGGGGCTGGTCAGTTGAAGTGATCGACCTGTGCACTTTGAACCCGCTGGATGCCCCAACAATCCTGGATTCGGTCTCCAAAACAGGCCGGCTGGTGGTCGTGGATGAAGCGCGCCAGCTTTGCAGCGTGGCCAGCGAAGTCGCCGCCCTGACCGTTGAGCAGGCATTTCGCCATTTGAAAGCGCCGGTTTTGCGTGTGACAGCCGCAAATGTGCCAGTGCCATTCAGCCCTCCGCTGGAAGACTATGTCATCCCAGGCGTGGATCGCATTGTCGACGCCCTCCAACGGGTGATGTTAAATGGCAGCAAGTAAGCCAAGATGTTACTGAAGGATAAGGTCGCTCTGGTTACGGGAGGCGCCAGGGGTATCGGTCTGGCGATCGTCGAGCGTTTTGCTGAGGAAGGCGCTCGGGTTGTGCTGGGTGATGTTTCTGTTGAAGAAGGCGCAGCCTGCGCGCACCGTTTGTCTCAGGCTGGTTATCCTGTTTGTTTTACCCCTCTGGATGTCACCGACGCCGGTTCAATCTCTCAGGCGCTGGAGGCGGTGATTAAGAATTTTGGGGGTATCGATATCCTGGTGAACAACGCGGGCATTAACAGCAACGCCACCGTAATCCAATCGGATCCTGCAGAGTGGCGGCAGGTGCTTGAGGTGAATCTGGTGGGGGCATATTTTTGCTCGAAAATCGTGGCTGCTCACATGGCAGCCAACCAGCGCGGCGAAAGTATTATTTTTTTATCCTCCCAGGCAGGCAAGCGTGGCGAAGCAGGCGCCTCAGCCTATGCTGCCTCTAAGTTTGGCCTGCTGGGGCTGATGCAGTGCCTGGCGCTGGAGCTGGCTCCGCATGGGATTCGCGTCAATGCGGTTTGCCCGGGCAACGTAGACACACCCATGCTGGATTGGTTGATTAACGACTCTGCCCACCAGGATGGTCTGCCGGTGAGCAAAGCGCGCCAGGCGCTTCTGGCCGCCTTGCTCAGGACCATACCGGTGGGCAGGTTAGCCTCGCCGCAGGAGATTGCCAATGTGGTCGTCTTCCTGGCCTCTCCCTTAGCATCCTATATAACTGGCGAGTCCATCAACGTGGATGGGGGCCAGTTAAGTGGTTGAGATAAAAACCCCGACATAAAGCAGGGTTAAGTGTTCTGTGATTCGGTAGCCACAGGCTCCTGGGCGAGGACAGCCTCGCCGAGCGGGCGGAAGACCAGTTTATCCACCTCAACATCAACCAGAATCGTATCGCCTTCGTTGAACTTGCCCTCCAGCAAACGCACCGATAAGGGGCTTTCCACGTATTTTTGCAGGGCGCGCTGCAGCGGGCGGGCGCCGAAGGCGGGGTCATAGCCTTCGTTAGCCAGCCAGTTGCGCGCAGCCGGCGTCACCTGCACATGCAGGCCGCGTTCGCTCAGGCGTTCGCTAACTTCCTTCATCTGCAGGTCAACAATCTGGGCCATCTCCTCCAGGGTGAGCGGGGAGAAGGTGATGATCTCATCGATGCGGTTGAGGAACTCGGGGCGGAAGGTGCTCTTGAGAGCTTTCTCGATCTTCTCATGTTCGGCGCGCTCGTCCAAATCGCCTCTCGATTGCAGAAAGCCCAGGCTGCCCGAACGGCGCACATATTCGGTGCCCAGGTTGCTGGTCATGATCAGCACGCAGTTGCGGAAATCTACCGTACGGCCCTGCCCATCCGTCAGGCGACCATCGTCCAGGATTTGCAGCAGAGCATTCCAGACCTCGGGATGTGCTTTCTCGATTTCATCGAACAGGATCACCCGATAGGGTCGGCGGCGCACCGCTTCGGTGAGTTGGCCGCCCTCCTCGTAGCCAACGTATCCTGGCGGCGCTCCGAACAGGCGTGAGACAGTATGCTGCTCACGGTATTCGCTCATATCGATGCGCACCAGGGCGTCTTCATCATCAAACAGGAACCATGCCAGGGCCTTGCCCAGCTCAGTTTTGCCTACCCCAGAGGGGCCGATGAAGATGAATGAGCCAATCGGTCGCTGTGGGTCTTTCAGACCCGAGCGAGCCCGGCGGATGGCGTCGGATATGGCATGGATGGCTTCTTCCTGGCCGATAATGCGCTCATGCAGGCGCTCTTCCATGTGCAGCAGCTTCTGGGATTCGGTTTCCATCATCTGGCTGACCGGGATGCCCGTCCATTGCGCCACGACTTCGGCGATATCTTGCGAGTCGACCACCTCGTCGAGCTGGTGTTCGGCTTCCCACTGGTCGCGCTGCTGGTTGAATTGGCTTTCCAGCCGCAAACGCTCGGCTTTCTTTTGGGCGGCGCGTTCATAATCGCGCTCCGCGCCAGCGCGCTCTTCCTCGGCCGCCAATCGATCAATCTCGCCTTTCATGGCTTTCAGTTCGTCAGGCAAGGAATAGAGCGCCACGCGCAGCTTGGCAGCAGCTTCGTCGATCAGATCGATGGCTTTGTCGGGCAGGTGGCGTTCGGTGACATAGCGGGAGGAGAGCCGCGCCGCATCGACCAGGGCATTATCAGAGAAGCGTACCTTGTGGTGGGCCTCGTAGCGGTCGCGCAGGCCGCGCAGCATCAGGATCGTCTCGTCAACGCTGGGTTCTTCAACATACACCGGGGCGAAACGGCGCTCCAGGGCTGCGTCCTTCTCGATGTAGCGGTGATACTCGTCCAAAGTGGTGGCGCCCACGCACTGCAGCTCGCCGCGCGCCAGGGCCGGTTTGAGCATATTAGAGGCATCCATGGCGCCTTGCGCCGCACCCGCTCCTACCACAGTATGCAGTTCATCAATGAACAGGATAATCTCACCCTGGGCGCGGATGATTTCCTCCAGGACAGCCTTCAGGCGCTCTTCAAATTCACCGCGGAAGCGCGAACCAGCGATCATGCTTCCCAAATCCAGAGATAGGACGCGCTTTCCGCTCAGGATTTCAGGCACATTGTTGCTGGCAATCTTTTGCGCCAGGCCTTCAACGATGGCGGTCTTACCCACCCCCGCCTCGCCAATCAGCACCGGGTTATTCTTGGTTCGGCGGCACAGGATTTGGATCACGCGCATGATCTCTGTGTCTCGGCCGATCACCGGGTCCAGCTTGCCTTCGCGCGCCAGCTGCGTCAGGTCGCGCGAGTAGCGCTCTAAGGTGCGGTAGCGTGTCTCGGCTTGCGGGTCGGTCACGCGCTGCCCGCCGCGGATTTGCTGGATGGCGTCATACACCCGTTCGCGGGTCACCCCGGCCCCTTCCAATAGACGAGCCGCGGGCGTGCTGCGCTCGCTCAGGATCGCCAGGAAAATGTGTTCAGTTGAGATATATTCATCTTTCAAGCGGTTGGCTTCTTCGTTTGCCAGGTCAATGATGCGCTTCACCCGCGGGGTGATGAATATTTGCCCTGCACCACCGCCGAAGATATTCGCCTTGGGGCTGGTGCGCAAAATATAGTCCAGGCGCTCAATCAGGGCGGCTGCATCTACTTTCAATAGTTCTAAAATTTGCGGGATTACTCCCTGGGGCTGTTCGATCATCGCCAGCAAAATGTGTTCTGTGTCAATCTGGTTGTGACCGTAACGCTGGATGATCTCAGCAGCCCGCTGAGCGGCTTCTTGAGCCCGCTCGGTAAATCGATCAAATCGCATCATAGAGGTATCCTCAAAGTTTTCAATCAGCAAAAAACAATTGTTGTCATTATAACATCCCCAATATTAACGGTGTATATCCGGCATGTTAGAAATGTATTGGATTCAATTTATCCTTTTGCAGCCGAGCCGACCGCGTAGCATGCGAGGCTTTTACCGAGATTTTCCTGCGGACCAAGAGCCATACGCCACGGACAATCTGCTCTTTCCACGAACCCCAGAGAACGCACCAATTCTACAGCCTGGCGGTGGCTTTCCAGGATGCCAACGCTGAATGGCGTGTTCACTTCGCTGGCAAAAGCATACAATAACTGCACCGGGTGAGCAGCTTCACGGCTCACCACCCACGGGCCTGCTGAGGCCCAACCTGTTCCCCGGCGACCCAGGATATAACCCATGACCCGATCTTCCTGCATCAGTATCTTGCTCAGCTCAGGAAAGTATTCCAGGCGTTGGCGGATAAAAAAACTGCGATCAGCGCCAAAAGCATTCCGGTCCAGGGCGAATACTTGTTCAAGATGCTGAACTTGCATGGGCCGTGTCTCAGGGCTGATGCGGCCCTGGACTTCGCCCCGCAGGCGCAAGGAGCGGCAAACCCTGCGGAAGCCATGCCGTTCATAAAGGTCGACTGCCTTTACCACGCCGTCCAGGTAGATTGTGTGCGCGCCGGTCTGGCGCAGGGTGCTGACTGCCCAATCTATCAGCGCTGCGCCGATCCCCTGGCCGCGCGCTTCTGGTTTGACGATTAATTCGCCGATGAAGCCGCTGTCCCCGTAGGGAGTCGCCATGCAAATGCCAACCGGCTTCCCGCTGATTTCCGCTAACAAGCAGCCCGGTGAATAATGAGCAAAAAAACCCAGAAAACCAGCATAGCCTTCACTGACCCAGCCCTCGGCTGCGGTGCCTTGAGCGGCAAAGTCCAGATCCTCCAGGTTCATTGAGCGGATAGCTGGATTGGCAGGCATTCTTCTTTCTCTGACCTAAATCAAAATAGTTGCAGTTGTCAGGATATCAGATCACGCCAGACCCGTCAACATCAGCGCAGCCGCCGTTCGTCGGCTATTCAAAAACTCTTCGAAACGTGGTGCTCATGACCATGTTTAGGGCAGCTACACCTGAGTGATTTTCCCAGGGGGATTTCCAGGGTTATTGGGAACTTACCAGACGGCACGAGCGTCTATATGCCAATTGAGCCTGTTAATCAGCTCCAGGCTCAACAGAACATTATGATGAGTAAGGAACAGGAGATTCCAACCATGCGTAATAAACTGACTCACTTGATGTACATTCTGATAGTCGCGGTATTGCTGAGCGGCTGTGCAGGTGTAGCTTTGGCCCAATCCGCCACCCCCACCGTAGAGGCTGCGCCAGCGGATAAACCGGTGACTCGCACGATCACCGTTACCGGCAGCGGCAAGGCTCTGCTGACCCCGAATATCGCCTATATCAATATCGGCGTGCATACCGAAGAAATGACTGCAGTAAGCGCCGTGAAAGCGAACAGCCAGCTGGCCGACAAGGTTATTGCGGCTTTGAAATCGTTTGGCATCGATGAAAAAGATATCCAGACCACTAACTTCAGCATCTACCCGCAGCCGCAGTATGACGCGGAGGGTAAACCTACTGGCGAAATCAAATACATTGTCGATAATACTGTCTATGTCACGGTGCGCGATCTGACCAAGATAGGCGAACTGCTGGACGCTGCCGTTGAGGCTGGCGCCAACAATATCAGCGGCATCCAATTTGATGTCGCCGATAAAAGCAAAGCGCTGACGGCTGCTCGTCAGGCAGCAGTAGAGAACGCCCGCCTGGTTGCTGAAGAACTGGTCTCTGCAGCTGGCGTGACCCTGGGCGCGGTGCAAACGATCAATGTCTATGGCGACACCAGCCCGATGCCAGTGATGTATGATATGGCAATGGTTAAATCAGTTGAAGCCTCTTCAGTACCGGTTTCTCCCGGTCAGATGACGATCACCGTTCAGGTGAACATCGTATACGAAATCCGCTGACCCCCTCCATCCCCTTGAACTGTCTAAAGTAGAGCGAGATTATCTCGCTCTACTTTTATGGTATAAATACTCTTCGTGAATGATGAGTATGTTTTTTTACCTGAGCAGCGCCTGGGAGCGGCTTTCCATGTTGTTGTGATGATTCTATTTGCCGGCGCGGCTGGGTTAGGTGTCTTCAGGGCGGCGAATGCTTCGATCGGGCCTGTTTTTTTGTTCTATTTGCTGCCTTCGTTGCTGGCGGTTATTGCAATTCCGGTTTTGGCCTATCGAACTTATGCTCTTCTGACGGGCTCTTATGCCCTTGAGCGGGAAGGACTGCGTTTGCGGTGGGGATTGCGCATCGAGGAGATCCCCATGACTGCTGTTCTATGGGTGCATCCGGCTGCCGAGCTGGCTGTTCGCATCCCGCTGCCCTGGTTGCGCTGGCCCGGTTCTGTCATGGGAGTGCGCCAGTCTCCTGGCACAGGGGAGATTGAATTTATGGCTGCCCACTCGGGCGGGCTGGTTCTGATTGGCACTCAAGGCAGGACGTATGCGATTTCGCCTGCCAACCCCCAGGACTTCCTGCTGGCTTTTGAGCGCTGCACCGAGATGGGGTCGCTAATGCCATTAGCTCCTCGGTCTGTCTATCCCAGCCTTCTGGTCAGCCGATTTTGGTCTATTGGTCCGGCGCGGGCATTGGTGTTAGCTGGTCTGGTTTTAAGCGTAATCCTGCTTGTCCTGGTCAGCCTGGTTATCCCGGGCCGCAGCAGCGTCCCCCTGGGTTTCGAGCCTGGTGGGGCTCCGGGCGAACCAGCCCCTTCGGTTCGCCTGCTGCTTCTCCCAGTCGTAAATGCTTTTTTCTTCCTGAGCGACTTTTTCTTGGGGCTGTTCTTTTTCCGCCGCCAGGAGACTCAGAATTTATCTTACATCTTATGGAGCGCCGGGGTGCTGACACCCTTGTTCTTCCTGATGGCGATCTTTTTCATCCTACGGGTATGACAGTTTCTATGCGGTTTCTCTATCCCACACAAATCCCACATTTACCCACAACTTTATCCCACATCCTGCAGGATCTATGATGGAATTTTTGACATTGCTTCTTGGTTTCATTTTTGGATTGATGATCAGCTTCTTGGCCTGGCGAGCGCATGCTTTGAATCGCAGCGGTGCAGTCGCGGCTGCGATCAGTGGGGGGCTGGTCTTTGGTCTGGGCGGTCTTCCCTGGGCTGTCTTGCTTTTAACTTTTTTCATCACGTCTAGCGGTTTATCGCGCCTGTTTTCTCGCCGCAAAGCCTCCCTGGGGGAAAAGTTTTCCAAGGGCAGTCAGCGGGATTGGGGGCAGGTGCTGGCAAATGGTGGCTTAGGCTCTCTGCTGGCGATTGCTCATTTCTTTTGGCCTGAACAGGCCTGGCCCTGGCTGGCATTCGCCGGAGCAATGGCGGCAGTCAATGCCGATACGTGGGCGACCGAGCTGGGGGTGCTCAATCCTGCGCTGCCCAGTCTGATCACAACCGGGCAGCCTGTCGAACGCGGCGCTTCCGGGGCGATCAGCGTGTATGGAAGCCTGGCTGCGCTGGGCGGAGCCGGGCTGATCGCTGCCCTGGCGAGCATCCTTTTGCCCTGGGCTGCGCCAGGGGTGGATCCCTGGCGATGTCTGGTTTTCGTTACCCTGGGTGGGGTGGGAGGCGCTTTCTTTGATTCCTTGCTTGGGGCGACTGTGCAGGCTATTTATCACTGCCCGGCCTGCCAGAAAGACACCGAACGCCATCCCCTGCATACCTGTGGAACGCCTACTGCACAGATCCGCGGGTGGCATTGGCTGAATAACGATCTGGTTAATCTCTCGGCTTCGCTGATGGGAGCTTTATTAGCGCTGCTGCTCGTTGGATGGTAACGTCTTCAACAGGTCGGCAATACACTGGATCATTACACAGTCCACATCAGGGAATACTTCTTCGGGATCAAGCAGAATGGGCCGCAAACCAGCGTTTTTTGCTCCGACCACATCGGCAAAATAATTATCGCCCACGTAGACTGCCTGGTTAGCGGGAACGCCCAGTCGTTCTAAACCGTGTAGGAAGATTAGCGGGTCGGGCTTCCAGGCCTCGACTTCACAGGCTGCCAGAACCAATTCAAAAAAATCTGCCAGCCCTAAATCGCGAATTTCTTTGTCATATGGTTTACTTCGATTGGAAAGCACGCCCAGCCGGAAGCCAGCGTCTTTTAGCGCCTGTAATGTTTTGGGCACCTCTGTTGGAACATAGCTCTCAGATTTGAACTCCTCACGCATGTAGCGGCATACCCGCGCGGCCAGTTCCTGAACCATTTCGTCTGGGCAGTCGAAAGCATGCAGCGAGCGAACCGTATAGTTCAGCCAGAAATCCTGGCTGAAACCAGGAAAACGATCGATATCTTCAGCCAGTTCAGGCGACTGGGCCCAGTAGTAATGCGTCCAGCGCAGCGTTGCCTTACGGTTCTTGGGGGCATCTGCAGCTCCCAGGCCGGCTGCATAATCTAAGAGCGCATGAGTCTCAGAGGGGCGGTTATGGCGCAGAGTGCCATCCAGATCGAACAGGATAAGTTGTATATCCTGCAGAGGGCTGTTAACTGTTGGCATCAGTTTTCAGCCAGTTCTGCCGTGTTCGTGCTGTCTCTGCCCTGCAGTAACAGCGCTTCAGAAATTTCGGGATGAACCAGCCATTTCCCATCCTGGAAGACAAAATGATCCCAGGGGAAGATCAGCAGGGCATCGCTGATCAGAGCAGTGAAATCTGGAGCAGGTTTTGCCCAGCTGTGATTGACCAGACAGGCTGTGACGACCTGTTTTGCGCCCAGCAAGCGAACCTGGTCTGCTACCATCGCCAGGGTCTCGCCGCTGTCGGCGATTTCGTCGATGACAGCCACCACCTTATCTGCCACCTCAGGCGATACAGGCGTTTTCCAGACCGGCGCAGGGTAGATGATCTGGTCATTCAAGCGCCGGGTCAGGCGTGCTGGATAGAGTTCACAGCGCAGCATACAGGCCACTGCTGTGGCGGGGAACAGCCCGGCTCGGGCGATGCCTATGATGGCTTCGGGCCTTGTAGGCGCCAAAAGTTCTGTCAGCCGGGCAGCCAACTGGCCGAAATCTTGCCAGGATATTTCCAACACCCCCTGGCGGGCAGCATAATCATAAGACCTGGAGCGCTCTTCCAAATTTCACAACTCCGATCATGAAGGCTGTGATGAATTTTCTTGTTTTACATCGATGACCTGACCGTCAGCCATCCGCAGCAGATCGCCAGGCGTCAGCTGGAAGACGGCGTGCGGAGTTCCGGCAGCTGCCCACAAGATATCATACTGGAGTAAATCTTGATCGATAAAGGTTTCTAACGAATGTGCATGCCCAAGCGGAGGCACACCGCCGATGACAAACCCGGTCTGTTCACGCACGAAGTCGGCATCTGCCTTGCCCAGCGGCTCGCCAATCAGGCGTTCAATCCGCCGCTCGTCTACCCGGTTTGGCCCACTGGCAATGACCAGGATCGCCCGCTGGCTGCGCTTGGCTTTGAAAATAATGGATTTGACAATCTGACCAACCTGGCAGCCGACGGCCTGGGCCGCCTCCACAGCCGTGCGAGTTGAGCCGGGCAGTTCAACCACCTGCAGCGACATTCCCAGGATCTGGAGCGCTTCCTGGACTTTGCGGGCGCTTGGGCTGAGTTCCTGGTTCATAAGGGTTACCTCCCTGATAATTACATCCAACCACGCTGGCGTATCCAGCGGAACATCAGCAGCGGTAGGATGATCATCAAAGCCAATACCAGCCAGAATACAGGCCGGCTCATCCAACTGGTGATTGGCTGCTCGGGCAAGAAAAAGTTCATCCCAAAGAAACCAGCCACAAAGGACAGGGGCATGAACAGGGTTGTGATGATGGTCAGTGTTTTCATCACCTCATTCATGCGATTGTTTATTACAGAGAGATAGGTGTCCAGGGTTCCGCTGATCAGGTCGCGGATGCTTTCGGTGATGTCATACAGACGTACAAGGTGATCGTATACATCGCGGAAATAGACGCGTTCCTGGGGGTCGATTACGGCGTACTCATCTCTAGCCAGTTTACTCAGCACTTCGCGCTGAGGGCCGATGATCCGGCGCATATGCAGTATGGAGCGCTTGAGGGAAAATATGTGTTCCAGGGTTCCGGGGACAGGCCGGTCGAAAATTTCAATCTCGGCCTGGTCGATCTGATCATCCAGCATTTCCACAACTGGCATATAGCTGCTGATCAGCTCATCAGTTAGGCGGTAAAGCAGGTGATCCGGGCCATGTTTCAGATGGCGTTCATCACGCTGCAGAGTGTCCCACAGGCGAGTGACTGCCTCGATGGGGTCATCATGGTGCGTGACGATGTAATTCTTCCCCATGAAGACATCCAGCTCCAGCGTGTCCAGGTCCACTTCTTCATGGTTGTTAATCACAATGGCATGCAGAACGATATAGAGATATTGCCCCCAATCATCCACTTTGGGCACATGGGTTTCTTGTAAAGCATCATCTATTGCCAGTGGGTGAAAGTTGAAGGTTTTTCGCAGGATAGGCTCGTCTTCTTCGGCAGGCGTGCTCTCAAAATCAACCCATAAGAGACAGGTTGGATCTTGCAGGGCAAAAGCCACATCCATTACACTCTGCGAGGTGTGTATTTTCCCCTCTGATGTCATCCATAAAGCTCGAAACATAGGCACTCCTTCAATCTGGCTCATTGGCCCCAGGCCCGCTCATACCAGGCCGGGTCTTCGACAGCCCATCCTTCTATTTTACCGGGTTCATATGGATTCGGGTTAAGTTTCCACCAGGTTAGCCCGTCTGCAACGATTGGCCCCTCAACAACGAGCACATATACCCCAGCCTGGAGTTCCTGGATGGTTCTGGCTGTGTGCGTGGGCGCTTCACGAATTTTCAGGCCAGCGCCAGCCGCTGTGATGATATAGATATCACCAACACGAAATGCCAACACATCCACAGGCCTGCCGCCCTGCAGTGAGAACTGATCCGCCCAATCGGGCAGTTCTGGCGTTGCAGCCCGAAGGGAGCGCTGCCAGCTTTGGTCTGTCAGGCTTTCGGATGAGGGCTGGATAAACTCATAATATGAATACACGCCGCCCTGAGCCACCTGCAGACCACCCACGAGGGGCACGACCACAAATATCCGGTTTACCGGCCCCACCCCAACCTGCAGGGAGCGATCCCCTGCGCTTGCTGCTGCTGTCACTACCGGGACTGGCAGCAGGGTTTGATCTTCTGCTCCGTCTTGGGGGTGCAGCCGTAAGCTGAGCCAGGCTCGCTTTTCTGCCAGACCCAGAGGCGCCTGGATCAGATAAAAATCGTCCTGCTCCAACGGGATGCCAGACAGCTCTTTGACTGCAATTTCCCCAAGCAGTTGGAAGCGCTCAGCCAGTTCTTGCATCTCGTTGATCAATGTGTGCAGGCTCTGCGGGTCATCTTGGGCGCTGCCTGTCATGCCTCTTTCATTCAAACCATCAACAATCGTGCCAGCCAGCCAGGCCAGGCGGTAGAAGATGGCTGGGTTGGGTTCCACATATCCCGGAGCTGGTGCGGATGAAGGCGGCTCATTTCCTCCTGTCATCTCAGGCAGCATAACCTGCGGTGGCGCATCATGTTTGAGTTCAGCCCAGCTTCCCAGAGCGCTGTTCATATCTTTATACGCCCAGGCGGTTGTGCGCATCAGCGGCGGGAACCATTCGGCTTTAGCAGCCAGTTGGGGCAGGAACGTGTAAAGCCAGGCGCCGAAGGCTGTGCCGAGCCAGCGTTCATCTTCCAGAATCTGGACTGCGTTTTGCAGTTTCGTCATCTGCGCAGGATAATTCTCGTAGCTGGTGGCCCCCGCCTCATCCAATGTCGTCAGAGCAACTGAACTTCCCAAAGCAGCCATCACATCCAGGCCGCTGGGCAGTTCTCTGGGCTGATCTGGTAATCCGACCCGATCGTAAACCAGATTCTGTAAAATATCGCGGTCAAGCGAGAAGCGCTGACCAAATAAGCTCCAGCCGCGCCCACTGGCCGGGTTTGTCAGGGAGCCAGCCAAAGTGGAGTTTGTCAGGGGTGGGGGCAGTTGTTCGGTCAATAGCTGAAAGGTATCCCAACGGCTTTCATCTCCCAGGCTCAAGATGGTGACGTTTCGACCATAGACCTGATCCATCAGCTTGGCAACCTCGCGCGGGCCGCTGTCGCTGCTTGACCCGACCAAAAAGGTCAACGCATCATCTATGGATGCCCATTCTTGGTCGGCGGGTTGATCGTCTAGAACAACCCTCCGCAAGGCCATCGTGATGATCAGCGGGGCGCGCGAAGAGGGGTGCTGTGGATCGGGGCTGATAGTTGGCAAAGATACCCTGCTAAACCAGGTCATACCCTGGAAGTAGGTCTTCAAGTTCTCATCTTCGGCGTAGTGACCAACGGGTTGGTAGGCGGTGTAATCATCCTGAAAATTCGGCATCAAGCGCGAATTCTCGATGCCCCTACCTGCCTGGATTTGTTCGATTTGGGCTTCCACATTTGTTGCCAGATCTGGCTCCAGGCTGGCCTGGGGATCAAACAGGCGCAAGGCGACACCCAGGTAAGCAGCCGCCATTTGGACATCATCTTCCAGGTTTTTGCCGCGCGCAAAAGGATAGTATGAAATGACTTCCTGGTAGATGGCACGGGTAATAGCGACCACACGAGGTCGGAGTTCTTCCCGTTCCAGGGCTGCCAGCAGTTCATCGAACGCCAGGTGCAGCGCATGGTAGGCCGCATCGCTGGTCAGAAAATAAGGTTGACCATAGCTTGCTGAAACGCGTGTGCGGATATCCATAAACTGCGCTTCCTGGCTGCGCATGACGACAAAACCATTCTCGCTCAGGAAATTGCGCTGGCTGAGGGTCAAGCCGGCCAGACATTCCCGGTTCACCAGGTTCTCTATTGTGACCGGAAGAGAGTCGTTGGTTTCTGCATAGGGCGCCGGAGCCCAGGCGGTCATCTTTTGGGAGGCAAAACCTGGCTCCGAGGGAGTTGGAAATGGCTGTAGCTCGCCTGGCGCTGCAGCCGGGGTGGTTTTTATGGCGGGTGTGGCTGATATTAACGGGGGGGTGCTGGCAAGTGGTTCGGGAGTGGCATTCCCCAGCCCAGCGATGGTTGGTGTGACCTCGGGTGTTCTGTCTCGCCAGGCGGGCGTCTTCAGCGGCGGAGGGGTAGGGATGACCTGGCAGGCAAGCACCGCCCAGAGAAGGCATACAATCAAGAAGGATTTTTTCATTTGCTCACTCGCCCTGTGATTCTAGCATAAAACGATTTTTCTCAGCTTCGGACAAGAGTTCGGACATTAGCAAAAATCAAATGAGCGAAGATCGATATAGCCAGAGAGACGATACGGTTCAGAGTA
>JAFGQI010000147.1 GCA_016935755.1 Anaerolineales bacterium
AATGCAATCTTGCGCCACCATTCACCCTGGGTTTCTCTGCCTGCCTGACACCAGAACCCTTGACTTTTATCACAGTTGCTTGGTGGTAAAGAAAGCCTGCGCAGGCTGCGCGCTTTGCGTTGGAGCGAATTCATTCGCCAGGGGCGGTAGAAGAGAAAACCGCCAAGACGCAAAGGGCGCGAAGATGTCGAGGTAGGGGCGACCCACCCATTGCCAGATGGGAGGCGAGAACCCGCAGCCCCTCTGCCAGAATGGGCGCGTGATGGCCTTGACGGGTCGCCCCTACGCCACCCAACGGCAGCGCCGGGAGAGGGAGAGAACACCGCGCAGGGTACAGATTTTTTTCACAAAGCACATAGAGAGCACAGAGATTTTGCGGTCTTTCTCGGTGATCTCTGTGGTTTTCTCTCAGCTTTTTCTAAGGCCTCTTGGGGTTAAGAGCAGGTCTCTCGTCCGCTGCAAAAAAAATGTGGTAAGATTAGCCAATTATTAACGCATCAGCCCGAGAAGGCTCGCTGCATCGCGTTTTGGGGGCGGTCATCATGATTAAAACCAGCTGAAGCACATTTCGAGGGCAGCGCCGTTGGTTGCTGTAAACGTCCCACGCCAATAGAGAAAAGGAGGAAGAAGATGAGCCACCACCACCATCACCCCCGCTTGACTCGCCGCGACTTGCTGAAGGTGAGCGGGGCAGCGCTTGGCGCCGCCGGTTTGGCCCTGGGCGGCTGCAAGAAGGTGCAGCTGACCGCAATTCCCACACCCGTCAGCGTAGCGACGCGCCCGGTTCCCGTCCTGGGAGCGGGCGAATTCGTGGACACCATCCTGGTGAACGGCAATATCGTCACCATCGACGCCCAACGCACCACCGCCAAAGCCCTGGCGGTCAAGGATGGCGTCATTATGCTGGTCGGCGACGACCAGGCCGTGCGCGCCCTGGCGGGCGAGAGCACCCAGGTGATCGACCTGGGCGGGCGCACGGTCACCCCCGGCTTGATCGACGCCCACTGCCACCTGAGCGCCTGCGGGCTGATCGGCACCGCCTACGTGGACTGCAACTGGCCGGCGGTCTTCACCATCGAAGACATGCAGGCCAAACTGGCCGAGCGCATCGCGGTCACGCCGCCCGGAGAGTGGGTGGTCGGGGCGGGCTGGGTGTCCTTTAATGGAAGCCCACCAGACAAGCACGATATCGATCCGGTTTCGCCCAACCACCCGGTGATGGTGATCAACATGGGCGGGCACATGGCGGTGGTCAACAGCCTGGCGCTGGAGATGGCGAATGTAAACGCTAACACCAAGGATCCGGGCAATGGGCGCTTCCTGCGAGAGGCCAATAACGAGCCCAACGGCACGATTATGAACCACCCGGCCATGGATGTATTCCGCCGCCTGTGGCCGCGCGACATGCTGGATCTGCAGGCGATGGAAAACAGCATCCTGAACCCGCAGGCCACCTTCGCAGCCATGGGCGTGACCAGCTTCCAGGATGTCTATGCCCGCGATATGAACCGCATGCAGGCTTACTTCAACATCGCCCAACGGGGAGAGATGACCATCCGCGGGCAGGTGATGAATGTGCTGGAGTACATCCAGGAGCTGGATGGGCGCATCCAGGATATCGAGGCCATCCGCTACGAGTCCGACTTCATGCACTTTGCCGGGGCGAAACTGCAGGTGGACGGCGGTCTGGAGGCTTCGTACACCAACGAAAAACACAACGGCATCGCCTGGGATATGCCCATCTGGAAGCCGAAGGATTTGTTCGAGGTGGTGCGCGCCTTCCACGACGCTGGCTACCAGGTGGCGCTGCACACCGGCGGCGATGCGGCGGTGGATTTGGCCCTGGATGCCATCGAAAACGCCATGAACAAAAACCCGCGCTCCGATCCGCGCCACCGCATCGAGCATTCGGTGCTCAACACTGACAATGCCCTGCAGCGCACCAAGGATCTGGGGGTGGTGATCTCCACCCAGCCGACCCTGATCCGGGCGTTTGCGGATGGCTGCGAGCGCATCTGGGGCGAGGAGCGCACGCAGCGCATGATCCCCACCCGCACCTGGCTGGATATGGGCATCCCCGTGTGTCTCAGCTCAGACGCGCCCTCCATGCCCTGGTGGGATCCGATGTCCACCCTGTTTGCCAGCATGGTGCGCGCCACCTATACCAAGAAGCCGGTCAGCCCCGAGCAGGCCATGACCTTCGAAGAGGCCATGTACGCCCACACCATGGTGGGCGCTTACGCCGATTTTGCCGAGGATGAGAGAGGCTCGCTGGAACCAGGCAAGCTCGCCGACCTGATCGTGTGGCACGACAACCCGTACACGGCTGTGCCGGAGGATCTGCTCAAGGCAACCATTGACCTGACCATGGTGGGTGGGAAGGTGGTGCACCAGGCCTGATTGAAAGCCAGTTGACAAAACCGCCCGGATGCTCTATAGTTCAGGCATGCCTGAAATCCTGCGCAACATCCTGCTGGGGCTGTCGCTGGCCGCGCCGCTGGGCCCCTCGGGGGTAGCGGTCATCCGCAGCGGCCTGCAGCGCGGCTTTATCCCCGCCCTGCTCACCGGCATCGGCGTGACCTGCGCCGATCTGACCTACCTGCTGCTGGTCTTCTTCGGCCTGTCCTGGTTCATGGAGATCGCCTGGGTGAAGGCGCTGGTGTGGGCGCTGGGGGCGCTGTTCCTGATCTACATGGGGGCGCAGAGCGTGATCGCCAGCCTGCGCGACACCCTGCCCGACGGCGCCCGGCTCGACCTGATGTTCTTCCAGCACAGCGGCCCTACCCGCCATCCGCTGCTGGCGGGCTACCTGGTCAATATCTCCAACCCCATCGCCATCGTGTGGTGGGTGGGCATCTACGGCTCGCTGCTGGGGACAACGGTCTCGCGCACCCGGCTGGAGGCCCTGCTGAGCAGCGCGGCGATCCTGATCGGCATCCTGCTGTGGCACACCACCACCTCGCTGCTCTCCTCGCTGGGACGGCGCTATCTGAGCGCCGGGCTGCTGCGGGTGGTCGGGCTGGTGGCCGGGCTGGCGCTGATCGGCTTCGGGCTGCGCTTCGCCTGGCTGGCGGTGGAGACGGTGGTGGGGTAATCTTCACTGCCCCGCAGCGATGACGATGATCTCCTCCGCCTGCGCCAGGAAGATGTACTCTCCGCTGACCGCCGTCCCGTAGGGGAAGTACTCCTCCGCGCCGCCTGCCACATCCATGAAGGTCGCCAGCGGCTGAAAGACGCCCGGCAGCACTTTCATCGCCGCCCCGTTGATCACCAGGCTGCTGCCGTGCAAAGCGCAGTTGGCGTTTTGGGCGTCGATGCTGTCCGTCTGGACCAGATTCGCCGGGTCGGTCACATTCCAGAGCTGCAGGATGTGAGCTGAGCAGGTGATCAGCTGACCGCCGGTCAGGTAGAGATGGTGGGCTGCCTCGGGCTGCTCGTAATATTTGCCCACCACCGGATTAGAGGGATTGGACAGGTCGATCATATTCAGCCCGGCTTTGCTGGGGTCTTCCGACAGGAAATCGGAAGTGAATAAATGGCGGTCTTCATCCATCGCCAGGGCGAAGATATAAGCCGTGCCGCCGCCGCGCTTCAGCTCCAGGCGTTTGATCAGCTTAGGTTGAGACGGGCTGCTCAGGTCATACAGCCCGACCCCGCCCGCGCTGCCCGCCGCCAGCAGATCCCCTTGAATCGCCAGGCTGAAGATGGGGTCGCCCTTCACCGTGGCGACCAGGGCTGGTTTCAGCGGGTCAGCCAGGGCGTACACCTCCAACCCATCCGACCCGAAGACGTAGAGCAGCTTTGCAGAAATCAGCAGGCCGATATCGTTGCCCACCTGCTGGGTAGCGGCGGGTGAAGCCAGCAGCTGCATCTCCGCGCCGGGCGCGAGGCTGCTCAGATCGTAGATCATCAGCCAGCCGTCCCGCGCTAGGGTGAAGAGATAGCTTCCTTCGACCGCCACGGAGCGGAACAGGCGGTTATCCTGGTTCTTGACCAGGGCGGCCAGCTGGAAGCCGGAATAAGCTGGCGGGGGCTGGGTGGAGGTGGGAGAGGGCGTAGCCGCCAGCGTGGCAGTGGGACTGGGGCTGCTCAGAACGGCGGTGGGGCTGGATTTGGGGGCAAACAGGCTGTAGCCCACCAGCCCGCCGATCGCCACGATGATGACAATCAGCGCCAGCCCAACCCCCAGGGCAGCAGCGATCAGCACAGCCTGGGACAGGCCGGTTTGCTCTGCAGCGGGGATGGAGACATCCTGGCGTGGCGCAGGGGGCAAAGCGGGGGTATGCAGGGTAGGTGCTGGCGTCGCCACTGGCGTCGCCACAGGCTTTGCCACAGGCTGCGCTGCCTGCAGGGGCCGGGATTGAGGCTGCGGCGGCCTCACCCCACCCACCAGCAGGCTGGCGGATGAGCCGAGCAGGGCCTGGCGGAACTGCTCCACGGTCTGGTAGCGATCGTTGCTGTGCACAGCCATGGCCTTGATCAGAGCGGCCTCCACCTGTGGGCTGATGGCGGGATTGAGGGCGCGCGGCATGGGCAGGGGGGTGTGGGTGATCATGCGCTGGACGCTCTCGACCGGCGTCTTGCCGGTGAGCACGGCATACAGGGTAGCGCCCAGGGCGTAGATATCCGAGCGCATGTCGGTATGACCGCTGCCGTACTGCTCGGGCGGGCTGAAGCCGGGGGTGATCGCCCTGGCGCCGGTAGTGGTCGCCAGCTGGGCGTCGTAGACCTTGGCGATGCCGAAATCGACCAGCATGGCCTGGGCGTCGGGTCGGACGCGGATATTGGCAGGTTTGATGTCGCGGTGGATGATGGGGCGGGGCTGGCTGTGCAGGTAGGTTAGCGCCTCGCACACCTGCCCGATCCAGGTGAGCGCCTGCGCCTCGTCCAGCCGTCCCAGGCGGTCGAGCATGGCTTTCAGGTCTTCGCCCTCGACGAAATCCATCACCAGGTACTGCCCCTGGCCCTCGAGGAAGAAGTAATCGATGACCCGCGGCAGGTTGGGGTGAGAGATGCGCGCCAGCATGCGAGCTTCCTTGCTGAACTGCCTATGGGCTTCGGGCGAAGCGTCCAGGTTTTCTTTGATGGCGACGGGGGTTTCCAGAGTGGTATCCCAGGCCTGGTAGACCGCCCCCATACCCCCCTTGCCCAGCAAACCGTCGATGCGGTAGCGGTTGTTGTAGATGATCTGTCCAATAGTGAGTGGCATGGGCGATCCCTCCTGGGAAAAGATGACCTGCGCCGATGGGATGATTCTAACCTATTTTTTATCTTATTGAAGCTGTCTTCGCGGTCTTGGGGCTTATCGGATTATATGATATAATCCTATATGACTATAAATGACATATAGTCATATATTCACAGGAGGCCAGATGCCCAAAGGATTCAGCGATCAAGAGAAGGAGATCATCCGCGCCCGGCTGCTCGAGCAGGGCCAGCGGCTGTTCAGCGCCCACGGGCTGAAGAAAACCAACATCGACGAGCTGGCCGCGGCGGCAGGCATCTCCAAGGGGGCGTTCTACCTGTTCTTTGCCTCCAAGGAAGCCTGCTTCAT
>JAFGQI010000148.1 GCA_016935755.1 Anaerolineales bacterium
CGCCTGCTGCGCCAGCGCTTTGCCGGGATGATGTCGCCGGAACGCTTGCAGGCAGTGCTGGACAACTGGGAGGAATTGCGCCGCGCCGATCATCCCGCCAAGGAAGCCGCCGTGCTCTTCGCCGATATTCGGAATTTCACCCGCACCACCGAAATCCTGATGCGCCAGAACCGCAGCAGCGAGATGGTTGCCTTTCTCAGCCGGTATCTGGATGTCATGTCTGAAGCGGTGTTCAAAGAAGGTGGGGTGATCTACCGGATGCTGGGGGACGGGCTGCTGATCATGTTCGGTCTGCCCGAACCGATTCCCGACCCGGCGCTTAGCGCGGTGCGGGCGGCGATTAATATGTCCCAGGCGGCAGCCGCCCTGCAGACAGACTGGCCCCTGCACGACCAGGAACCCATGCAGATGGGTATCGGCGTTCACTTTGGGGCCATGGTGGATGCCATTGTGGGAGGTGGGCGGCGGGTGGATTATGCGATCATCGGCGATCCCGCCAACACGGCCGCCCGCATCGAGGGCTACTGCAAGACCGCCATGCAGACGCCGCGCCCGCCGGGCGGCGAAGTGCCCGAATTCGTCACCATTTTGATCAGCCAGGAACTGCATCAGCGGGTTGCGGATCACATCCTGGCGGATGAGAGCGTCCCGCCTTTCGAGGCGCACGGCAAAGCTGAGCCGCTGCGGGTTGTGCGCGTGCTAGGGCTGCAGCAGTCCAGCTAATCGCTTATCTCTTCTCAATCTCCGAAGGAAGTCCCTAAATCCCGCGCCGTCAGCATGATATCACAATCCAGGGGGACGGTTTTCATACGTTGGGTAGCTTCTTCCAACGGGATATATTTGACTGTGGGCGGATCCAGGGCAACCATCACCCCGCGCTGGTCCTGCTCCAGAGCGCGCACTGCCGCGGCGCCAAAGCGTTGGGCAATCAGACGGTCAAAAGTGGTCGGCGTGCCGCCGCGCAGCAGGTGACCCAAGACCACCAGGCGGGTTTCCTTGCCAGTTTGCTCCTGAAGATCGTGAGCTACCCGCTCGCCAGCCCCACCCAGACGCTCGGCCCGGCCGACTTCCCGGCTGACCACCGATACATCCCCTCCCAGAGGCTTGGCCCCTTCTGCCACCATGACAATCGAGAAATTGCGACCGAGTTCGTCGCGCTCGCGGATCTTCTGCGCTACCTTTTTAATATCATAGGGAATTTCCGGGATCAGGATCACATCCGCCGAGCCAGAGACCCCGCTTTCCAGAGCAATCCAGCCAGCGTAGCGGCCCATCACCTCCACCACCAGCACTCGCTGGTGTGAGGCAGCCGTGGTGTGCAGCCGATCCAGACACTCGGTGGCGAAGGAGACCGCGGTATCAAAACCGAAAGTAATCACCGTGCCATCCAGGTCATTGTCTATCGTCTTTGGCACACCTACCACCCACAGGCCCTTCTTCGCCAGGGCATGGGCGATTTCCATCGAGCCATCCCCGCCCACTGAGATCAGGGCATCAATCTGGTGCAGCAGAAAGGCGCGCAGCAGTTCATCCGTGCGATCGACCTCTTCGACTGTCCCATCCAGCTTCTTGACCGGGAAGCGCAGCGGGTTGCCCCGGTTGGTTGTGCCGATGATCGTCCCGCCCAGATGGGTGATGCCGCGCACCCGGTCACGCGTCAGCCGCAGCAGGCCGCCTTCGAGATACTGCTCAGGCATCAGCAGGCCGTTGTAGCCATCGCGGATACCATAGACCTCCCAGTTGCGATTGAGCGCAGCTAAGGTAGCCGCCCGAATGACCGCGTTCAACCCTGGCGCATCGCCGCCGCCTGTGCAGATAACAATTTTTTTGATCTTCGCCGCTTCGGATGTCATGCTGGCCTCCTGTTACCTGGTATGGCTATAATTGTATCATCTGCGCAAGCACCTGAGCACGAAAGCATTCCAATACATCGCCTGGTGACAAACAACCAGCCCCTGCCATTCTCATTTATCTATCATCGCCTTACACCGTTTGAGCCAGGTTATGGATCCATTTTTTAGAATACACCCGCCACAGCCCCAGAACGCACTTGGTCAGTTCCTCACTGAGCACCATCAGATAGACCCAATAAACCGGCAGATGGAAGACAAACGCGCCCAGGAAAGCCATCGGCACCCCCAGCACCCAGATGATCACCGCGTCCAGCAAGAAAGCGAAGCGGGTATCGCCGCCGCTGCGCAGAACCCCAATAAACAAGATCATATTGGTGGCGCGCAGCCACAGAAGCAGGCTGAGGATCGTCAGCACCTTGTGGGCGTAGTCGATCACCTGCGGCGAGACTTTATATAATGTCAGCAGAGGCCCTGAGCCAGCCATAATCAGCCCACCCACCAGGACGCCTCCCAGAGCGCCCAGGCTGAGCGAGCGCACTGCATAGCGATAAGCGTTCTTCTCATCGCCCGCCCCAATCTGGTGGCCCACCAGGATGGCGCAGGCATGGCCAACGCCTGAAAAAATCACCAGAGCTAGTGTTTCTATGGAGGAAGCAATATTCATCGCCGCGATGGCGTCCGTGCCGATGCGTGCATAGACAACATTGTAGGTAGTGATGCCCAATGACCAGAACAGCTCGTTGAAAGCCACCGGCAGCACCGGCTTGAGCACCCGGCTGATAAAGGAAATATTCTGATTAAACATATCGCTCAGCCGGGCGGCAGCCGGTGTGCGCCTGCGGTAAGTAATCCACAGCAGTAGGGTCATCTCAAAGATGCGCGCCACCAGCACAGCGATTGCCGCTCCACGTGTCTCCAAGCGGGGCAATCCAAAATTGCCAAAAATCAGACCGAAGCTAAGCAGCGTGTTCAAGCTGAGGGTAATCAAAGTAACTACCAGCGGAATGCGCACTTCACCCGTGCTGCGCAGCACCAAAGCATAGCTGAAAGACACCGGAATAAAGAGAAACGACCAACCGAAGATGTGCAGGTACTGGCTGCCCAGCTCAACCACCGCTGGATCTTTCGTATATATCCCCAGGGCCGCCTGCGGGGCGAACTGCGCCACGCCAAAGAAGAACAGCCCCACCACAGCCCCCATGCTGAGCGCCAGACCTAACACGCGGTGAATATTGGGAATGTCATGTTTGCCCCACAGCTGGGCGGTGAAGATTGCCATCCCGCTGTTTATGCCGAATAAAATCAGGTTCAGCAGGAAGAAAATCTGGTTAGCCAGCCCCACCGCTGCCACCGGTGCATCTCCCAGCTGGCCAATCATGATGACACCCACCATGTTCAGAGATGACATGATGAACTGCTGAGTGGCAATCGGCAAGGCAGTCTTATACAGACGCCGGAAGTATTCCGCGTCACGAAAGAAATCGATCCAATGGCGGCTGTGCTGCGCCAGGTTTTGAATGCTCATCTTGAAAATAGACAGCCAGGTAGGGGTATAAGGCTGCCATGGCAGCAAAGAAGAATAAAATAAAATGCCTTCGGCAGCAGCATCACCCGGTCGATGGCGATCCGATGATTCAGCATCCGTCCAGTATACCAATACTGCTCCGAAATGAAAACAACCTGTTTTTATCCAATTTACCCTCATCTCTTGACAAGATATGGTTTCCTGTCTAAAATAAGCCAAATTTGATCCTGGATAGATAAATGCAACGGATGAAGCTGTTACCTTGCTCCTGTTCGAGGCGGGGACTGTAACCACCGCCTCGCCCACACGACCCGCTGAGGGTCGTCATCTGTGCATCTTTAGACCACTGTAGCAGGCGTTGGACAGTTCCCCGCAGGGGAATGGGCTGCCCCTGGCACCCCAACTGAGCCTGCACCGGGCGCACGATACCCGGTAGACAGTGGTTTTTTTATTTTTCTAAACCTGATGGATTATTGATGATGGAGATACACATGAAAATCGCGCAGAATGTGACTGAATTGATTGGAAACACCCCTCTGGTTCGCCTGCAGCGCATCACGCAGGGGAGCGGTGCGCAGGTGCTCGCCAAGCTGGAATTCTTCAATCCCGCCCACAGTGTGAAAGACCGCATCGGCGCAGCCATGATCGAGGCGGCTGAAAAAGCTGGTCTGATCCAGGCGGATACGATCATCGTCGAGCCGACCAGCGGCAATACGGGCATCGCGCTGGCGATGGTGTGCGCGGCGCGCGGCTATCGCCTGGTGCTGACCATGCCCGAAACGATGAGCAAGGAACGCCGCATGCTTTTGAAAGCCTATGGCGCAGAGTTGATCCTGACCCCTGGCAGCGAAGGCATGGGCGGAGCCATCCGCAAAGCCGAAGAGCTGGCTGCTGCTGACCCGCGCTACTTCATGCCGCAGCAGTTCAACAACCCCGCCAACCCAGAAATCCACCGCCGCACCACCGCGGAGGAAATCTGGCGCGATACCGATGGGCAGGTGGACATCCTGGTGGCGGGGGTTGGCACCGGAGGGACCATTACCGGCGTGGGAGAGGTGCTCCGGCAGCGCAAGCCAGGCGTCCAGATCATCGCCGTCGAGCCGGAGGCCTCGCCTGTCCTGTCCGGCGGGCAAAAAGGGCCGCACCCCATCCAGGGCATCGGCGCGGGCTTTGTGCCGCAGGTGCTGAACACCCAGATTTTCGACGAAATTATTCTTGTGAGGGGTGAGGACGCCATGGAGACCGCCCGGCGCATGGCGCGAGAAGAAGGGCTGCTGGTGGGCATATCCTCCGGTGCGGCTGCCTGGGCCGCCTTGCAAGCAGCTCAGCGTACTGAAAACAGCGGCAAGATGATCGTAGTGATCATCCCGTCCTTCGGCGAGCGCTACCTGAGCACGGCCTTGTTCGCCGGATTGGAGGCCTGAGATGAGCGCGCATACACCCTGCATGGAGCAGCCCGATCTAAAATCACCCGGCGGCTTGCTGGGCACCCTGCGGGAGGATATACAGTCAGTTCTGGATCGCGACCCCGCCGCCCGCAGCGTGCTGGAAATCCTGCTTTGCTACCCGGGGCTGCACGCGGTTTGGGGTCATCGCGTCTCATACTGGCTGTGGACACATCAGCTGAAGCTGCTTGCCCGCTGGGTATCACAGCTCACTCGCAGCCTGACTGGCATCGAAATCCACCCTGGGGCGCAGATCGGTCACCGTTTCTTCATCGATCACGGCATGGGTGTGGTGATCGGCGAGACCGCCGAGGTGGGCGACTGCGTCACTCTCTATCACGGTGTCACCCTGGGGGGCGTCAGCCTGAATAAGGGCAAACGCCACCCCACCCTGGAAGACAATGTCGTGATCGGAGCGGGTGCCAAGGTGCTGGGCGCCATCACCATCGGCTCGAACAGCCGCATCGGAGCGAACGCTGTGGTAGTCAAAGAGGTGCCGCCGAACTCCGTGGTGGTGGGCGTGCCGGGGCAGGTGATCGAACGCAGTCTTTCTCGTCCTGAAAAACCCACTCCCGACCTGGAGCACAACCGTCTGCCTGACACCATCGGCGAAACGCTGGCTGCCCTGGTCGCCCATGTCGAACGCCTGGAAGAGCGCATCAACGGTCATGCCAGCCACGAGCCAGAGCTGCATCAGCCTCTGCATGGCGTCTGGCAAGGACAGGACTTTTCCATCTAGCTTTTCGCTGTGCTCAAACCAACATCCCCTGCTGATTTCCCCGGCAGGGGATGTCCTTGATATAATGCCTGGCATGAAGAATACCTGGTATCTGCCCCCTATTGGTTCACCAAAGTTTTCCATCCCCACGCCAGCCTTGCTGATCGACCGGGCGGCGATGGAGTCCAATCTGGAGTGCATGGCTGACTTTTTCCGGCATCGGTCTGCAAAGCTGCGCCCGCATTTCAAGACGCACAAATCACCCCAGCTGGCGCTCCTCCAGATTGAGATGGGCGCCATCGGCATGACCTGCGCCAAGCTCAGCGAAGCCGAAGTGCTGGCTGAGGCCGGTGTTGAGAACATACTCATCGCCAATCAGGTGGTCGATCTGCGCAAGATGATCCGCCTGGCAGAACTGGCCCGAGGTACTCAGATCATCGTCGCAGTGGATCAGGAGACCAACCTGCACCAGATCGCCGAGGCGGCGCACGAAGCCGGCAGCATCGTGGGGATCGTGATCGAGGTGGATGTGGGCATGGGCCGCTGCGGAGTTCCGCCAGGAGAAGCCTGCCTGCCATTGGCGCGCCTGGCAGCCCAACTGCCTGGGGTGCACTTCGCCGGTTTATTGGGTTATGAGGGCCACACTGTCTTTGAGATCGATCCTCACAGGCGCCAGGAAAATGCGTTCCAGGCGATGACCAAACTTACTGGCACCGCCGACCTGCTGCGCTCCCATGGACTGGAGGTTGAAATCGTCAGCGCGGGCGGCACCGGCACCGCCTTCTTGAGCGGGGACTTCCCCGGGGTGACTGAAATCGAGGCTGGCTCCTATCCCTTCATGGATGTAAAGTACAACCAGCTGGGGTTGCCCTTCCGCCAGGCTTTAACTCTGCAGGCCACCGTGATCAGCACGCCCAGCCCGCAGCGAGCGATTATCGACGCGGGGATGAAGGCCCTGACCACCGATAACGGCCTACCCGTAGTCGCCGGTCTGCCGGGGGTGAAGCTCCTCCGCCTGAGCGAGGAACATGGCCTCTTAGAAGTCGATCCAGAGCAGGCCAGGTTTCAGCCGGGAGACCGGATCGAGATCATCCCCAGCCATGTATGCACAACCGTGAACCTGCATGATCGCTACATCGTCATGCAGGATGAAAAGGTGCAGGAGATTTGGACGATTTCAGGGCGGGGGAGGTTCTATTGAGACTGATCCTGACGCAAGTCATCCAATAAAACTACATTGAGTTCCGCTTGCAGGCGGTTCAGCAATCTATCGTTGGTGATGAACGTATCACATCCATGTAAAATACATGCAGCTGCCTGGAGGGCATCGGCGGTATGCAGGTGATAATTGGCGCGTATAAAAGCAGCTTTTCGCACAACATCTCGATCAAGATTAATGATCTTGAGATTGGGGAAATGAACCAGGATTGCCTCATACATGCGGGCAATTTCGGGTTGACCTAAACGGAGAGGTCTAACATTTATCTCCATCAGCGTGATAACTGAAGTAATCCCCTTCCAATGACCCACCTCAATACCTTTCAAGATTTCGGTGGTCAGAGACAGATAGACCGGATTGGCTTCAAAATGATAGATGAAAACCGATGTGTCCAAACCTAACTTCTGGCATGAGCTCAATCTTCCAAAGAGGCTTCCCAAGAATCGCGCTCCTCTCGGATATAATGATCCACAGGAATGCCCTGCCAGATTTCACGGTGAAGCCCGGCCAGGTGATCTGTGTAATTTTCTGGTCGAGGCAGCAGGACAATCATCCCATCCTGGATATCCACGATCAGGGTATCGCCGCTGCGAATGTTCAACCTCTCGCGGGCGGCGGATGGTACTGCTATCTGAAAACGTTTACTGACTTTAACCGTAAGAGAAGACATCCTAATCACTCCATTGCTAAGCAATATCGTATTTTTGCTTAGTAAATATTATAACATGAAAAATCATCTCAATGGATACCAAAATTCAGATTAATTCTCTCAGATTAAAAAGAGATTTCGATGTTTTATCAGCCATCGGTGCGGATGAATTTGGCGGCGTAGATCGTCCCACTTTCAGCGCAGCCCATCTGGCGGTGCGAGAATGGTTCCGCCAGCGCATCCTGCAGGATGGTCTGGAATTCTCCCTGGACGGGGCGGGCAACCACTCAGCCATCTTGCGGAGCAGACAGGCACAGGCCAAAACCCTGCTGCTCGGCTCCCATCTGGATTCCGTCCCGCACGGCGGGCGCTATGATGGTGCCCTGGGTGTGCTGGCAGCGCTCGAAGTGCTGCGCACCATCCAGGAGGCGAACCTGAGCCTGCCTGTGCACCTGGAAGCGATCGATTTCACCGACGAAGAAGGCACTTTGTACGGGCTGCTGGGCAGCGCGGCCCTGGCTGGACTTTTGGAGCCTGAGGCGCTGCTCGCGCCGCGCGGTGGACGAGCAGCCCTGCTGGAGGGCCTGCAGCGCGCCGGTCTGAGCGAAGAGGGCTTTTACCAGGCGCGCCGGGAACCTGACAGCCTGGCTGGATATCTGGAACTGCATATCGAGCAGGGGCCCTGCCTGGAGCAGGCCGGGGTGCAGATCGGAGTGGTCACAACCATCGTTAGGATCACATCCTATCGCCTGACGTTTTTAGGCAGGGCAGACCACGCTGGAACCACCCCCATGCTCGATCGCCTGGACGCCGCCCAGGGCGCCTGCGCCTTCACCCTGCAAGCTCGCCAGATGGTGCTGGAGCGCTTCTCCTCCTGCGTGGTGAACGTGGGGGAGATGCATTTTTCGCCCGGAGCGTTCAATATCGTACCTGGCAGCGCCAGCCTGGCGCTGGAATTCCGCGCCCCAGACGAGACAACTTTTGCCAGCCTGGAGGCGTCACTCATGGAGCTGGCGCAATCTGCCGCAGAAAATTATGGATTGAAACTGGAGAGGGAATTCCTGGGCAGGCATCACCCAACCCCCATGCACGAGACAGCCCAACAGGCGATTCAGCGGGCTGCCGGGTCGTCAGGATTGAGCTGGCTGTCCCTCCCATCTGGCGCAGGGCATGACGCCCAATCCCTGGCGCAGATCTGCCCGGCAGGGATGATTTTTGTGCCTTCGGTGGAGGGCGCCAGCCACTCAGGCCGCGAATACACTCACTGGGAAGACTGTGTCAATGGAGCAAACGTGCTGCTGCAGGCAGCGCTGAGTCTGGCTGCGGTCTGAGCCAGCCGGTCTCCATTCCCTGCCCCTCGCCGCGCTGCTCAAGTGAGAAACTCGCGCAGGTTCTCCCACAAGATATAGACGCCGGCAAACAGCACACCCAGGACCACCACGATCCAGAAATGTTCCCACAGGATGATCAAGGCGCACACGACCGCCAGACCAACCGCCATGCTGTTGATCAGCTGGGCCAGCTGGCGGCGAAAGCCCGACTCCAGGAAGACAAAGACGGAGATCATCACGATCAAGCCCAGGATCATGTGCTGGCGAGAAAACAGCACCAGGCCGACAAACCCGATCATCAGCAATCCAATGCTCAGGGCTGACCAGAGCTCCACCAGCCGGCTGACCCGTAAATCTGTTTCAGAGGCGGGCTGCTGCGCCAGGCGGATGTGCGCTCGTGCGGGGTCGCGCTCGCCTCGCAGCAGGCGCTGCTCGTACAGCTCCAACGATTCCAGCAATGTGTTGTTGGAGGCTTTTTTCGCTCTGGCCTGCGCCAGTTCATTCGATAATGTCGCCACACGAGCCGAATGATCCAAATCCAGCAGCCGCATATGCGCCTGGTCACGGATCGCCGCGCTGACCAGGCCCATCTCAGTCAGAGCTTTGTTCTTCTGCTCAATCTCCTGATCCAGATGCTGATTTAGATCCAACAGTTCTGTTTTCTGATGCCGCAGCAAGTCCAGCGCCTTGTCCGGCGGCGGTACCTTATCCAGCCCACACCATCCCACAGGATCGCACCAGGTGCGCCTGACATCGCCAAAGCGTCCATACATCGGCCCGGCGGGGGCGTTTTCACCTGCAATCGGATCCCGGGCATACAGCCCCCACAGCCCGCGATACTGGGAAATCCACGCGGGAGGCGGTTCAATCAGCACAGGGAGCGACCACTCTTTTTGCTGTTCAGCTCCCAGCTGCAAACCGTCCCCGCGGGCATAATCGACGAATGGAATGCGAAAGACGTTGACCACCCCCGATCTGCCGTTCTCTTCGCGTCCGATAAAACGCGACCAGGCTTGCCCCAACCGGCTGGTGAGCCGCGACAGCCGGCTGAGGAAGTGCAGCTCGATCTCAGCCAGATATTCCCCCGGAGAGAAATAGCTGGCGTGTGATCCGGCGCCGACAAAAATCACCGGATGTTCGCCAACCTTCTGCAGCTCAGGGTCATCCCAACGCCGGCGCAGATCCTCGCCCACAAACTCATGCGCTGAATACGCCACCCACTCGGGGACATATTCACCCTGGGCGGTTTTGTACAGGAAGATATGGATGCTTTCCCAGTCCGCTTCGTGGTCGTTCACCCCGAAGAAAGCCGAACGCCAGTTGTTGAAGGCATAGAAAAACCAGTACTGCAGCACGACCCAGCCATTTTGTTCAAACACACGCCCATGATAGCGATAATGCTCATTTTCGGTCATGATACGTGAATATTCCATTACAGCCGCCGCGCTGGTGTCGCCAGGCACCCGTCCGCGCAGCAGCAGGCTGAGCGAAAATAATAAATCTGCGAAGCGCGACCCATAACCCACGCGCGCCAGGCGCCCAACGCCCATCCGCTGTATCCCAAGTTCCTTGCGTTCTTTACGTTTCTGCTGCAGGTAGGCGATTAAATTGCGCAAATCTACCGGTTCAATGAACCGCAGATAATAAACCGTCTCAAAACCCTCCTGGCGGGGAAGCGACAGTGTTTCCGTATTCACTTCCCCCTGGGCAAGCAGCAGCTCAGCTTCACTTCCAGGCTTCTGCATCCACAGGCTGCTGGCGCTTAGATAAGGCCCTACATCCATCGGGAAAAAGTTCTCTCCCTTATTAAAGCGCATCACGGGTTCAAAACGGCGCAACAGCTGAATCTGTTCTTCAGGCTGCATGGGAACTACCTCCCTCAGATACCCTGACGACCTGATAAGCTACCCGCACCTCGTAGTAGTTCAGGTAGAAAACCAGCACAATTGAAAACATCATCACCAGGTACACATAGGGATGTCGGAAATAAAAATACATCACCAGGGCTAGGGTTAGCAAGAGAGCCTGGAAAAAGACTGCGATCATCCAGGCATGCTTCCAGTTGGCTAAAAATACGATGCTGGTGATCAGCAGAGGAATCGCCAGCCCAGAAAACACCAGCGCGGCGATGATGCTGATCGGCACCCCCATGGTGACATCGCCCAAATGGATGTCAATATGGAAACCGCCGATGATGCTGAATTCCAGGCTGAAGGGAGCCAGCCGGCCTCTTTCGGGGAACAGCGTTTCGTAAGAAATATCCGGTAAACGCTGAACCTCCAGCCCAAACATAACTGGAAACAGGGCGGCAAGAAATATCGATTGCAGAGCCAGAAGCACACCCACCCAAACCACCAGGCGGC
>JAFGQI010000018.1 GCA_016935755.1 Anaerolineales bacterium
GGCCGAGAGTGCCGAGAGCCAGAATCGGACTGGCGACACCATGATTTTCAGTCATGTGCTCTACCAACTGAGCTATCTCGGCCTAAAAGTACAGTACTACCTACAAAGCGTCCCTATTTTACTCAGTTGTGGGATGCTTGTCAAGCACAGTTTGTGTTGGCAAACCCATTGAAGTAAAATACAGGTCACAATCTTTCAACGATATTGGGTTGGTTCCAGATCAAACCAGGGTGCAAAGCCATGAGCTGTGCTTATTTGCTGATCTATAACGCTCACCTGTATACTCCCACCGGCGACTGGTCGCCAGGCTGGCTGCTGGTGGAGGGGCAGACGATCCGCGCCCTGGGCGCTGACCTCCCTCCCGCGTTCGATGCATCCATGCCCGTTCACAGCATCGACGCCGCTGGTCATGCTCTGCTGCCCGGTTTCATCGATGTGCATGTGCATGGGGCCATGGGTCACGAAGTCATGGACGCCTCCCCCGATGGGCTGCGCCAGATGGCCCAGTTTTACGCCCGGCATGGGGTCACCTCTTTCCTGGCCACCACCTGGACCGCCTCCCCGCAGGCGATCACAGCGGCTTTGAACTCGCTGACCCAGCTTCCCGGTCGGATTCCTGGAGGCGCGACCATCCTGGGCGCACATCTGGAAGGCCCATTTCTCAACCCAGCCAGGTGCGGTGCGCAGGATGCACGTCTGATCCGCCGCGCCAGCCGCGACGAGGCGCTGCCGTACCTGGAAACCGGCCTGGTGCGCCTGCTGGCGATAGCCCCTGAGTTCCCAGAAAACCTGTGGCTGATCGATGAATGCGTCTGCCGCGGCATCACCGTGGCAGCCGGGCATACCGACGCCACCTATGAGCAGATGCAGACTGCCGTGCAGCACGGACTGAGCCAGGTGACCCACTGCTTCAACGCCATGAGCAGCTTCGGACACCGCGAACCCGGGGCGGTGGGCGCGGCCCTGTCCATTCCCCAGCTGCGCTGCGAACTGATCGCCGATAACATCCACGTCCACCCCGCCGCCCAGAAGATCCTGGTAGATGCCAGGCAGCCGCAGGGCGTCATCCTGATCACCGACGCCATCCGCGGTGCGGGTTTGCCAGATGGAGATTATCCGATCGACAACCGCATGGTCACCATCCGAGAAGGAGCCGTACGTCTGCCGGACGGCGCCCTGGCAGGCAGCGTGCTGACCCTGGAGCGCGCCCTGCGCAACACCCGGCAAGCCACGGGGCGCTCTCTGTCCGATATCTGGATCATGTCCAGCCTGAACGCGGCCCGCGCCGCGGGCGTCTCGCACCGCAAAGGCAGCCTGGAGACCGGCAAGGACGCCGATCTTGTCCTGCTGGATCAGGATTTCAATGTGCTCCTCACTGTCGTTGAAGGCCAGATCGCTTTCCAGGTCGCTGAGATTTCATAGAACTTACTTTTTCCTCTTGACTCTCCCCTTGTGGGAGGGTGTAGAATGACCGCACTTCTGGCCAGAAGCAAGGATTGCGAGGAACTTGTATGTTCAAGATCGGTGACTTTTCAAAGCTCGCCCAGGTGTCGGTCAAGACACTGCGGCACTACGGCAAACTCGGGCTGCTCAGACCCTCCTGGATCGACCGCTTCACCGGCTACCGCTACTACACCGCCGACCAGCTGCCGCGCCTGAACCGCATCCTGGCGCTCAAAGACCTGGGCTTTTCACTGGAGCAGATCCAGCACCTCCTGCGAGAGGATCTGCCCGCGGCCGAACTGCGCGGCATGATGCGCATGAAGCAGGGCGATCTGGAGCGCCAGATCCAGGCTGAACAGAGCCGGCTGGAGCGCGTGGAAGAACGCCTGCGGCAGATCGAGCAGGAAGGCGCCCTGCCCAGCTACGAGGTGGTGCTGAAAAGCGTGCCAGCCCAGGCAGTGATCGGCGTCCGGCAGGTGCTGCCAGGCTTCCGCCACATCCAGCAGCTGATCGCAGAACTGCGCGCTTCCCTGCGCGCCAGCAGCCTGAACGCAGATGCGGCGCCCTACCTGGCGATCTACTATGACGCCGAGTATCGCGACCAGGGCCTGGATGTCGAGGCCGCGGCGCCGCTCACCCGGCCCGTGACGGTCACGCAGGGAGCGCTGGCGCATGATCTGCCCGCCGTGGAAAGCATGGCCTGCGCCATCCACCAGGGCCCCTATGAGCGGCTGCCCGAGGCTTACAGCGCCCTGATGACCTGGGTCGAGACCCACGGCTACCGCATGGCCGGCCCCAACCGGGATGTCTACCTGCAAGGGCCGGAGGCGGGCGCAGCCGCCCAGGTCACCGAAGTGCAGTTCCCCGTGCAGAAGAAACCAAACCAACTCTTTATATTACAACAAGGCGAATCTGGCATTCGCAAGGAGATGATTGAAATGGAACCCAAGATCGTCAGCAAACCGGCCTTCACCGCGGTGGGCCTGCTGTATCACGGCAAGAACGAAAACAACGAAATCGCCCAGATGTGGGGGCAGTTCAACCCTCGCATGGGAGAGATCAAGAACGTGGTAGACGGCGCCTTTGGCGTATGCGGCAGCACCCAGGAGGATGGCTCTTTTAAGTACCTGGCAGGCATGGCAGTCTCTTCGGTGGAAGATCTCCCCACCGGCATGGAAGTGTGGGAAGTGCCCGCCCAGCAGTACGCCGTCTTCCCCTGCATGCTGGGGAACATCCACGAGACCTACAAATATGCCTTTGAGACCTGGCTGCCCACCTCCGGCTATACCTACACCAAGGGCCCGGACTACGAGTATTATGATGAAACCTTCGACATGGAAAAGGGCGGGCCGCTCTACATTTACGTCCCCATCCAGTAAACCCATCCTACTTCACTGATACCAAACCCGAGGCTGTGGGTCGCACAGCCTCGGGTTATATTTAGCCTGTACAATCTCTTCACAAGAATATCCAGAAGATTTTAACATTAAAAAGTACCTGGAGCGGTGACCAGCCGCCCCAGGTGTTTTCGATCAGGAGAAGAAGAATTACTGAATCTGTTTTATAAACCAGCTTTAGGCTGGCACTGCTTCTGTGATTTGGGTATACACATCAAACTGCGGAGGGCGCTCAAAATGTTTCTTCACCGCGCAGAGATCCGCCGCTCGCACCAGGGCGGGCGCATATCTTTCCGGAAAAGTCGGCGGCACCTGGATTTCCAGGTCGATCTTAGCCACCATTCCGCTGAAGGGGTCGGTGTGCATACGCTGGACGATGCGAATACCATCGGTTGGCAGGCCGCGCTGCTGGCAAAATCCTAATACATAGATGCCAGCGCAGGTTCCAATCGAAGCCAGAAAAGTAGCAAAGGGCGTGGGGGCAACAGCCTGTGGGGGCTGATCCGTCATCACAGTAAACTGCCCAAAATGCGCATCCACGCGTGCACCACCGGGAAAATCAATCACCATTTCCATACCATTAACCTCCGAATTTTTTCGTTCTAACTCTTGCTTAGATGCAAGACCGGGGGTAAGGTTACATCTCGGAAATGGGTTCTACTTTCCCTCGCCAGAAAAAAGCCCAATAGAGCACAATCGAGAGGATATACAGGATAATTGTTCCCAGGAAAGGCGGGGCAAAGCCATAACGCACCTGGAACCAGCCGCTGATCATGGGACTGAAGGCCCAGCCGAAGTTCCATGACATGCTGACCAGGCTGGCGACCGTGGCGCGGGCATCTTCATCTACATGCTCCATAACAAAGGTCTGGTAGACCGGTCCGCTCATGTTCATCAGGGCCACGCGGATGTAATAGGCTGCCGCACTCAGCCAGAACCAGGGGGCAAAACCCAGCAGCGCCAGGAACGGGATCGACAATGCCTGGGTAATCACCACAAAGCGGATTTTGCCCATGCGGTCTGCCAATGGAGGGGCAATTAATAATCCCACCCCCATTGCCAGCGACCCCCAGGCAAACAGGGTGCCAATGACCGGGTCTGGCTGGTGGTACACCTGGCGGAAGAACACGTTCATGAACGGCATGATCAGCCCCGCTCCAATGGAAGTGAGCAGCATGGGCAGGATTAATTTGCCCAGGGTGGCCGGGTGTTCAGCGGCAAAGCGGATCGGGGCGAACACCGAGCGCTCCGAGCGCTCCAGGCGTGGAGTATGTAGAAACACCAGGGGAAGCAAAGCCAGGAAGGAGGCCAGCACAATTACGCCCAAAGAAGCGCCATAAGCCAGGCTGTCCGTTGGCAGCCCGCCCCGCCAGCCCGCCATCCAGCCCGGCAGATAGCCTCCGATCCAGTTTCCTACCGAAGCCGAGGCCATCTGCAAGCCTGATCCAAAACTGAACAGGTAGGTGCGTTCTTCTGGCCCACTATTTTCCATCAAGAAGGGGCTCATCGTCACCCCCGCCAGGCTCTGCGATACCCCGAACAGAACATTGGCGATATAAAAAACCGCCTGACCAGGCCAGAGCACCATCGCCAGGATCGATAGAGCAGTCAGGCTGCCGGATAATAACAAGGAGACCTTGCGACCAAGCAGATCCGCCAGATAGCCATTCGGCAAAGCGGACAGCAAGGCCGTCAGGCTGTTGACGGTGACCAGCTGCCCCAATAAGGCTTCATCGTAACCCAGGCTGAGGATGTAGAAATTGAACAGCAAACGAAACACACCCATCGCCGCGCCAGTAATGATTACATTCAACAGGTAAAGGCGCGCGTTGGGCCGGAATAATTTTATGCGCGCCCCATATTGGCGCAGCTCCCGCAGCAGCGGTTGAAATAAACGCTTCCTCATGAAATATCCTCTTCCTGCTGAAGGAATGATCAGCCGACAGGCATACCTCCCGTCGGCTTCCGAGCACAGATATCCCAGTATACCCCAAGACTTCCCTTCTACCTACGCCTAAATATAGGGGCTCATTCCCAAATCCCTTCTCTCTATACGGGCGATTTTCTGTGGATAACTCGCGAAAAACTGTGGATAACCCCCTCTTTCTGGGGAAAACTCGAATTTTTGATCTATTTTTGGCACACCCGTTACCCCCATATATGGGGGGTGTTTTGGTTTGTTTCCCATATGTGATTCGCTTAATGTGGGATAAATGATGGGGTATTTTTATTGCCCATCCATCCACTGCGGCGCAGGGATATCTCTGCGCCTGTTTTACCCTGCATCTGCTGGAGCGGCATCCGCTACCCCCCACAACTATGGGTTTATTACTCCCATATTACCTTTCTCCACATATCCACAGCCCCTACTAAGACTACTATATATTAATCCATTAATATCTATAAGGTTATTAATCAGGACTTCTTCCGGAACACCACTCCAAAGAAGGGTAAAATTAAAAACATTGCTGCCCCGAAAATCAAAAAAGTCGCCACATACCCCAACCCCTTTGCCATCACCCCACCCACACCCAGGCCGATGCCCTGCCCGACGTTGGTAACCGCCATCAGGATCGAATACATCGAAGCAGCGATGGTCGGCTGCGTGTATTTCATCGCCAGGGCAAAATAGATTGCCTGGGATGCGCCGTAGGCCATGCCAAATAAAACAGCCATAACGAAGGCCTGCGGGAGGGTGTTGACGAAAGCCAGCCCTGCCAGGGTAGCGAAAACGCTCAGGATGGAAATCCACAGAGCAGCTTTGTTCCCGATGCGATCCATCACCATCCCACCCCCCACCGCGCCGGCCACGCAGCCGACACCCCAGACTGTGGTAATCAGCCCGGCGGTGCTCAGGCTGATGTTCAGCTTTTCGGTCAGGGCCGGGTTGATCAGTTGGTTTGCGCCGACAATGACCAGAAAGATGATCAGGCCGATCGCTGAGACTGCCAGGATAGCCGGCTGTTTGAATACGCCGAAGGCAGCCCAGTCAAAGCGCTTGCCGCTTACCCGTGGCGCTTCACGCACGAAGAAGAGCAGCGCAAAGGGCAGCAGAGTCAGCCCTGCCAGGAAGTAGAACACGCCCGGCCAGGAGCGCTCGGCGATGATCCCGGCGATCGAAGCGGCGATAATCACGCCCACCGAGCGCCCGCCGACCATGAAACCTTGCAGCAGGCCCTTTTCGTTTTCGGGGGTGATATCCAGAGCCAGACCATCTGTGCAGGTGTCATAGAAGGCCATCCCCATCTGCAAGATAAAGGCCAGGGCAACAAAAGTCCAGTACTGCTGGCCCGGGTTTACCGAGGTGACCAGCAGCAGGCAGACAAACTGCACCGCCAGGCCAATCGCAATATAAGGCTTGCGGTGGCCCCAGCCAAAGAAATTGTAGCGGTCGCTCAACATGCCGAAGAGGATTTTGATCACGAAGGGGATCAGCGCGATCGAGGCAAAAATGCCCACATCTGCCATATCCAGGCCGTTGGACAGCAGATACAGGGCGTTCAGCGCAGCGAAATAACCCAGGATGGTGCCCTGGGTGAAATACAGCAGGCCGAAGAGCGAGAAGCGCAGGGATTTGGGTTGGGGGTTCACAGAGTCACCTCGCTGGGTTTGGATGATGCGCTAATGCTATCATACTTCTCGACCAGTCGGACGTCGGCTTGCGCTTACTTACTGATTGATAGTGCGAAAAGCTCCTGGGCGTATTGGGCGATTTTGGCATCCATTCTTTTCGCCTGCGCTTCGGGGATCATCGCTGGCGGGTTGTTGATATCATAGGTCTGGTTGGCAGGATAGTCATTCAAGCGCACCCAGGGAACGCCTCCTTGAACAGCGGCATTGATCATATCAATGGCGTTGCTGACATCCGGCTGAACATGGTCTATCTCGGATTGCACGCGCTGGTAGGGGACGCGAATTTGGGAGATAAAGGTTTCCGCCTCGCGCTGCGCCCAGGCAGCCTCGTCAGCGCAATCAGGCCATTGATTGCGCGGGTTGGGTTTGCAGCCGACGGTGGTATCAAAGCGGTTGGCGGGACCTTCCCAGTCGATCAAGAACTTTACCGGCAGGTCGGGATAGCGCGCCAGCGCTCCCGAGGCCATAGTGATGCCGTAAGAGTAGGATAGGAGACCAATTTGCTGGATATCCACCCCTGGGATGGTCAGGGTGGAGCGGATGATGGCGGCCAGTCCATCCTGATGGACATAGCCGTTCATATCCTCGACTCCCTGGCTGTGGCCGCGCCCATCTGCATCGAAGACGATCACGATGAAACCCAGGTCGACCAACTGCCGGGCTTTCTGGGGATCGCCAGCGGCGGTGCCGCCTGGGACAAGCACCAGGGTGGGCAGGGCCTGCCCGTTCCAGTTGTCGGGGTACTGCACCTGCACGAATAGCTGCGCCTGGCTGGTGGGATTGGTAACCCAATATGTATTGGATGGCTCACCAGTCTCTGGGGCGGGTTTTGTGGGCTTTGGAGCAGGCAGGCTGGCAATGGTGCTGGTCGGATCGGGCTGCAGAGTTGGTTGGCTGATGGGGGCGCTGGTCGGTTCGGGCAGCGAAACCGTCTGCCGGGCGGGAGCGCAGGCTGCCAGGCTCAAGATGACAGATAAGAAGAACAATCGTCTAAACATCGGAACACCTCCTGAAATATAAATTCTGTCTTCATTTTAGAACACCCATGTTCAGAAAGTGTTTAGGGTCTGTAAAAAGCGTTAAAAAAGTTGATCGCTAAGCGCTCATCTCCTCGCGCACCTTCTGGTATAAAGTCTCTGCTTTTAGTTCGCTGAGGGTGTAGCAGGGCGACTTTAGATGCTCGGCCAGGTTCTGCGCCAGGCCCTGGTCGAAAGCGGCATGCTCCATATTGATCACCACGCTGCGGATATTATCCTCCGCGATCTGCTCAGCCAGCTGATTGGATTCTTCCTGAGGCGGCAGATTGCTCATCGAGACGTTGCCGGCTCCATCGGTAAGCAGAATAATGAGCGGGTTGACATCTGGATGCAGGATTCGTTCGCGCTGCACGATCTGGTGAGCCATGAACAGACCAGCCGAAAGGGGTGTCTTGCCGCCCACGGGAATATCGCCCAGGGCGCGCTGCGCCAGCTGCACCGAGTTGGTGGGAGGCAGGATCAGGGTGGCGCGGTTCTTTTGGAATACCACCAGTCCCACCCGGTCCCGGCGCTGGTAGGCATCGGTGAGCAGCGACAGGATGGCGCCCTTAGTGGCAGACATGCGTTCTGCCACCGCCATGGACCAGGAAGCATCTACCACGAACAGCACCAGGTTGGAGGCTTTCTTGACCCGTATTTTGCGTTGAAAATCGCTGGACTGGATTGCAAAAGCGACCCGCTTGCGCTGCTCGCTGCGGTCCCGCTGGTGCGGGGCTGCGGCGCGCAAGGTTGCATCGAAGGCCAGGTCGTCCGTCTTGCCCATAGCGGGGCGGGCCTGGATATAACGGCCGCGTTTGCGGTCGGTGCGAGTGATCGACCGCCGCCCGCCATGCCGGCGGGTAATGCGGTCCAGAGGGTTGTCAATTTTGCGAGGGGCGAAGGTTGGGCCGATCTTAACCTTCTCGCCTCCATCCCACCAATTGGCGCTGAGTGTGTCGAAGACGTTCTGCGGAGCCGGTTGAGAAGGCGCCTGGCTGGAGTCCTCGGCCTGAATCTCAGCGGTCACGCCCTCTTTTTTTTTTGTTCGCTGGAATCCTGGTCTTCTGGTCGGACTTCCGGTTCGCCCTGAGTAGAGGCAGCGCCTTGCAGCTGCTCGATGCGTTCCTGCAAGTCTTCCATGCTGATCTCGCTCTGTTGGAAGGGGCCGCGCTTGATGCGGTGCGGCAGGGCCAGCTCGGCGGCCAGGGCAATATCACGGTCGGTGATCGCCTGCCGGCCTTCGAAGGCGGCGTGGGCGCGGGCTGTCTTGAGGATCACCAGGTCGGAGCGGTGACCGTCCACATTCAGGGATGAAGTCAATGCCGCGATCGACAGCAGGTCGCGGCTGGTATAGGTGACGATGTCCACCAGCAGGCGCGCCTGTTCAATCTGGTGAGACAGCTCTTCTTCGCGCGGCAGCCACTGTTGGTAAAATTGGCCGGGATCAGTTTCAAAGGCGATATTGCGCTGCATAATCAGCACCCGCTCGCGGGCATCGCGGATGCCGTGAATCTCGACCGATAACGCAAAGCGGTCCAGCAGCTGCGGGCGCAGGTCGCCTTCTTCGGGGTTCATGGTTCCAACCAGGATGAAACGCGCCGGGTGAGAGAAAGAAATACCCTCCCGCTCGACGATATTCATGCCCATGGCAGCTGAGTCGAGCAGCAGATCCACCACATGGTCATCCAGCAGATTGACCTCGTCAATATACAGCAGCCCGCGGTTGGCGGCAGCTAGCACACCTGGCTCGAAATGGCGTTCGCCTTTTTGGATGGCCTTTTCGATATCCAGAGTGCCCACCACGCGGTCTTCGGTGGCGCTGACCGGCAGGTCGACAAAACGAATTTGTCGCTTGGCAATCTGGAGGTCTTTCCCCATCGCTTTTTGCTCTTTTACCCAGTCTGACCAGGTATTTGGGGCGTTAGGGTCATCGTTAAAGGGCGAATCAATATAAACTACAATTTCGGGCAGCAAAGCAGCCATCGCTCGCGCGGCAGTGGATTTAGCGGTGCCGCGTTCGCCGCGAATCAATACCCCACCGATGCGTGGATCAACCGCGTTTAAGACCAGGGCGCGTTTCATGCGGTCCTGGCCTACAACGGCAGTGAAGGGATAAATGGGTGGCATTTTTACCTCAGTTTTGGGCTTTCTAACCGACTGATTTTACTCACAATCCAGCCAGTCGGGCGCATTCAAAATATATTCTACACAAATTCTAATCTTATCACAAAGGCAGCAATTCTCAATATAAAAAAAGGGTACGAGTCAGGTCTAGTCAAGGGGAGGGAAAAGTGATAACCTGGCAGTATGTTTGAAGAA
>JAFGQI010000019.1 GCA_016935755.1 Anaerolineales bacterium
TGCCCGCGAGAGCGGGGAGATGCCCCCTGGCGGCTTCGAGGGTGATCCGGGGATGATGCCCGGCGGCGGTGTCCCAGGCAGCGGCGGTGGTCCTGGCATGGGCGGCGGCTATGGAAGCGGCGCAGGCATCGAGGCGCGCCAGACCGCGGCTGCCAGCGGCGGTGGAGAAGTCCAGCGCGATTTTGGCCTGGGCATCAGCGCCGAACTGCTGGAAGCGATCATCGAGTTCTTACAAACCAGGTCCGAGGCGTTATAATAACTTCCATCAAACATTGTAGGAGCTGATGATGAAAAAACTCTCCCCTGGGATAATGTCCCCGCGCACCTCTCCCCGTCTGCTGCTGGCTGTTTTGGTCATGCTGCTTGCCTGTGGCGGCTCGGATGGTGTGCGCCTGGTGCGCCTGACCGTGATCAACAAGTCCGGCATGGAGCTGGAGGTGAGATTGTCATCCAACTGCTCCTATCTGAGATCGCTTGGCGTCAAAGCCAGCGAATGCCCCTGGTATGTTTTGCATGTGCCGGAGGGCGACCGGTATGCGCCTTCCGAGACGGTTTTCACCATCGTGCGCGAGATTTATGCCGCTTCGGTTGACTATCTGGAGATTTGGGACCCGGTTTATGGATACAGCTGCAGCTCAAACGCCGCTGTGGTGCAGGCCACCTCCAACGCCCGCCTGGTGGTGCTGGAATGCGACCGCCGCGCCCCCAATCGCGGCGAGCCAACCATGGTCAAAGCCGGGGGCGGAGGCCGCCAGCCAAGATGATGCTGCAGAGAGCGGCCAGTCAGGTGACTGGCCGCTCTCTGCTAATCGAGTATATCCACCGCCACGTTATCCGCCCAAACTTCAACTGGCGTGTCTTCCTCAACCCAGACAGTCAGGTGGGGGGTGAAGAACAGGTCTGTCTCTGCTGGAGCATCTGCCGGGGAGGTGTCCTGGCTCAGGTATGAGCCGATCTCCAGACGATCCAGATAAAAATGTACCCTTCCGGGGTAGAGACTGCCCTCGGGGGAGGCATCAATGCGGATGCGCAGCGCGTACCAGGTGTCGTACTGGACGGGATATTCCTTCGTCGCATACTGGCTGATCCCCTGCCCCTCCTGCAGCGTCACCACAGTGCAGTTTACATAGGGGCGCGGTCGCACCAAACCTGCCAGCGAGCATTGGATGATCTGCGAATCGTATTCGCCCGCCTGAGGCGCTGGCACACGCGTCGATAGGCGGATGGCGGCAAAGCTCATTTTCCCTTCTCTCTGCGCCGGAGCCATCATCTGCGCTTCGAAGGCGATAGTCTCCTCCCGGTTGAGCTTCCTGGCAGCCGGCAGGAGCAGATCGAAGAAGCTCGACTCTCCCGTGGCAGTCTTTTTTATCACCAGCGCGCCAGCCTGTAAACCATATTCAAACCGGGCCGCGATCTTGGGGTCAGCCGCGCGCCAGAGCTGCTCGTCCAGGGTCTCGCCGCTGAAATCATCGTACAGAGTCAACCCGGGCAGCGGTGGCAAGGTAGGCGTAGCCGTCAGGGTCGGCGTGGCGGTGCTGGTGGGGGCGAAGGTAGCCGTTGCCGTGGGAGTTTCAGTGGGTAGGGCCAGGAAAATGGGCGTGTTAGTGACGGAACGGGCCGTGGGCTGGATCGGGGTCGGCTGGGCGCAGGCCGCCAGGCCCAGCGCCAGCACTGCCAGGATAATTATAGGGCGAAACTTCGGCATAAAACTCTCCGCAATGAGGTAAATATCAAGACTGCCCGGCAAAATACTTCCGGGCAGACCCAGGCCGCTTATTATAACGGATCAGGTCGATTTTATGGTTCAAACTGCAAGAATTCCACCCAGGCCCAGCCCTGCAGAAGCGGCTGGCCTTCGACCGGCCAGAGGATATAGGCCCAATCCCCCTGACGTTCGGCCACGATCACCCGCTCGCCGCGCAGCACCGTGCCCAGCAAACGGGCGCTGAGGGCTGGCGCTTCACGCACATTCAGGTTGCCCGTCAGGATGGCGGTCTGCTGCTGCGGAGCAGGCGTGAAGGTGGCGGTCGCGCTGGGCGTCCAGGTGGGCGTGAATGTGGCTGTGCTGGTCGCGGTAACAGTCGAGGTCGGAGTCAGCGTAGGAGTGGAGGTCGCCGTGGGGCTGGGAGTGAGCGTGTAGGTGGCTGTAGCCGTCAGGGTGGGGGTTGAGGTGTCCGCCGGGAAAGCCAGCGGCCACAGGCGCACGGTGAAGACGCAGGCGAAGGCGATCAAACCCAGCAGGAGCAGCAGACCAAGGCTGCCGAAGAGCAGCAGCCGGCGAGTGCCCTGGCTGAGCGGGGCAGGCTCGGCGCTGGCCTCGATCAAGGCGATCTCGCGCCCAGCCGCCTCGCCGAACAGGCGCTGCATCTGTGGGGCAAAATCTGGCAGACCTTCCATCTCGCCGTTAAAGCCCCTCAGAGCGCCCTCGTGATCGAGCTGGATAGACTGGATCACATCAGCCATCAGCCGGGCATAGCCGGATGGCTCAACCCCGCTGAGCACCACAGCAATATAGGCATACTGCCCCCCCTCAATCAAGATGCGCTGCTCCCCATAGGTGATCTCTTCCAGCTCGTGTTCTCCCCGCCCAAAGGAATCGCGCACGAAGTCGCCAATGGCGGTGAGCATCCCGCTGATTGTGTCCATCAAGTCGACCTGCTCGCCGTTGTGCGCCAGGTGACGCAGCAGCAGGCCGGTCTCACGGTGCACCAGGAAAACATGCTCAATGGTAAAAGGCAGGTTGTCGCGCAGCAGCAGCTCGGCCTCTGAAACGCCGCGCAGCCGGGCGGAAAAGCGACGCACCTGCGAGCGGAGATCGAGCTGGCTGCGCATGCGCTGGTCAATGTTGCGGGCCAGTTCGCGGATCGATTCGGAGATGGCCTTGCTGATGATCTGTCCGATCACCGGGTAGAAGGCGTCGATGATATCCTGGCGCGCCTGACGAATCTGCTGGCGGATGGCCGGGCCCATGGCCGGAGCCAGCGCTTCAGCCAGTTGGTCTTCGTTATCCTGCGCCTGGCGTCCCAGCACCGGGATCAGCGCCGGTTCCAGGCGCGCTTCCACCAGGGCCGGATCAACCAGACTGCTCTCTAGCTCGATCAGCTGGCGCTGCAGCGCCTCCAGCCGCTGGCGCAGAGCCTGGTCGGAATGCTCACCTGCCTGCCCCAGGTCTTCAGAGCGCTGGTGGTATTCCTGCAAGGCCACCTGCAGGGCAGCAATCTCGGCCTGCAGCTGCTCGAAACGCGGCGCGGTCAGGCGCAGCAGAGCCTGGCGCAGGCCCTCTTGGGTGTCAGGGTGAATTTCCAGCGCGCTCATTTCTTGGCGGGGGGCAGCAGATCGGCGTAGCGGGTGAGCAGTGCAGCCAGCTCGCGTGCCAGGTCGGCGCTCCAACCCTGCTGGGCAGCGAAACCGGCCTGCATCGCACCAGACAAATCGGCAGCCGCTTGTTTCGCCTGCCGGGCAAGCTGCTCATGACTCTCCTGGTTGGCCTGCTGCTCTTTCTTCAGACGCCGGTCGAGCTCAGCCAGAACCTGCTGGCGGCTTTCCTGCTCAGAGGCCAGGCCAGACTGCAGCGAGCTAACCGCCTCCTGGCGCGTCTGCTGTTCAGCAATCAGAGCAGTTTGGAGCGCTTTCTGTTCGCTGTGCAGGTCTTGCCCCAGGCGCTCCTGCGCCGCCTTGCGCTCCTGGCTTTCAGCCTTCAAATCCGTTTGCAGGCTGTCGCGCAGGCCAGCAATCTCCGCCTGGAGCTGCTGCATCTGCTCCGCCAGCTGCTGCCCGCCGGAGCGGCTGGCCTCCTGGCGAGCCTTGGTCTCATCCTTAAGATCGCCGCGCAGGTTGGTCAGCGACTTTTCCAGCGTCTCCAGCCGGGTCAGCACTCCCTTGAGCTGCTCGCCAAACAAAATCTGGCGGATAATTTGCACATCATCGGATTGCAGGCCAGATAAAGTAGAAGTTGGATCAGTTTCGGGAGAAGCGGTCATAGGATTATCCCTCCGGTTCAAAAATAAATCAGCATAGGGTTAGAGTGATACAGCATAGCGTTTGCCATTAAGGAGCAGGGATGTTCTGGCGAGGTCGAACTTCCCGCTCAAGACGATCGCCAAGGGTATCCAGCGCGACGTCCAGATCGTATTCGGCCTGCAAGCCCAGCCAGAATTGGGGTGAAACCCCAAAATAACGCCCCAGCCGTAAAGCAGTGTCGGCTGTAACGCTGCGCGTTCTTTGCACAATTTCGTTGATGCGACGAGCATCTACTCCGATATCAATGGCAAGCCGATTCTGGCTTAACTTCATCGGCTTGAGAAACTCTTCCAGTAAAACTTCACCGGGGTGGACCGGAGGCAATTTGTCAGACATCTTGACCTACCTGTGATGATAATCCGTAATTTCGACATCCAGCGCATCACTGCCATCCCATCGAAAGCAGATTCGCCACTGGTCGTTAATCCGAATACTCCATTGACCTGCTCTTTCACCAGTGAGCTTTTCCAGACGATTGGCTGGCGGAATGCGTAAATCATTCAAGGAGACAGCATTATTGATCATACGTAATTTTCGCAAAGCAATAGATTGGATATCCGGCGGCAGTTTACGCGAGCGTTTTCGCTGGTAAAGTTTGCGCGTTTCTTCGTTGCTGAAGCTTTGGATCACATAATAATTTTATAGCGAGACGCGCTAAATGTCAATCACCCAATGGGATATACTTCTACCGCATCCAGAATGTCCAAACCTCATGCGATCGTTGAACACAGAGACTTTTTATACCGGTTTCCTACCGTTTCAGCAGCGGCAGATAGATCGTGTCATTCCGGTACAGCCTGCCATAAATATGACCATGATAAAGGGAAATGGCTGAAGGGCTAAACACCACCAGGTAGTTTCCGTCATCCCCAATTTTAACCTGTGGCTCAGAAGCATTTTCGGCAACCTGGCTGGGCAGCCAGAAGATGATATCATCCAGCGGATTCCAGCTGAACTGCATAATTTCTTCGGTTACACTGCCCACAACCCAAACCGATTCCCAGGCAACTGTCCGCTGGTTATTAAGCATATCCACAACCGGGTAACTGTCGTGCAAACTTGAATTGTAGATTGGGAAGCTTGCACCGACTGGACTGCCATATAGATCATATTCGCGGCCGTAAACATCCCAGTTAGGCTCCGGCGTTGAGTTTTTCTGCGCCCAGACGATCAAGTAGCGCGTATCCAGGTCAGAAGCGATGGATGGGCGCCCCTGATCTGCGTTTGCAACATCCAGCGGGAAAATTCCCGGCGGGTCAATCACATTCCCAGTATAATCGTCCACCCTGGCGCCCCAGATATCCCAATCGGTCTCAGAAAATTTCTGCTGCCACACGACCAGGAAAGAACTTGTCCACCAGTTGTAAGCCAGGTCACCTCCGCGCGGCTCGAGCGTCTGATCCTGGGCGGAAATATTGTGGCCTGCCAGCGGGGTCGTGCCATCCTCATTGATCAGCCGGCCAGCAACATCATTCGATTTATACGAAACCGTATCGGTAGCGCTGGCTATCACCAGGTATTTGCGCGTGGCTGGGGAGTAAGAAATCCGCGGCTGAGAGAAACTCCGGTTTGGCCAGGAGAAGATTTCGAACTCCGCCCCCCGCCAGAAGCCATCCGCCCCCACTCGCCGCCCCCAGACATCCCAGCGGAAGGTTTCACTATCCTCTGCTTTTATTTTATAGACAACCATGTACTCCCCCAGATAGGGATTATAGGCGATATCTGGATCCATGCGATCTCTCTCGTCACCATCCGCGCCAGTCGCCACGGTGAACTGCGCCTTGAGAGCCCCCTCGCCGCTGATCCGCCGAGCATAAATATCTGCTAAATAATTCCAGTTGTTATGCCAAACAACCATGTACTCGTCATCAGCGCCATTGTAGGCTATGCCGCCTAAGTGCCTTTGGAGGGGCTCCGGGTCAGCTAGCATTGAGATTTGGAACAGATGGCTGCTTGGCATGGCCGCCGGGCTGGCGAACGCAGCCTCAGGGGTCTTGCCAACCACTATGATGGTAGCCAACAGCGAAAACACCAATAAAAAACCCACCCATAATGCAAGCCTGTGGTATCTCTTCATAGCAGCCCTCCGATCGTTTCAACCCGGGTACAGCAGTCATGCAGACATAAATATCCACCGGCTGTGGCCCGCCTGGGGCAGGCCTATTCAATTATTCTGGTTGTTCAAGAATGAAGCTGTAATGATGGTCAACAGGAAGGTTAGACCGTGGCACATCCGGACAAAGTATACCCGATTGACATATTATAACATTAATTATTCAAATTTTATCAATAAATCTTCAGGCGGGGTTTTCAACTGCCAGCAGCGCGACAAACGCCTCCACCACCTCAGGATCGAATTGAGCGCCCTTGTTGCGCTGCAGCTCTTCCAGGGCGGCGGCTTTGCCCGGCGCTTTGCGGTAGCAGCGATCGCGAGTCATCACATCGAAAGCATCCACCACGGTGATGATGCGCGCCCCCAGGGGTATCTCTTCGCCCTGCAGACCGAGGGGGTAGCCGCGCCCATCGTAATGTTCATGGTGAGCGGCGATAATTGGCGACAGACGCAATCCATCTTCGGTCTCAGCAGTCAGCGCGGCGCCCAGAGCCGGATGCAGATCCAGATAGCCCCATTCGTGCTCATCCAACGGACCGGGCTTGCTCAGCACCCCGGCTGGCACCAGGCATTTGCCGATATCATGGAAGAAGGCCGCCAGGCCGAGCGTCTCCCGCGTGAAGTTATCGAAGCCCATCAGGTGGGCGATGCGAATCACCCAATAGCTCACCTCCACACAGTGCGGGCTGGAGGCGTGATTGCCGCCTGAGCCCAGGTCGGATTCGACCGCCAGGGTCATATCCACCATGCTGTGAAATGAAAGTCCAGGAAAATGGAATCTCACCCAGGGCAGGAAATCCTGCCAGGGCGTAGATTCCTTGCCATTACTTTTCAAGCTGTCCCCGGCAATCTGGAACTGTGAGAATATGTTCACTGGACGGCGAGCTTCTTCCAGCAAACCTGCTGCGCCTGGCATTTCGCCAGCCGTCTGGATGCGCCTGCGAGGCCAATCGTACACAACGGGTGAAGTAAAGAATTGCGTCATGGTCATTATCCGTAGCACGATGATTGCCGGGGCTGGATCAGGCCGCCCGGTCGATGGATACTGGGTGGAAATAGATCATCCGCAGCGTAGTTTACTGGCAAACCGCCAGAAAAGGCCTAAAATTTATCTAAAAAAGTTGGGGAAATTAACTCAAGATTCAGTTTTGCTTGTCAAACCGGTAGCCTATGCCTGGCTCGGTCTGGATGTAGCGGGGAGATTCTGGGTCAAGCTCGATTTTGTGGCGCAGGTGGGTGATATAGACGTGCACATGCTCCAGGCTGTCCTGGTACTCCCAGCCCCATACACCGTCCAGGATTTGCCGGGTGGTGCAGACTCGCGGCGACCGCTCCACCAGGTAGATCAGCAGCTTCATCTCGGTGGGGGTCAGGCGGATTTCCTGACCTTCCACCAGCAGCTTGTGGTCCTGCAGATCAATCACCAGACGATCATCCTGGTAGACCTGCAGCGGGCGCGGCAGCGCAGATTTTTCTCCTTGCATGCGCCGCAGCAAGGCGATCGAACGGGTAAGCAGGAGCGCCGGGTTGAAGGGCTTGACAATGAAATCATCCGCGCCGCTGTCCAGACCGCGCACGATCTGCCCGCCGGAGGCCAGGGCAGTCAGCAGAATCACCGGTGCATCCGAGGTCTGGCGGATGCGCCGGCAAATTTCGAAGCCATCCACCAGCGGCATAACCGCATCCAGCACGATCAAATTGGGCTGCTGAGCATAAAACTGGCGCAGGGCCTGGCTGCCATCGGCCGCGCTGAAGACTCGCACCCCGACCTGGCTGAAGGCATTCTCCATCATCAGCCGGATGACGGCGTCATCATCCACCACCAGCACGCGCATTTCCTGCGGGCTCACTTTGGGGAGCTGCGGCTCGATCGCCTCCGCCGGCTGAGCGGCAGGCTGAAAACGGCTGGCCAGAAACCCCGGCAGGTGCGCTTGACCAACTCGAGCAAACAGGCTGGCGCTGTGGTTGTCCATCATATGTTGGCCTCACCGACCCCGACGGTTGGATTCTGATCTCGCAGAGGCAGGCTGATGGTAAAGGCGCTGCCCACGCCCTGCTGGCTCGCCACGGTGATGCTGCCGCCATGCGCGTCCACCAGGGATTTGACGATGAACAGGCCCAGACCAGTACCACGAATCTTGCTGCCCTGGGCTGTATCGGTGCGGTAATACAGCTGGAAGAGCTGAGCCTGCTCTTCGGGAGTCATGCCCGGGCCATTATCTTTCACCTGGATGAAGACCAGCTGGCGATTGGCTTCAGCATCCCGGTCGCGCCAGGCAGACAGGGTTATTTCACCCCCTCTCGGAGTGTACTTGATGGCGTTGCCCAGCAGGTTGAGCAGGACGCGGTAAAAACGATCTTCATCCGCCCAGATTGGCAAAAACACGTCCTCCACCTCCAGGCGAACCTGCTTGTCCCCCAGGCGTGCGCTCTCCTTGAGCAGAGTCACCGCCCTTTCTGCCAGAGTGGCCAGATTGCACAGGCGCGGCCGCAAGATCAACCGGCCCTGCTCAATCTGGTCCAGATCCAACAGATCTGAGATCAGGCGATCCATCCAATTGACCTGCTCGGATACAACCGTCAAGAATTCGTAGGATTGAGGGTAGATATCCTTCGGCAGGCTGTTGCGCACCATATCGGTGTACCCCAGGATGGCAGTCAGCGGGGTGCGCAGATCATGGGCCGCCACCGAGAGGAACAGTGATTTCATCCGGTTCAGGCGCTTCAGTTCCTCGTTGGCCTGGGCCAGGTCTTCCTGCGCCAGGCGCAGGTCGTTGCGCTCCTGCAGCAGGCGCTGCTCCAGACTGCTGGCGTAGGTGGTGTCTTCAATGATCAGCAGCAGGCCATCCTGCGGGTTGGTGGGATCTGCAGTGCACAGCTCCATGCTGATGTAACGCAGGTCGGGAGATCCCGCCCTGGCGGTAGATCCTTCAGATAGCTGGCTGAAAACCGGCAGAGCGGCCTGGCAGGGTTTTTCCTGGACGCGGTTGATCTGATCCAGACGGACTTCGTCCAGTTCTCCAGACAGCAGCTGCTCCACCCAGGGCTCGGCTCCGACCAGCTCCCAGATATATTCGCCGACATGCCGGCCCAGGTGAATCTCGCCCGGCTCGGACATATAAGCATGAAAATAATCAGACACTTCTCGCAGAGTCAGGTCTGGGGCAAGCAAGGCATAGGCTGAACAGTGAAACTGGCGCAGGCGTTCATTCGCCAGCGTCCCCAGACGAGTCGAGAACGGTGAGTCTGACGCCTGGTTCACATCCAGCAGCCTAGAAACCTAATCCTTGCAGCCGCTCAACCAACAGGGTGAAAGCCTGTTCGACATTCTCGCCTGTTTTAGCGCTGGTGAGCACATAGGGGCCTCCCAACGTCTCACTCAAGGCTTTCAAGTGGTCTTCGCCAAACTCGAACTGGCTGCTCAGGTCAACCTTGTTGCCCACCAGGACGAAGACAGCCTGTGGGTTCGACCAGCGAAAATGCTCCAGGATGTGGGGTAGATTGATCAGAGTGGTCTGGCGGGTCAGGTCGCAGACCAGCAGCGCCCCAGCCGCCCCGCGCAGATAGCTGGACTGGTGGGCGGCGAACTCCTCTCCGCCGGCGATATCCCAGATCATCAAGTTAAATTGGCGGCCCTTCGGCTCCATCATCTTGCGCGAGATGGTCACCCCGATGGTGCTCAGATAGCGCTCGTCGAAGCGGTTTTCTACATAGCGGCGGATCAGGCTGGTCTTCCCGACAGCAAAATCGCCCAACAGGCATATTTTTTTCTGGATTGCGGTAATCATGGGTGTCCTCATCTAATTCTCCTGATTATACCCGCCTCTTGCCATTCTTGCCTGATCCTGGCGCTAAATTTTCAATAAATTAATCTTGACGTCTATGATAACCAAACTCCCTGCCTGATTCTGAGCGGCAGGGAGTTCAATAAAACTGAGGCACCTGAGCGGGGAATTATTTACTAGAAACCTTTCATCAAGTTCCCGGCAGCCAGGACGATGAATCCCAGCACTACAAGCCAAAAAGCAAACCCGGAAAGCACCGGGATTGTAACCAGTTGAGCGATCACACCAATCACGGCCAGCGCCACTGCAATCCAGAAAGTTATTACTTTCGGTTCCGAAAGAGTCATTTCATTTCTCCTTTTTTATCTGCCTCCCAGCTCAGGTTAATCATACCCTAATGCGATTATATCACATGTTATAGAGACGGCAAAGCTGACCAGACAATTGGGGAAATGAGGAGCGGTACTTAATACCGGTCGCCGACCACCGTAATTTTTGACATCGCCGTATCAATTTCACTGAGATCACCTGAGGTCATTTCGACCTCAACCGCAGCCATGTTCTCCTCCAGGCGCGCCAGCTTGCGCGAGCCTGGAATAGGCACGATCCAGGGTTTTTGCGCCAGCAGCCAGGCCAGGGCAATCTGCGCCGGTGTGGCCCCCTTCTGCGCGGCGATCCTCTCCAACAGATCAATCACAACCCGGTTGGCCCGCATCGCTTCTGCTGTAAAGCGCGGGTTGCGGCTGCGGATATCAGAGCTGGCGAAGGTGGTAGTCTCATCAACCTTGCCAGTCAGATAGCCTCGGCCCAGCGGGCTGTAAGGGACAAGCCCGATGCCGAGCTCCTCGCAGGTGGGCAGGATGGCTTCTTCAATAACCCTCCACCAGATCGAATATTCGCTTTGCAGGGCAGTCACTGGTTGAACCGCATGGGCGCGGCGGATGGTGTCGGCATCCGCTTCAGAAAGACCAAAATGCTTCACCTTGCCAGCCTGAATCAGGTCCTTCACCGCTCCCGCTACATCCTCGATCGGCACGTTTGGGTCAGGCCGGTGCTGGTAAAACAGATCGATGGCTTCAACTCGCAGGCGCTTGAGCGACGCCTCGGCGACCCGCTTGATCTGCTCGGGCCGGCTGTCCAGGCCAACTCCGGGATAGGGGCCCCTCTCTCCGTCATGCTTGAATCCAAACTTGGTAGCGATCACCACTTTTCCGCGGAAAGGCTCCAGGGCTTCACCGACCAGCTCCTCGTTGGTAAAGGGCCCATACACCTCCGCAGTGTCGAAGAAAGTGATGCCCCGCTCCACGGCCGCGTGCAGAAAAGCAATCATTTCCTGTTTATCCGTTGGCGTGTCGCCAAAACTCATTCGCATGCAGCCGAGTCCCAGGGCTGAAACTTCCAGCCCGCTCCTACCAAGGATACGCATTTGCATTTTCCGAACTCCTCTCTGTTTGTTCCCTAGATGATTTCTGGAACCAGGTCTTCCGCCCGGATCATTTCTTTCTCTTTTTTCAGAACCGCGTTTTCATACACGCTGATTTTGTAATCCAAAATATCCAGCGTTTTTTGCATATCCGACATTCTCGCCGCAAGCTGCCTGCGCTGCTCGATCAGGATTTCCTTCCTGGCTTCGATGGTGCTGTCGCCCTGCTGAACCAGGGCGATATATTCGATCAGCACGTCAATCGGCAGCCCTGCGCTTCTCATGCACTTGATGAATTCCACCCGCCTCATATCAATTTCGCTGTAATCGCGGATGCCGCTTTCACTTCGATTGACAGGCGGGATCAGCCCAATGCGCTCGTAATAGCGCAGCGTATCTTGAGAAATACCAAACCGCTCACTGACTTCAGCGATCTTCATCTGTTCACCTCGATATGCAAGTGTATCACCTGGAGTTAACTCCAGGTCAAGGGTTTTAAGCAAATTAGTGGAAATTTACCGCGCTGAACGACCAGAAGGGATGGGAACCCCTGAGCGGGATTGACAAAACAGCATGAGATCTGACGCCCATGCTATGCATCCGGCGCGGGGCAGGCTGCTTCTATATCTCACGGTCGCGGCAGCGCATCCATCGCGCAGCGGAAGCCGATGAGATCAGAAGAATAATCAGGCTCATTCCCACTCGCACGCGAGGCAGAGCGCAAATGGTAGCCCATATCGTACCATGCACCACCGCGCGCAACCCGGTATTCGCCTGAATCAGGCCCCAGTGGGTTTAGAAAAGGTGAACTGCGATAAAACGTCAGCGAGAACCAGTCTTTCACCCACTCCTCAACATTGCCTGCCAGGTCTAAAATGCCATATACACTGGCACCCAGTGGAAACGAACCCACTGGGGCAGTATCAGCATAGCCATCATCAAAATCCTTATTGGCCCAATTATGTGAGCAATTCTGATCACAAAAGTTTGCCAGGCTGCCATCAAAAGTATCTCCCCAGGGATACTGGCGCCCATCCTCACCACGTGCAGCCTTCTCCCATTCCGCTTCGGTGGGCAGGCGTGCCCCGCGCCACTGCTCGCAGAATGTGCGCGCCTGCTCCCAACTTACGTGTATCACCGGGTAGTCAGCAAAGCTGGCGTTGTCATAATAACTACTTCTTGTTGAAGAACTTAATTTCGATGGCGGTGAGCATATTCCCGATTGAACGCACTGTTCATACAAGGAATTGGTCACCTCATAAATATCCAGATAATAATTATCCAAACTCACCATGTGTTCAGGTTCTTCATCTACAAAAAAATCTCGTTGGCAGGTGGAAACAACAGTCAACAGTTTGTTGCATTCAGCCAGGCCGCTTTCGGCATCGCTGCCCATCTGGAACTCCCCTGCCGGAACCAGCGCCATTTCAACGCCTTTGCTGTCTGTTATTGTCTGTTCCAGCGAATCGGATGCCGTGGTGGGCGTGACAGAAATGGGGGTTGCTACTGGCAGCATCTGGACCTTCGTCGGTTCAGGAGGTATGATTTCATCATCGAAAGGGAAGTTTGATGCTGAGATCCCACAACGAAAACCCCTAAGATCGAAGCGATAACCGGCATCAAGCTCGTATCTGGAGGCTGCGCGAAGCCCCCAATCCGAACTGAACCAGTCACCCCCGCGCAATACGTGGTCTCTTCCAGAATCAGGACCAACTGGATTGTTTTCGGGTGAATATTGGTAATAATCCCAACGATACCAGTCCCAGACCCACTCTTCCACATTACCTGCCATATCGAACAATCCATATCCATTCCCTGGATAACTTCCAACCTTTGTGGTGTCACCCACACATCCATAATAATTTACATTCGTGCAACGTGGCTCTGCATTTCCCCATGGGTAGCGTTTTCCCTGCAGCCCACCTTGAGCAGCTTTCTCCCATTCCGCCTCGGTTGGCAATCGCATTCCGCGCCAATTCTCACAGAATGCACGAGCTTGATCCCAGTCGACCCAGATTACTGGAAAATCAGCATACTCACTATTTCCAAAATAATCACTACGAGTGTATGAACTCAAGTCGATCGGAGGGAAACATGTCCCCACCTGAACACACTTTTCATACAGGATATTTGTCACTTCGTAAATATCTATATAATACGCATCCAGGTTAATTTTATGCACCGGCTTTTCATCGTCATCGCCTTCTTCATCACCCATCCAAAACTCCCCTGCCGGGATGAGCGCCATCTCCACGCCTTTCTCATCGGTGATGCGGGTGGGCAGTTCGGTGGGGACAGCGGTTTGCATCAATGTGGCTGTAGGTGCCTCGTTGGTGGCTGTCGCTGCTGTGATCTCCATCGATGTTGGCGAAACCAGCCCCAGGGCAGTTACAGTCGGCTGGCGGTCTCCAGCCCCGCCTCCACCCAGCAGATACACCAGCAGCGTCATCACTGCCAGTGCCCCGGCAGCCATCCAGCCCCAGGGCAGCTTGCGCCTCTCGGGCTGCGCTGGCAATGGCGTTGGCCCCGCTTCGGGAAACACCTGGGTTGAGCCAGGCGCATAGGCCAGTGCGGGTGGTTGAGCCGCCTCTGACACCACCTGCGTCGAGCCAGGCGTGTAGGCGGCAGGCGCTGGTTTCTTGGCAGACCGGGCCGGTTTGGCGGCTTTCATTTCCGGCAGGGCGTCTCTGAAGGTTTCCACATCCTCCGTGCGGTTGGGCCGCTCCAACTGCATCGCCCCGGCAATGGCGGTTTCCACCTCCGCCGAAATGTCTGGATTGATCTGTCGCACCGGCGCTGGCGGCGGAACACCCTTCGAGAGCAGGTCCACACTGTCCGGCGGCGTCTTACCGGTCAGCAAGGCGTACAGCGTGGCCCCCAGGGCATACACATCGCTCTGCGCA
>JAFGQI010000149.1 GCA_016935755.1 Anaerolineales bacterium
CCATCCAGACGCTCGACTCCCCCTGGGAGCTGGAAACGGAGCCCGCTCCACTGCGCTGCATGACCCTCGAGCCGGACAGCAACCCCAACCATCGCCCGCCGCGCTGGCTGGAGATCCGCGTCCAGCCCGATCGCATCGGCAGGCGCTACCGCCTGCCCCTGGCGGGCCTGTACCAACCCGAGCTGGCCCGCCCGCTGCTGGTGAACCTGGCGGCGATCCTCAACCGCCACGACCCCGACCTGCTGCTCACCGCCTGGGGCGATACCTGGCTGCTCCCCCGCCTCCTGGATCTGTCCGAGCATTGGCGCATCCCGCTGCCGCTGAGCCGCGACCCGCGCCATCCCTGCCTGCGCAAAAAAGCCCGCTCTTACTTCACCTACGGTCAGATCATCCACCGCGGCCAGCAGGTGCTGCTCTTCGGGCGCTGGCATATCGATATGTATAACGCTATGATGTTCCACGATTACCGCCTGGAAGGGATTCTCGAGTCGGCCCGCGTCACTGCCACGCCTGTGCAGGACGCCGCCCGCCTCTCCCCGGGTTCCGGCATCTCCGCCATGCAGATTGCCACCGCCCTGCGCCAGGGCATCCTGGTGCCCTGGCGCAAACAGCAGGCCGAAACCCCCAAGACTGCCATGGACCTGATCCACGCCGACCAGGGCGGCCTGGTCTATCAGCCCCTGGTCGGTCTGCACCGGGATGTCGCTGAGATCGACTTCATCTCCATGTACCCCGGCATCATGGCTCATTTCAACATCTCCCCCGAAACAACCAGCAGCCAGCCTCGCCCCGGCTCCGCCCAGCGGGTGCCTGAGCTGAACCTGTGGGTCGATGGCGCTGCCGAGTGCCCCGCCAGACGCGGCCTGGTGCCCCAGACGCTCCAGCCCCTGCTGGAGAAGCGCATCGCCCTCAAGCAGCAGGCAGCCCAACTGCCTGCCTGGGATCCGCGCCGGGCCGCTTTCAAAGCCCGCGCCTCCGCCCACAAGTGGCTGCTGGTGACCTGTTTTGGCTACCTGGGCTACAAAAATGCCCGCTTCGGGCGCATCGAAGCCCACCAGGCGGTGACCGCTTACAGCCGCGAATGCCTGCTGCGCGCCAAGGAAGCCGCCGAAGACGCCGGCTGCACCGTGCTGCACATGTATGTAGATGGCTTGTGGGTACAGCAGCCTGGGGAAGACCCAAATGGGCTGCCCCTGCGCCGGGCCCCCGCCGATTTCCAACCGCTGCTGGAGGAAATCTCCCGCCGCACCCATCTGCCCATCGCCCTGGAGGGGGTTTATCGCTGGGTGGCTTTTCTGCCCTCGCGGGTGAATGAGCGCCTGCCCGTGGCGAACCGCTACTTCGGCGTCTTTCAGGATGGCAGCCTCAAGGTGCGCGGCATCGAAGCTCGTCGCGGCGACGCCCCCCCCTGGATCGCCGAAAGCCAGATGCACATCCTGCAGACCCTGGCCCAGGCCGAACAGGCCGAAGACCTGCCCCAATACCTGCCCGCCATTCTGGCTTTCCTGCGCCAGCAGATCAGGCTGCTGCGCCTGCGCCGCCTGCCGCTGGAAACCCTGCTTGTTTCACAAAAGCTGAGCCGCGAGTTGGAAGCTTACCGCTCGCCCTCGCCGGCAGCCCGGGCCGCCAGACAGCTCAGCGCTGTAGGCAAACACATCCGCCCTGGGCAGCGTGTGCGCTTCCTCTACACCCTGGGTGAGCCTGGCGTCTATGCCTGGGATCTACCCGAGCCGCCCTCGCCAGCCACCCTCCATGTCGCCCGTTACAGCGAGCTGCTGCTGCGCGCCTCCGCCGCTGTGCTCCAACCTCTGGGGGTAGCCGAAACGGCGCTGCGCGATTGGCTGTTCAACTCATTGGCCATCCCAATTAACCGTGCATTGCCATGCAGCCAGCTATCGCTATCCTGGTAAGATTTACCAGGCTCATTTCCGAAGGGTTATCCTTGAAACGCTGTACCCAATCAATTGTAAAAGTGCTAAAATGTTGGTATATGGATAAACAACGCAGCACCAGAGCACAAACTCAGAACGAAATAGCTGAGCTGCAGCGACGCGTGGCAGAATTGGAAGAGGTAGAATCCGCCCGCCAGCGAGCAGAGACCGCCCTACGTGAAAGCGAACTGAAATATAGAACAATGTTCGAAGCATCGAAAGATGCGATCTTCCTGGAAACGATAGAAGGGGATGTGCTGGATTGCAACGACTCGGCCTGCCAAATGTTTGGCTACTCCAGGGAGGAATTCCTTCGCCTGAACGCTGCCGATCTGGTGCCAACGGAGGTGGCTAACGGCCTGCAAGACTCCATCTATCAAGAGTTGATCAAGGGCAGCGTTTTCTTCAAGACGGTTAACAGGAAAAAGAATGGCCAGGTATTCCCGGCAGAAGTCAGCGCCCAGGTGGTCAGCATTGAGGGCGAAACCAGGGTCATCACCTATGTGCGGGACATATCCGAACGAGAAGAGGCCGCAGAACTGCTCGACCTGCGCATGCAGGAACTGATCGCCATCTATGAGACTTCGCTGGAAATCAGCGCCCAGCAAGATCTTTCGAAGCTGCTGCCCGCCATCGTTGAACGGGCTGCCCGCCTGCTCGGCGCGCCCATGGGCGGGCTGTATCTGTTGCAGCCAGACGGTCAAACGCTCAAGCTGGTCGTGAGCTATAACCTGCCAAAAGATTACACCGGCGCAACCCTTCGCCTTGGAGAAGGGCTCTCTGGCCGCGTCGCCCAGACTGGCAAAGCCCTGGTAATCGACAACTACCAGACATGGCGGGGACACGCCCAGGTTTTTGCCGATAGCCCGTTTTGTTGTGTGCTGGGAGTGCCGCTAAAAATAGAAGAGCGCGTCATCGGGGTGATCAACGTTACAGACACAAAAGAAAGAAAACCTTATACCTTACAGGAAATTCAACTGATCAATCTGCTGGCAAACCAGGCTGCCATTGCCATCCGCAACGCCCAGCTGCTGGAGGGATCGCAGGTAGAACTGACCGAACGCGAACGAGCAGAAAAAGTGCAGGCCGCCCTTTACCGCATCTCCGAAGCCACCCAAACCGCGGAAGACCTGAGCGAACTGTTCCAACTGATCCATGCCACTATCGAAGAACTGATGCCCGCCAGGAACTTCTATATTGCCCTCTACGATGCCTCCACTGACTTACTCACTTTCCCCTATTATGCCGATGAATTTGACACTGCGCCCCCTCCAGAAAAGCCAGGGCGAGGCCTGACCGAATACGTTCTGCAGACCGGCCAGCCGCTGCTGGCGACTCCGGATGTATTTGAGACGTTGCTGACCGACGGTCAGGTAGAGTCGATCGGCGAGCCATCTGTGGACTGGCTGGGCGTGCCCCTGAAAATCCAGAAAAACATCATCGGCATGATGGCTGTCCAATCCTATACCTCTCAAGATCGCTACAGCCAGGCCGATCAGGATGTGCTGGCTTTTGTCTCCACCCAGGCAGCTATGGCAATCGAGCGCAAGCGCGCCGAGGAAGCCCTGCGAACCAGCGAAGAAAGGTATCGCCTGCTATTCGAGAAAGCCTCGATCGGCATTTTATTAATCAATCCGCAGGGGAAAATCCTCGAAGTCAACCCCACTGCGCTCAACATTTTAGGCTCCCCATCAGCCGAAGCGACCAAAGCGATCGATCTCCTGACCTTTTCCCCCTTGATTGAAGCCGGCTTTTCTCCCAACCTTCAGCGCTGCCTGGAGACCGGCCAGGCGATCTCGGCTGATGCCCCCTACACCAGCAAATGGGGCAAAGCCATCCACGTCCATTATTATTTTTCGCCCATCTTCGATGTGGATAAACGGGTTGCCCTGGTTCAAATCATCATCGAAGATATCACTGAACGCAAACGAGCGGAAGTGGAAATCCAGCGACGCGCTGAACAGCTGAGCCTGCTGTACGATGCCGGCCTGACCCTCAACCGTACGCTCGATCTGCAAGAGCAGTTGAAATCCCTTTCACAGATCGCCATGCAGGCGCTGCATGGCGATCACAGCGGTTTCTTCCGCTACGATCCTATACGGGAAGAGATTTGTTTTGAATTCGGCATTGGGCGTGGAATTGACCAGGAAGCAATCCAGCGCTTGCATGTGAAAATCGGCGAAGAGCGTGGGCTGATCGGTTGGATCGCTCAAAACCGGATACCGTTCTACCTTCCAGATGTAACCACAGATCCTCGCTGGATCATCACAGATCCAGAGATTCGTTCCGCCATCTGGGTGCCCATCGAGCATGAAAACCGCCTGTTAGGTCTGCTCTCTGTGGTCAGCACTCGAGTCGACGGCTTTTCCCCGGATGATCAGCGGCTGCTGGCGCTGTTTGCCAACCAGGCTGCCGTAGCGTTAGAGAATGCGCGTCTGTATCGTTCTGCTGTCGATGCTACCGAGCGCTCTACAGCCCTCCATTGGCTCAGCCAGGAAATTGTCAGCGCCAGCCTTGAGCCAGAACGCATCTATTATGCCATTTACCAGGCTGCGCACAAGCTGATGCCTGCCGAGGCGTTTATCATCGCTTTGCTAGATGAAAAAACGGATGATATTGAAATGACCTTCTGCATCGACCAGGGCGAGAGATTTGCCGGGCGATATATTCCCCGCCACCAGGGCCTGAGCGGATATGTTATCGGTGCGCAGAAGTCAGTGATTATTCGTGATGTAGAACATGAGGGCGAAGAAATCGGGGTGGTGCATTTCGGCACACCCACCTCTGTGCGCTCGATCCTGGCTGTGCCGATGCGCCTGGGTGAGCGCATCTTAGGGATGTTATCAGCGCAAAGTTATCACCTGGATGCATACTCTGGTGAAGATGCCAGCCTGCTTGAAATCCTGGCGGCTTCCGCTGCGATCGCTCTGGATAACGCGCGCATTTTTTCTCAGATGCAGGCCGCCAATATCGAGCTGGCAAATGCCTATGAGGGCACAATTGAAGGCTGGTCGAGAGCGCTGGAGATGCGCGACAAAGAGACCAAGGGCCACTCCGAGCGGGTCACCCGCCTCACCCTGCGCCTGGCTCGCGAGGTAGGCCTGTCTGAGCAGGAGTTGATCCATCTCCGCCGCGGCGTCTTGCTCCATGATATCGGCAAAATGGCCGTTCCAGATCATATTTTACTTAAACCCAGCTCGCTCACCGAAGACGAATGGCAGATCATGCGGCAGCACCCCTTATACGCCTATCAAATGCTGTCCGGGATTCCCTTCCTGGAACCAGCCCTGGACATCCCCTACTGTCATCATGAAAATTGGGATGGTTCCGGTTATCCCCGCGGGTTAAAGGGCGAAGAGATCCCGATTGGGGCGCGCATCTTTGCCATCGTGGATGTGTGGGATGCCCTGACTTCCGACCGTCCTTACCGCCTGGCCTGGGTCAAGGCAGCCGTCAACTCCTATATCCTGCAGCAATCCGGGCTTCGCTTCGATCCGCAGTTAGTGACCGTGTTTCTAAAACTCCTGAACGGAGGTAAATTAGAAGAAGAAGCCGCATGAGTCCTGCCTTCATCCTGCCCGCCATCGTCATGTTCGCTGCTGCGATCATCGCCCTGTCAGTGGCTCTATCTGCCTGGTCACGGCGTGCAGCGCCTGGAGGCCGGTACCTGGCTCTCTTGATGGCAGCAGTAGCCCTGTATGTCTTTGCCAGCGCCTTAGAACTGACCGCGCTTAGCGCGCCAGCGAAAATGTTCTGGCTGAAGGTATCTTACCTGGGCAGCGTCAACATTGCCCCGCTGTGGCTGCTGTTCTCGTTGAGCTACAGCCGGTTCACCAACCAGCTGGACAGCCGCCAGACAGCAGCCCTCTGGCTCTTACCTGGACTGTTCCTGATCCTGGCGGCAACAAACCAATATCACGGCTGGGTTTGGCCGGCAGAACCGTTCCTTTCAACAGAATCAGGGACCGGGTCGTTCTCCAAACATGGCGCCGCTGTTTGGGCCCATGCTGCCTACGCGTACCTCCTGTTCATCACCGGCGTCTATTTCTTGCTGCGGACAGCTTCGCGCTCCCCCGAACTGTTTCGGGAACAGGTCAGCATTATCATTGCGGCTGTCATGATCCCCTGGCTGGGAAATATTCTTTATCTCTTCAACCTCAGCCCCCTGCCCGGTGTGGACCCAACCCCACTGGCAATTTTATTGACGGGTGTCTTGATCGCCTGGGACCTGTTCAGCTTCCAGATGCTGGACTTGATGCCGGTGGCGCGTGAGTTGATGTTAGATAGCCTCAGCGATGGTGTGATCGTGCTGGACAGCCAGAACCGGATCGTGGATCTCAACCCCGTCGCGCGCCAATGGATTGGCATCAGCAGTGAAGCTATTGGGCTGGATCTATTCGAGGCCCTTAAATTAGAGCCAGATATCGCTCAATCTAATAGCGATGAACAGCGGCAGGCCCCACAAAACCTTTTCCAGCTTCAGATCGGCCAAGGCGAGGCCCAACGAATTTACAGCTTGACCATTTCACCCTTAGGTGAGACCCTGGATGAACCCGATCAACCACCGCTGCAAGGCAGCGTTGTCCTGGTGCATGACATCACCCATGAGCGGGCAATGTTGGATGCAGAACACCAGCGCTCACGGCAGATGGAACTGCTCAACGAGATCACTCATACCGCCCTCAGTTCGCCGGATCTGCAAACCATGCTCCAGACGCTGGCAGACCGGCTGGGCGAGCTGTTTGAGGCGGATGGCGCCTACCTGACTCTCTGGGAGGATGATCAGCAGCGCGCCCTGCCAGCCGCTGCCTATGGGGCCATGCGAGAGATATATCGCAACATCAGAGCGCAGCCTAACCAAAAGACCTTGACCGAATACGCGTTGGAACTTGGGAAAGTCCTGGTAATCAGCGATACGACTAACTCACCCTATATCGAACCAGATATCGCAGTTCGTTTTCCTTCCCGCTCTTTGCTGGTCTTGCCCTTGATGGCCGACAATCGCAAGATGGGCGCGGCAATCGTAGCGTTTATACTACCGCGTGATTTCACCCCTGATGAAATCGCCCTCGGCGACCAGGCCGCCAGCCAGATTGCCCTGGCCATGCTCAAAGTAAAGCTGATCGAAATCGAAACACGCCGCGCCGCCCAAATGACTGCCCTTCAGTCAGTCTCTCACGCAGTGGCTTCCTCTCTCGACTTAAAACAGATCATGCATACGGTGGTGAGTGTACTGCATGACACCTTCGGGTATGGACTGGTCAGCATTTATCTTCTGGATGGCGACATTTTGCACTTCGGGGCGCAGGTGGGTTATGTGGAGGAAAACATATTCTGGGATATCCCCATCACGCAGGGTGTGATCGGGCGCACTATCCGGTCGAAGCAGACCCATTTCATCAGGGATGTATCGACCGATGCTGAATTTCTGCGCGTTTCAGCAGATATTACCAGCGAGATCTGTGTGCCCCTGATCAAGGAAGATACTGTCCTGGGCGCCCTCAATGTCGAATCAACCGCTGAAAAAACGCTAACAGAAGAGGATGTAAACCTGCTGATCACCTTTGCCAACCAGGTCGCCGTGGCAATTGAAAATGCCAATCTCTTCCAGGCCGAACGCACCCAGCGCCAGATGGCTGAGGCGCTTTTTGCCGCCACGCGCGACTTCACCGCCGGGTTGAGCGAAGAGGCTGTACTGCATGTCATCGGGCATCACCTCGTCAGCGCCCTACGAGCGGTAGGCTGTACGATCTCGCGTTGGGATCCGACAGATGATTGCGTGGTCACACTCTTAGACTACACCACATCCAGCCAGGTCTCCCTGGCTGGTTCTGGGACGATTTTCGCCCTGGTCGACTATCCCGCCACCCGATCTGTCATCGACAGCCGCCAGCCGCTCTACCTGCGCATCGACGACCCTTCTATCGACCTGGCTGAGCGCGCCGTCTTAGAGCAGTATGGGAACGAAACGGTGCTGATGCTTCCGCTGGCTGCCAGCCAGGCCGGGCAGATCTTTGGCATTGTCGAGCTTTTCGGTAAAGTCAGCGACCATCCCTTTTCTGAAAGCGAACTTGATCTGGCGCAGAGCCTGGTAGCGCAGGCTGCCATAGCAATTGAAAACGCCCATCTGTATGCCGAAGTGCAGCGTCTGTCTATCGTGGATGAATTAACTGGCCTGTATAACCGCCGAGGGCTGTTCCAAATCGGGCGACGCGAGTTTGAGCGCGCCGCCCGCTTCGACCGCCCCCTGGCTGCGCTCTTCCTGGATATCGATCACTTCAAGGTGTTCAACGACGCCTACAGCTATGCGGTTGGCGACCAGGCCTTGCGCCTGCTGACCAGTTGCTTAGATACGAATTTGCGCGAAATCGATCTGGCAGGCCGCTACGGCGGCGAGGAGTTCGTGGTCTTGCTCCCAGAAACTGACCTGGCTTCTGCCGGCCAGGTTGCAGAGCGGTTGAGGCTTGCCATCGAAGGCACAAAGGTGAACACCGGTCAGGAAGAGGTGAGCATCACGGTCAGCATTGGCGCCTGCCTGAAGACCCCCGACCTGCCCGATCTGGATGCCCTGATCGACCGCGCCGGGCAGGCCCTGCACGAGGCTAAAAAGGGCGGGCGAAACCGGGTAGCTATCCTCTAACATCAACGATTATCTGTCAAAATTAATTTCACACTATTGAGATACTACCTTTCACGGGGCTGTAAGATCCTGAGGATTCTCTACGAAATCGTAAGGTGAACCTAACTACCTTAGAATAAGGCTTGCGGTTATAATGATTTCATCAGTATAATGTGGCATGGGAACTCAAATATTGTGATTATTAGCTGAATGAGTGATCTTGCGACCCTTTTTGCAATCCGATAACGACTAAGGATTTGAAAGTAAATTTCATGGTGTTCGGATACCGGCACTGTTCTTAAAACCATACAACTCATGAGGAGAAAACAATGAAAACTACCCGCCGCAATATCTTTTTACCCCTTCTATTGGTCGCATTGTTCTGCTTGTTGGTTCTTTCTGGCTGCGATAGTTCATCGCTCGCCAACACCGCAGGCGAACAAGAAGCCCAGGTGCAGATGTATCAGAATGCCGAACTCAGCACTCTGCTGGAAGCAAATATATTCAACTTCCTGTCCGCCCGGATCGAGAACGCGCAGGAAGCCCAGGCCAATTTATTGAAGGATGCCAGAATCAATGTTCTGCAGACTGCACAAAATGTGGCCCTGAAAGATGCCCAGGGTAACGCGGTGAACGTGGCTGAGATATATTCACTGCAGAATGCCCAGGCCTACGGCTTCCAATCCGCCCAGGTATATGTATTCCAGGAAGCGCAGCGGTCAATGCTGAAAGATGCCAGGCAGTACAGCTTTATCGATGCCCAGGGCAATGTCCAGCAGGATGTCGAAATCGCTTACCTGGTTAAGGCAAATATTGAACTGGCTCAGAACGCCCAGCAGGTTCAGCTCCGGGATGCGCAAGGCAATGTTCTGATCGTCCAGGAACTGTACCGGCTGGCAAACGCTGAAGGACAGGTTCAACAAGAAGCGCAGTTGTTCCTGCTGGCCAACGGTCGCATTGTATCCTACCAGAGCGCCGAGCAAAACGCCGAAGTAAGCGGGATGAAAAACCCAAATCAGGCTGCCACCAACAGCCCAATCACGATCCTGGTTATTGCAGTTGTGATTGTGGCGGTGGCTGCGGCAGTGCTGCTGTTCTTACGCCGCCGCTCTACAGCCAGCTAATTGTGAAGCGATCCGACCATCATCACGCGAACCAGATCATCGCTGGTTTGTGCAGTTGGCCAGAACAATCGTGAGTGGTATTAGCGCGAACAATGACACCATCATATGTCATTGTTCGCGCTTTTATGATTCTAGCTGTCACCCAATTTACTATCCTCATTATAAAAGGTGTTTCGATGATCAAATCTGCTTTCCTGAAAGTCTCCGGTTTACTGGTAATCATCCTGATTCTAAGCTCCTGCACCCCTCCCCCCAAGGTTGACTCCGCCATCGGCAAGCGGATTGAAGAACTGGGCGCTGTGTCTCCTGCAGACCAGGCTCTCTATCAGGCAGTGCTTGCTGCACAGGCGCTGCCCTTTCATGCCGGCGATGCTGCAACCATCCTGCGAGGGATCCAGTGGGATAACCAGGCAGCTCCAACCAGTCTAATACCAGAATATAAACCAGGAGATACCCGGCAGTTTTGGGTGCATAACAACGATACCTTTGAATCTTTGCAAATCGAAGCCCGTCTGGTGCATATCTCTGACCACGCCTATTTCTGGCTGGATACCGGTGCAAATCCGGTCAAGGAAAACGGGCAGCCGGTCACCGAGGCAGATTGGCTGGAAGCCGGAGAATCTTTTGACCAATCCTATGATGCAGTGCGAGCGGTGTTTGGGAACGAACCCTCGCCTGGGTTGGATGGCGACCCGCGCCTGTACATCATCCACTCCGATAAGCTTGGCAATGTGGGTGGATATTTCGGAGATAGCGATCAATTCCCTGTGTCCGTTGAGCAACATTCCAACCAGGGCGAATATTTTTATGTCTCAACCACCGGAGCTGGCGATATCCCGGGCGATTACTATAAGCTCACCCTGGCTCACGAATTTCAACACATGATCCAGAACTCAAATGATGGAAATGAAGATGGCTGGATGAATGAAGCTTTCAGCACCCTGGCCCAGCAGGTTGCTGGCATGCAAGGCGATACTGCTCTGGGCAGCTACCTGCAAAAACTGGATCAATCGCTGTGGTATTGGGCTGGCGATTCCTCCGATTACGGCCACGCTTATCTATTCATAGATTACCTGTACGAGCAGGTTGGCATGGATTTCATCAAGACGCTGTCTACGGATCCCGTCAATGGGCTGACCAGCATCGATGTTGTTCTCGCTCAGCGAGGAGCTGAACGCGCAGCAGACGACTATTACGCCGATTACATGCTGGCGCTGTACTTCAACCAGCCCACCCTGGGCGATGGAAGGTATGCCTTCAAAGAAGCCAATATACCCTTCCAACCGCTCACCAATAATCTTAGCTTGACAAGCTTTCCGGCCACCTACAGCAGTGACGTAAACCAGTACGGCGGGATCGACATTTTACGTTTTGAGGGTAAACGGCGGGTTACACTGACTTTCACCGGCGCTCAAACGGTGCGGCTGGTGAACACCGATGCTCACAGCGGCGAACGGATGTGGTGGTCAAACCGCGCTGATGGTTCGATGAGCGCCCTCACCCGTTCTTTTGACCTGAGCAATGTCAGCCAGGCCACCTTGAAATATTGGACATGGTACGACCTGGAAAAGGAATGGGATTACGGCTATTTGATGGTTTCAACGGACGAGGGCCAGACTTGGACAAACCTGACCACCCCAAGCAGCGTTACCACCAACCCCAACGGCAACAACTACGGCTATGGCTTCACTGGGGCCAGTGGTGGGGGTGATAGCCCTATCTGGGTGCAAGAAAGTGTTGATCTGAGCCCCTATGCCGGGAAAGTCATCCAACTGCGCTTTGCCACGATTACCGATACTGTCTTGAACGATCCCGGTTTGGTCGTTGATGATATTGAAATCTCCGAAATCGGCTTCCAGGATGACGCCGAAAAAGATGACGGCCAGTGGATAGCCGATGGTTTCGTCTTAATTCACAACCGCGTGCCTCAGCTCTGGCGTGTGCGCGTGGCTCTGGAGAGCAAAGACGGTCGAATCGACCTCCACGACCTGAACCTGGTGGATGGCAGCAGTACGATGGAGATTAATTTCCAGGATATAAAGTCAGTCATCGTGTTTATTACCGCGCTGACCCGGCAGACCAGCGAGACCGCGCCATATCGGATCACGTTTGATCGCCCGTAAGCCATCGACCATATCGCAACGAAAAACCTATGATTGTGGTGCAGTTGGTTATCGCTTTGCTAATCGCCACTGCTATTCCGCTGGTGGCGCTGTGGATTATTTATAAACGCAATCTGTACGCGGCTGGCACGATCGAAAGTGTGCTGTATTGCTTTGTATGGGGCGCGCTGGCGTTTGTTGCCGCTTACCTGCTTCACACCGCCCTGGTCCGTCTGGCAGGCGTTAATTTCCCCACCCTCACCCGCTACATTGCTCCCTTTAGTGAGGAAATCCTCAAAGCCCTGATCCTGGTCTGGCTGGTACGCCAGCGTAATTTCACCTACTTTGTGGATGGGGCAGTTTACGGATTTGCGGTTGGCATCGGCTTCGCTGTGTTGGAAAACTATAATTACATCTTGAGCCGGGAGAGCGCTGCTCTGACGGTAGCCATCGGGCGTACGCTATCCAGTAACTTAGTGCATGCGGTGAGCAGCGCCGCGGTAGGGGTGACATTGGGACTGGGGCGCTTCCAACGTGCAAGGTTTCAGCGCAGCCTGTACCTGGTGGGAGGCCTGTTGATCGCGGCAGTGATTCATGGGGGATATAACTCGATGCTCGTAATGATGAGTTCAAGACCAGGCATGGTGTTTTTGTATGCTGTCCTGGCCGGTTTCAGCGGAACGGGCTTGATTATGATCCTCATCCAGCGGGGTCTGGCTGAAGAGCGCCAGTGGATTGCCGAAACGTTGGGAACCTTCGAGCGTATCACCAGCCATGAGGCCAGGGCCGTCGACCAACTGGCTGAGATCAATGTGGTTCTAACCCCGCTGATCGAGCGGTTTGGTAAAAATAAAGCTGCGCTGATTGCCCAATGCCTGGTTGTCCAGGCGCGCCTGGGCATTTATCGGAAGACGTTGGCAAAGCTGCCCGAAGAGCAGATGCGTCGTGAGGCGGAGATCAGGATTACAGAACTGCTAAAAGAAATGGAGATTCTTCGACGAAAAATCGGCGTCTACCCCATGATGTATTTGCGCCTGACCTTTTCGGAGAAAAATCGATCGACCTGGGATCGGCTCGAAAATATCGTTTCTGCTGGCCCTTCCACCGGCCAGCAGGGCTTATGGGGAGATTTACAGGCTCGCCTGGAGCAGCCGCCCACTGCTGAACCATCTCAGCAGAAAGATACCCTTTGGGAAAACCTTGCCCAACGCGCAACAGAGCGCAAAAAAAAAGGGCCTTAAGATCAGATGATCTACTTTTTTAAGATCAGGCTCACCGGGCAGTGATCCGAGCCGGGCACTTCCTCGTGGATGATCACATCCTCGACCTGCTCCACCAGCGCCTGCGAAATCATGAAATAATCCAGCCGCCAGCCGATATTGCGCAGGCGGGCGTTGAAGCGGTAGGTCCACCAGGTGTACTGGACACGCTCGGGATAGCGCAGACGGTAGATGTCCACCAGCCCATGCTCGATATAGCGATCGATCCAGACGCGTTCCTCCGGCAGGAAACCGGTTGAATTTTCATTCTCCTTCGGGTTGCGCAGGTCAATCTCCCGGTGCGAGGTATTGAAATCCCCGCATAGAATCACCTTCTCCCCCTGGGCATGCAGCTCATCGCACAGCTCCAGCAGGCGGGCGTAAAAATCCAGCTTATAGGGCACCCGCCCGTGATCGTGCTGCCCATTTGGAAAATAAAGGTTGAACAGCCAGAAGCCAGGGTAGCGGCTTTCAATCGCCCGCCCCTCGACATCAAACTCGGGGTAACCCAACCCCTGGCGGCTCTCGTCCGGCGTCTGGAGCGCCAGGGTGCCCGTCCCGCTGTAGCCGGGCCGCTCCGCCGGGTTCCAGACAATGTGCGGGAAAAACGCTTCCATCCTGTGCCGGTCAGCTTCCGGGATCTGCTCCGGTTTGGCCTTAATTTCCTGCAGACAGAGCACATCCGGAGCCTGCGCTTCCACCCAGTCCAGCATGCCCTTGCCCAGACAGGCCCGCACTCCATTGACATTCCAGGTGATCAGTTTCATCGTTATCCTCACTCCTCAGGTTGGCCCAGGGAAAGCACTCCAGCGCCGCCCCGGCCACAGCCCCTGCCGTCCCAGGATAAAGCGCCGCAAGCTGACCTTGGAGAGTTCCATGCTCATCATTCCACTGTAACCTCGAAGCGCTCCTCGCCTGCTTCCATCTGGTGCGTTCCCGGCCCGGCCGCGCTGCGGGCGATCAGCTCGCGCAGGATGCGCTCTCTCTCCACATCCAGGTCTGGCGAAAGCCGCCCGCTCACATACAGCACCGTGTTCACCAGCCCCACCGGGATGCGCAGATCGCTCTTCATCACCCCGGAGACCAGATCGCTGATGCGCACCCGCAGGTGCCGCCGCTCCACCGCCGGGCCTGTCGGCGTCAGGCGGGCATAGCTGCCCTCGCCCACCCCTTCCAGCAGGTGGGCCGCCTCCTGGGCGGAAATCTTGCCTTCCTCGACTTGCTGCATGATATTCAACCGCCGGTCCACCGCCGCCCAGCGCGCCCGCCCCACCCGCACTTCCATCAGATAATAGGCCGCCGCAGCCGCCAGCCCAATGATACCCGCCGCATACCACAGCCACAGCGAGTTGAAATGATCCATCACAATCCCCGAGAGCAGCGGCCCAACCGCCGTGGGGATCACCCAGCTGAAGCCAAAAACCGCCATGTAGCGCCCGCGCATCTCCTCTGGCGCCAGCCGCGCCACGATCGCCTGCCCCACCGGGCTGACCAGCATTTCGCCAATGGTGATAATCACCATCGCCGCCAGGAACAGCCAGTAGAGCGAGACAAAGCCGTACATGGCGAAGCCGATGGCGTACAGCAGCGTGCCCGCCGCCATCACCAGCAGCGGGCGGTAGCGGCTGACCCGGCGGGTAATCCAGAACTGGAACAGCACCACCATCAGCGCGTTCAGGCTGAGGATATAGCCGAACCCCTGCGTATTCACCCCGTGGGCGTCGCGCAGAAAGACCGCCAGGGTGGTGTTCATCTGCATATACACCAGCACCATCAGCACCGAGGCGCCCATGAACCACAGGAAGGCCGTATCCCGGCGCACCTCCAGGTAGCCGCGGAAGGTCTGCGCCATGCTCTCCTGCGCCTGCCCCTCGGCCCGCGGCCGGTGCGTCTCGCGGATCGCCAGGAACACGATCAGCGCAGTGATCGAGCTGGCGACGGCATCGCTGATGAACAGCAGCAGGTAGGATTTGGTTGCCAGGAAGCCGCCGATCACCGGGCCGATGGTCACCGCCAGGTTAGCCACCACGCGCAGCACGCCGAACCCCCCGGCGCGCTTCTCCTCCGGCAGCAAATCCGCCACCATGGCCTGCCCTGCCGGGCCGCCCATCTCCGCCAGCACCCCGACTGCCAGCACGACCACGTAGAGCAGCTCGATCCGCCCGACCAGGCCCATCCCCAGGTGCGCCAGGGCGCTCATCACCAGGCCGAAGATCAGCATGCCCTTGCGCCCCCAGCGGTCGGTCAGCGCCCCGCCCACCATGCTGCCGATCACTCCGGAGATCGAGAACATGCCGAAGATCACCCCCACCTCGGTCATGCCGATGCCAAAACGGCTGGTCAAATAGAGGGTGAAGAAGGGGAAGATCAGCGCCCCGCCCAGCCGGTCGATGAACACCCCCAGCACCAGGATCCAGAACTGGCGGGGATATTCCTCGTAGATGCCGCGCAGGCGCTGCCAGGGGCGGGTTGAGGTGGGCTGGGGGGAAGAGGTCATGGACGGTTTTCCTGGAAAGCAGAATTCGGAAAGAGGTATTCTACCAAAGAATCCGCCCGGCGGGATCGACCCCGCGCTGCGGGCCGTATCTCGGCATTTATGCCGAGTCATGCGGGATAAAATCCCGCGCTACGATCCACGGCGTGGGCTTCTCAGCCCGCTCGGGTTCAAACCCGGCGCTGGTACACCAAGCCCACCCAGGTGGGCTGCCATAACGCGCTTCAGCGCGTTTTCTGTATCAGCGCCCGAATTCATTCGGCGCGGCTGCCGACAGACACCCCGGCGCGGCGGGACATCCTGCCAGATGGAATTTTTGGCGCATGCCATGCGCCCCTACACCCCATGCCCGCCGTAGGGGCGGCCCGCGCCCGCCCACCAATCGCTGACAGCGGATTTTGGGAGCGGATTGAACAGATTTTTGCAGCGCACCATCCGTTCAATCCGTGGATAATCCGTTGTCAGCGCCTGCCGTCAACGAATGTCAAAACGAATAAACGAATGCGCGCCATCCCAATTCGTTTATTCGCTGCTCTTCTTCGTTGACGGCCTCTGCCAGGCGACCCGTCCAGGCCAACCCGCGCCCGGCTATCCCCCCGCTCGGGTTCAAACCCGGCGCTGGTATACCAAGCCCACCCAGGTGGGCTGCCATAACGCGCTTTAGCGCGTTTTCTGTATCAGCGCCCGAATTCATTCGG
>JAFGQI010000020.1 GCA_016935755.1 Anaerolineales bacterium
AATATTCACAAAAAGAGAGCAGCAGACTGAGGAAAAAATGAAAGGACATCACCGAGTTCTGGCAGCTGGGCGATGGCGCTGACAGCGGGTTTGGGGAACGGATGGAGTAGGAATCGCCGTCAACGAATGGCAAATGGATAAACGAAATCATGAGCGGGAAAATCCAGGTAGCATAAATATTAGACTTCTGGATCGGAAAGAGATGATTTTTGGTAAAAATTATGCTATAATCTATCTTAATATAGCATTTTTCTTACTTAGGTGGAGTTTCTCAGTTCATCCCAGCTTCACAATTGCCCATCATGAATTTCTCCTAGATTAAACCCATGTATGCTGCAAGGGTTAACTGATTTAGAATAGGAGTGATGATGAATAAAATTATCAGAAAACCAGGTTTGTTGATCATGATCCTGGCAGTTATCTGCGCGGCAGGAATCTTGACCGTCCCTGCTCTGGCACGCTCATTGGCTTCCCATCTGGAGGCGCCAACCACAGATTGGATGGTAAATAATACCGGCGATAGCAGCGGCAGCTGCGTGCCGGAATCTTGTTCGCTGCGCCAGGCAATCACCGCCGCCAATGCCAGTGCTGGCTCGGACCTCATTACCTTCAACATCCCCACCAGCGACCCCAACTATAACGCCAGTGGAGGACACTGGCTGATTACTCTGAGCTCCGCGCTGCCGGCGCTTGGTGATGATCATATCGCCATAGACGCCCACACCCAGCCATTGCCACTTGGCCGGGCGCCTGTCCCCCAGGCGATCACGGATATATCCAGCTGCGGCGCGCCACGCATCGTGATCGACGCCACGGTTGCCAACTATGGCATTGAAGTAACCGCGAATAACTTCGAAATCACCGGGGTCGAAGTATTCGGAGCGCAGCTCGCCGGCATCTCTATTCACGGACTGGACGCTGCAAACGGGTTTTTGCTTTGCAACCGCATCACCGCCAACAATGGCAATGGCGTCTCCATCGCCAGCAGCGCTTCGCAAAATACCATTACCTATAACCTGATCTCGGGGAACAGCGGAAATGGCATCGGGATTTTTCAATCCAACGAGAACAGCATCAATGGCAACTACATCGGCGTCGATGTGACCGGTTTAGTCGCCTGGTCAAATGGCGCGAATGGGATCAGTATCAACGGCGGAGCGATCTCCAACACGGTGACGGCCGAAGCTGACAGCCTGTCTGTGATCAGCGGCAATATCCTGGCGGGTGTGCGCATCGAAGGCAGCAGCACCCAGGGCAACCTGGTCAGAAACAGCATCATCGGAGCAGGCTCCGACCAGCAGACCCTGATCCCAAATAAAGATGGCGTGTACCTTAGCGATACGGAGGGGAATGAGATCGCGAACTGTAGGATCGCCGGCAACAGCCAGGATGGCGTCGTGGTGACAGGTGGCGCAGATAATTATATTTCCAACAACCAGATTGGCACCAATGACCAAATGCAAGACCTGGGGAACGCTCGTTTTGGTGTTTTACTGGATGCGGAATCATCCAGGACTGTCCTTTCGGAAAATGCCATTGTCTATAACGGATATCTCGGCGATTATCCGCTGCATGGCGGAGTGGCCATCCAGAATTCGAGCAGTCAAAATATATTGAATGAAAATGAGATCGCCTATAATGCCGGTGATGGCGTGTTGATCACGGGCTCAACCAGGAATCTGCTCGATCGGAACTCGATCCATGATAACACGCTGGAGGGCATCAACCTGGAATCGGGCGGCAATGACAACCTGCGTGCGCCACACATCAAGAGCTATCTCACAACGAATAATACCACCGCGGTGATTGCCACCGCGGCTGGCTGCCCGGACTGTGTTTTCCAGGTATTTTCAGACAGCAACGGCGAAGGGCAGCACTATGAAGGGTCGGGGTTTGTCAGCCCGAGCGGAGCATTGACCTGGAGAGGCCAACCCAAAGGGGAAACATACACCCTGACCGTGACCGACGCCCTGGGCAACACCTCAGAATTCTCTGCTGCGCCGGTGTACCTGGATTTGTCCATTGACGACGCTCTGCCACATGTCACGGTGAACAAGCTGATCGGTGATACAGATGGCACAGCGGGTCAAACCATCGTCGAAGTGGCGGTAAAGATCACCGGCTTCGATGCCTCATTGACCAGCAATATGACCCTGACGCTGAACATCCCGGGGAATGTCCTGGGTGCGCCTGCCAGGGTATTCTACCGAGATGAAATCTCATCTCTGGATGGCACAGCCATTACCAGCTATACGAACCCAGCCTCGGGTGTGTACAAGCTGAAGAACATTAACCTGAATACGATACAGTACCTTCTTGAAAACGGTTCAACTCTCTTTTGGTACGAGCGCCTGATCGTCTTCCGTTTTGCAATGCCCACGACCATGACAGCCAACAGCCAGCTCGTCCTCAACGGCTTGCTCAGCGCGGGTGTGCGCCAGGTGGCGCGCAGTTACGATTGGGCCAGGATCAACGCAGCCAAACAGGTGGACGGCATCCTGATCACCAACCGTACACTGCTATACCACAATAATTACCAGGGGGCTCAGACGGATAGTGGTATTGAAGATACCACGCAGCTGCTTCAGACTGCCTTCTCGATGGCCCAGGGGCCGCCATACGAGAACCGCGCGCCCGTCCTGGCAGTGTATTATGTTGACCAATACAGCACAACTGCCCGAGATTGGGATGATACCGCGGTGAACTACGCCAGCACCGCTACCGCCAACGTGGTTTCTGATCTGGTAAACAATATGAAAAAAGATTGGTTTGAAGACTCGACCACCCAATACACGAAGTCCGTCTGTACTAATGGCCCTTTTGTTTATACCGATACCGTGCCCAACAATTTGAGTTTTACTATCCTCATCCTGGGGGATGATTATGTGATCCCGTATTACCGCAGCGACGATCCGGTCGACGACATAGTGTCAACCGTTGAGGATGATGAAATCAGTTTGTCCGATCAAGTGTTATATCACCTGGCGGCAAACAACTACTTCTTCACCGATAACCCTTACGCCGATCTATACCAGGGAGCGTGTAATTATACACGTTCGTGGTTTAAGGGTGGCGTGGAAGCCTACATTGGGCGCATCGTCGGTGGCGAGCCGGCCGATATGGAGAGACTGATCAACAGCGGACTGAGTGGTCCAGGGCTTAGCCAGGCCAATGGCGCCATCGTAGCCAGTTACGACGAAAATGACGCCGATGACATCGCAGAATATATGAGCCAATATCCACTCAACGTTTTCACGTACCCGCTGGTCGATGAAGATGATTGGTCCCTGGCGGATTTACGGAACTACATGGGGGGGAGCACCGGCTGGGTTGCATTTGCTCATGGGGGACATGCCAATAACGTCTCCTGGTGTACGCCTGGTGAAGAGTGCAACGGTCTGTATGCAAGCCACATTAACGCGAAAGCTGTCATCCTAAACACGCTGGCGCTGCATCCGGTAGTCAGTTCCAACGGCTGCCGCTCAGGCATGTCCCTGGGCACTCACTGGTCAAGTTCAACCATCTACGGCTGGGCGCGCGCCGGGGCATCTTCCATTATGGCCTCTACCGGTATTGCCTATTTCAACACGACCGAGGGCATTTCGTGGTATGGCGAAAAACTGGCCAGAAACTACTGGTACAACCTGCTCATGGCAAATAAATACAAGGTTTCAACCGGGTTTGCTTTGCAGCTGAACAAATCCAAATACACCTCGGGGGCGATGTGGGATGGTTATGAACAGAAAACTGTGCGCGAGTTCACTCTGTTCGGTCTGCCCTGGGTGGGTTTCTACCAGCCAGCCGCTTCGCACCTGATCGGATTATCCAACCTGCGCGACGTCCTGCCGCCGGAAGAGCTGGCCTGGCCGATCAGCAAGCCAGCCGGAATATCAGCCTATACCTATGTCGTCACCGCCACTTTGGACGCCTCCGCATACACCATCAGCCAGGTGAACGGGTTCGATCTGGTGAATATCGAGGGCATGCAACTGGATTACGGCGACGATGGCCCTGTGGTGCCTTTCGCCGGACTGAGCATACCGCTGCCAATGGGGTCCAGCATACAGGAGGTTCAGGTATCGCTGCAGGATGCGCTCAGCCTGGGCGCGCTGAATATTCCGCTGGTCGCACCCGCGGTTCCCATGCCTGGCGGCACACACGATACCTTCAGCGAGACGCCCGACTCATACGGGGTTTACCCCAGCCAGCTGTACAGCGCCACGGTGGCGACTGTATCCGGGAGCGCGCTGGCCCAAATCACCGTCTTCCCGCTGGAGTACAACGCCGTCACCGACCAGGCGACCCTGTACCAGCAGCTGGTGGTGAGCGTCACCTACCAGTCTCCGTCGCCGGTCGGGATTCTGGGATTCAGCGCAGAACCAGCTAACGCCGCGGTGGGCGAATCACTGCATATCAACGCCACCCTGCTGAACGCCTCTGACCTCGATATTGAAGTCAGCGGGGTGCTCACCCTGACCAACAGCTCAGGAGTGGCGGAGGATACCTTCGCAATCTCGCCTTTCAACCTCCCGGCGGGCAGCCAGGATTACCCCCTGGAGTTGGAGTGGACGCCAACCGCCGCCGAAGGAGCCTATCACCTGGAACTGGAAGTGTGGCATGGCAGCGATCCGCACATGTACGCGCAGCAATCGGTAGCGATCGTGACCGGGCGCCTGAGCGGGCTGGAGATCACCCCCCTGGTAATCCCGGGCCAGCCGGTCAACATTGAAGTCACCTTTGAGAACTTCAGCGACACGGAGTTCAATGGGCAGGTGCAATATGCGATCTACAACTCAGCCGGTCTGCAGGTGGCAGTCCTGGAGGCACCCGTCACGCTTGCCGCCCACGGGCAGGCCATTTTACCGATGTCCTGGGATGCCTCGGCGCTTCCACCCGGCGCCTACACCGTAACCGTCCTGGTGTCCAGAGAGGGCGGGGTAGTTAATTACGGCCCACTGCAGCAGGAGTTCTGGCTGGCCTTCATCTCCTACCTGCCGCGGGTGACGAAATGAGCAGCGCGCCTCGCCCGGGTTGAAACATGGCGCTGGTACACCAGGCCCGCTGAAGCGCGTTTTGCTTACCAGCCCGCAATTCATTCGCGAGCGGGGATCTGAGAGCTAATTACAGGAATGGATTGAGCGGCTCGTAAAAATCCGTTCAATCCGTGGGTGATCTGTTGTCCGCGTAGTGCCACCCCGCGCGTGAAGAGCAGCCGCGTCAACCTTTTGTCAGCAATCTATCAGGCGAAGATCAAGCGTAGACAGGCAAAACCTGCCAGAATCAAGGCAAGACATGCCATGATTTCTGGAAAGGAGGAGTCAATGTCTCGCCATCTCATGTACGTCATCCTGATCTTCTGCCTGCTGGGAGCGGCAGGCTGCGCCGGGCAGAGCGCCCCGCAGCAGATCGCCGCTTACCCCAAGGTCACCGCCATCGCCCAATATCCCGGCAGCCTGGTGGTGATCTACCACACCTACCTGGAGCTGCGCGTCGCCGATGTGGAGCGCAGCGCCAGCCGCGCCGTCCAGCTGGCGAACAGCTACGGCGGCTACCTGTCTGGCTCGCAGTCCTGGTTTGTGGACGGGCGCAAAGTCACCACCCTGGAGCTATCCGTGCCCACCGTGCAGTTCGACAGCCTGCGCCGCTCCCTGCAGGGCCTGGGAGAACTGGTCAACGAGAGCCTGTCGGGCGAGCTGGTCGAGCGCCGCTACTACGACGATACCCAGCTCTGGTCCACCGTCACCCTGACGTTGCGCCCGAGCGGGATCGCCCAGCCGCCGATCGACACCGGCGGCTGGAACCCGCTGCGCACCCTGTCGCAGGCCTGGTCGGTCAGCGTAGCCATCTTCGGCTTCATCCTGAACCTGCTGATCTGGGTGGTGGTGGTCGGCGGGCCGTTTGTGCTGATCGGCCTGGCGGCACGCTGGTTCATCCGCCGCAGCAAGAAGAGCAGCTGAGCGAGACTGCAAAGCGAGATAAATCTCGCTCTACGTTTGGGTTACTCGTTGAAGGAAAAGGTCGACTCGGCGTAGTAGCGGATGGCGTTGGCGCCCATGCGGCCCATCAGCCATTCCCCCAGCCACTCACGCTTACGTTCCAGCGTCCACTCGGACATCAGGATGCCGATGGGGATGTTGATGTTCAGGGCGCGCGCCGGGATGATGTGGCGGGTGATGCCGGAGGGCACCTTCTCGCCGTTCTGGGCGGCGTAGATGATATCCTCCGGGCGCAGGCGGGGAAACACCACCAGGGCGGCGATGTGGGGGTAATAGGGCTTCTGGATCTCCCAGATATCGTTGGAGGCGCGAAAGATCTCCGCCCGCCCGCGGTAAGCCCCCACCAGGTCGACCAGCAGCTTGAGGTCGGGCGGATGGCGCCCGCTGAGCGAATAGACCTTGCGCACGCCGCCCTCGCAGATGATGTAGGCGGCAGTCTCTTTGTCCTCCAACGCCTGGCGGGCTTCTACCAGGCTGGCTGGCTCCAGGCGCATGTTAGCCACCTGGGTCAGGGCGGTCTCGAACTCCTCCAGCGACATGCCCGCTACCACGTGATACCAGGTGTCCAGCACCACCCCGGCCTGCGGGTCGTCGTAGCGCACCACCTGGACAACGATGTGCGGGATGCCCAGCAGCTGGAAAGCCGAGGTGCGGTTGGCCCCGTCCAGCACCACGAAGCGCTCGCTGTCGGGGATGGGCGCCACCAGCACCGGGTTCTTCAGGATGCCTTCTTCCAGCAGACGCGTGCTGAGCTTCTCCACGCGGCGCGGGTCAACATCTTCGTGCGGCACCATCAGCGCAGAGGGCTGGATCTGTAAATTGGGGAGAAATGAACTATCACGCATACGGCCTTACCATCCGGGTTGCCGCTACATACCCTGTCGGCGCCCCAGCGAACATTTGGTGAATTGTAACCTGTGTCAGGATTTTGTCAACGCCTTATCAGCCCGCTATCAAGCGGATTCATCGCCAAAATGATATCCTGAGAGTGAAACTAACGCATTTGTAAACCAGTTTTTCTGAGGATGAAAGGAGAAAAAAGATGAACGCCAGATCGTACGCCAAAACTTTGCTCGTGACCATCACCCTGATGGCGACCTTGCTCTCGGCCTGCGCCGCGCCGATGGCCGCCACGGAAGCCCCCAAAGCCATCGCCACCCAGGTGGCAGAGCTGCCCGAGGTCGAACTGCCTGCGGCGGAAATGCCAAAACAGGTGGCTTATCCCACCGCCGCCCCGGCGGTCGAATACCAGCCGCAGCCGCAGCTGTCTCTGCCGACCGCCTCGCCTGCCCCTACCCCCGTGGCGGGCATCCTGGCCTCGCCGCCGCCCCCCGACAATTACTTCCAGTACTACGGGGTCAACCCGTTCGAAGACCCGCGCGAGGATCATCTCTCCACCTTCGCCCTGGATGTGGATACCGCTTCCTACAGCGTGGCGCGCCGCTACGTGATGGATGGCAACCTGCCACCGGCGGAGGCCGTGCGGGTGGAGGAGTTCGTCAACTACTTCGACCCCGGCTATCCCACCCCGTCGGATGTGGCCTTCGCCCTCTACGCCGATGGCGCCCCCAGCCCCTTCCACACGGATGGATCCTATATCATGCGGGTGGGCATCCAGGGCTACCAGGTATCCGAAGCCGAGCGCAAACCCGCCTCGCTGACCTTCGTGATCGACATCTCCGGTTCAATGGAGATGGAGAACCGCCTGGGCCTGGTCAAGCAGTCGCTGCAGCTGCTGGTCGAGCGCCTGCGCCCCAGCGATACAGTCGCCATCGTGGTCTACGGTTCGAACGCCTACGTGGTGCTCAACCCCACCAGCGGAGAAGATCGCAATCGCATTCTGGACGCGATCTACTCCCTGCAGACGCAAGGCGCCACCAACGCCGAAGCCGGGCTGCGCCTGGGCTACCAGATCGCCTACCAGGCTTACCGCCCTGGAGCGATCAACCGGGTGATCCTGTGCTCGGATGGGGTGGCCAACGTGGGTCAAACCGGCCCGCAGGCCATCCTGGAGCAGATCCGCGGCTACGCCGGGCAGGGCATCATGCTGACCACGGTGGGCTTCGGGATGGGCAACTTCAACGATGTGCTGATGGAGCAGTTAGCCGACAACGGCAACGGCATGTACGCCTATGTGGACACCCTGGACGAGGCTGAGAAGCTGTTCGTGGATGAGCTGACCAGCACCCTGCAGGTGATCGCCCTGGACGCCAAGGTGCAGGTGGACTTCAACCCGCAGGTGGTCTCGCGCTACCGGCTGATCGGCTATGAAAACCGGGCAGTAGCCGACCAGGATTTCCGCAATGACACCGTGGACGCCGGAGAGATCGGCGCAGGGCACAGCGCCGTGGCTCTGTACGCCGTGCTGCTCAACCCCGGGGCGCAGGGCCGCATCGGCACGGTGCAGCTGCGCTGGAAAGACCCCAACAATCTGCAGGTGATCGAGATCAACGGCAACTTCAACACCTGGGATCTCTCCCCCAGCTTCGAGAGCGCCGATACCCGCTACCAGCTGGCGGTGACCGTGGCCCAGTACGCCGAGCTGCTGCGCCTGAGCCCCTGGGCGGTGGGTTCGTCCATCGGGCAGGTGCTGGGGCACATCGTGCGCCTGTCGGGGCTGCTGCCCAGCGATGCGGATGTATCCGAGCTGGTCACCCTGGTTTCAAGGGCCAGCCAGATCCAGGCGCTGGTGAATTGGAAGCCGTAGAGATGAAACGGGAGGCTGTCTAAAAATACCTGGACAGCCTCTAATGAAAAAACAGCTGGCAGCCGGATGACCGCCAACTGTTTTTATTCATTGCATACAGACTGAAAATGGATGACCTGTGTTGGTCAATCCCTGGGCATGGTGCGGAGCGAAGCATGTTGGCTGCGACATGGGTTGGGCAGCTTACTTAACCCTGTAAACACGCACTTCATAATTGCCGTCCAAAAATTTCTTTGTAAGTTCGAATTGTCCAAAAAGTTCATCGTATTGCAGCGTTTCACTTTCATATTGTTCTGGCTGTTGAAAAAATCTACCATACATACCTTGACTAAAAACCAAGTAATCGAAATCTTGTTCAAGATACCACTCTGGCTCGTGATCTATCATTCGATGAAAACCATGCACAGAAAACCGAGATGGATTTACAAATGGAGAGTATGACTCAATAGCAATTTTGGTGCCAAGCGGTAGATTTTTGTCTATCCATATTCTCGCAGTCTCGCGACTATTTATGGTCAACAGGCTGTGTGTATCTGCAATCGTCTTTGATATTGGGAATGCGAGCATTGCTATAACGAAACTGGCAAGAACGGCGAGAAATCGTCTTTGGAATAATATCGTTTGTGGTTTTCCAAGCTTATCAAATAAGATAATTATAAACCAAGCGGCCAATAAGAATAAGAAAGGAGTCAGAGGTAGAAATGTTTGGTCATTTCTCACAACAAATCTGCTGATAAACGCGAAATACACCAAGGGGAAAATGGATAGCAGATTGATTTCTTTGGGATGCAAAATAGAACCGCACAAAATTCCCAGTATGGCAAGAAGATAGAGGCCACCGCCAGTGGCCCACATATAATTAAAGTACCACTCCAAGCTGTTTCCTTCCATACCAGCGTGACCTGTAGTGTAATGGTAAACTTCCGCCTGCATATCAGCCAAAAACACGGTTGAGTCCAATACTGCAAAAGGAGTGACGGCGAGAAATCCCATTCCGCAGAGCAATAAAGCTAGATACAGCTTGGGCTGTTTGAATGCCACCTTGCCATAGTGAAGGATATGTGCTAATAACAATGGCAATATAATCAACCCCCCATTGTACTTACTCGATGCTGTAAGACCCACAAATATACCGGCTACGACATACTGCCAAGTCTTTCCTTGTTGGTATACCAGAATTGATGCCAAAAATGAGATTAATGAAAAAAATGTTACGTAAGTATCTGGTGTTATTAAGCGGCTATGCCAAACGTTAGTGGGTGAAATAGCTACCATTAGCGAGGCCAACAGGCCTACTACCTTCCTACCTGTAATTTGCTTGCCAACGATGTAAGTTAATCCTACAGTTCCCACCCCGAAACAAATGGTGATAATGCGACCTAGCCAGACAGAGGTTGGCATCTGAGCTAGCGTGACTCCCATAGTCAACGAAATAGGAGGCAGTATATCATTGGGAGTATTGAAAACACCTGCTAATTTTCCAAAAAGGTAATACGGGATATAAGCAAGAGCATTGATATAAAAAAAAAGTGAGGGATAGTTGAAGAAATGAGGATTCATATCTCCTGTCTTGAATATATTTTGACTGATAATTATATAGTGATGTTCATCGGGGTGGTAAATATATGGTAAATCATAATTTACCCCACACACTCTTACTAAGAATGCTGTGAGGAGAATGATGCAAATTAGTATTGTTACCCCGTTGTCTCGTTCCATCAGTTCGTTTATCACAAAACTTTCGGCTCCCACCGTTTAGCAGTACTTTTGCACTTTTTACAAAGTGTTCTAATAATGAACCAAGCAGGCTGTTTACAGGCCATTATCTGCCATGAAATTGGAGCTTGCATCACTTTAACAGCGTAAAACTGGTTTTGAACGGCCTTTCTTAGAACGAATTGTAAAATCTGCAAAACTACTGCGTTTAGGTTTACTCGGGCGAACGGCGAAGCATAACGCATCGATAGCATAGCAGTATTAGGCAGCCATATTTTCTGGAACCCGACGAATTCCATGTGCCGGGTTTGAATGGCTGATATCAGGTTATTGTATGGCCGGGAGGTGAACTGGAGGATCAACACCATGATGATCTCAGGCGAGTATACAGCCAACAAGCCTACTACCAGGGCACGCTCCCAGTCTTCTAGATTAACTTGTTCAACGCCACCGCCAGGCTGCGAGCAGCCTGATCGGCGTCCAGGCCGGTGCGTTTGGCCAGCTCCTGCGCCAGGCCACTGGCCAGCAGGAACCTGGCATCCACCCCCTGACCGCTCTGCAGACGGGAGGCCAGGCTGTTCGAGGTGGATGTGCTGGCCTTGCGGGCGGGCTTTTTGCCCAGACCCTTGGGGGCCTTGCCCTCTTTCTGCACCCCGCTCTTGCCGGCATGTCCAACCTGGCGGGCCTCCCTGAGGGTCGGTTTGGGGCTGGATTGGGTCACCGTGGGCCGGGGCAGCTCCTGCTGCTGGGCCGGGATGGGGGCTGCCTGCCCGGCGGGCGGCAGCTGGTCGGAGGCAAAGCCGACAATTAGCTGAGCCAGCTCGGGCGGAAAGCCGAACTGCTGGGCCAGATCGCCCGCCAGCGAATCCAGCGGGTCTGAGCCGCTGCGCTGTTTGGCGGGTTGGGCTGGTTTTCGTGGACCTTCTTCATCCGTTCTCATGGATCAAATTCCTTCTCTGTTTGGTACAAATTCTATCGGGTCTATACCCACTGGGTTAATTATAAACCAGATTATGCCTCTCTCCTTTACAACAATATTTGAATCATCCTGCTCAGGTATTCATGCAGGCTTGTTGACACTTTTCCTTTTTGATGTATGATAAGAAGTAGAACCTGAAGGAGGTGCATCCATGCGAAAATTTTCCGTCCTGTGGATTGGTTTGCTGGCCCTGATGCTGGGGGCCTGCGCGGCGGGGGTCAGGCAGGCGCCGCAGGTCGAAGGAGTCGAGGTGGTCAAGACCGTGGAGGTAGCGCTGGAGAAAGAAGTCCAAATGGTTGCCCCTACCATCATCCCAACTGCGGCGCCATATCCGATGTCAGAAGGCGACCTGGTCTACCAGGACGATCCCAGCCTGGCGCCAGCCGGCGGGACTGGCGGTAAGCGGCTGATCATCAAGAACGCCGAAATGCGCCTGTTGGTGCAGAACACCGAGACGGCCATCGACCGCATGACCCAGGTGGTGGACGATCTGGGCGGCTATATCATCAGCTCGCGGCAGTGGTTCGAGGAAAACTACGGCGAAAGCCATAAATACGCCACCTACACCATCGGCGTGCCAGTCGACCAGTTTGAGCAGGCCCTGCGGCGGCTGCGCGAACTTTCTGTGCGGGTGCTGGATGAAAACGCCACCGGGCAGGATGTGACCGATGAATATGTCGATCTGCAGTCCCGGCTGGACAACCTGAAGGCCACGCGCGACCGGGTGCGAGCGTTCCTCGACCAAGCTAAGACCGTCGATGAAGCTCTGAAGATCAATGAACAGCTGAGTGAAATCGAAGATGAAATCAACCAGGTGCTGGGGCGAATGAACTATTTGTTCGACCGGGCTGGCGTCTCCACCATCACCATCACCTTCGAACCGGATGTGGTCATCCCCACGCCAACCCCCACTGCCACACCAACCCCGACTCCTACCCCCACACCCTGGAACCCGGGCAACACCATGCGCTCGGCGGTGGATGCGCTCGGCTCGCTCAGCCGGGGCGGGGTTGAGGCCTTTATCTGGTTTGTGATCGTCGGTGTGCCCTGCCTGGGCGTCCCCGCGGCTATCGTCTACGGCGTGTGGAGGCTGGCCCGCCGCAGGAAGGCCAAACCCGTCACATGACGAATGTCATATGACTCATATGACAAATGACACGTGAAATTGAACCATTAAAAGTGCTACTATCATAGCAGACAATTGAATACGCCGGAGTAATCCATACAATTTGCTGGCAAATCATCTAGCCCGAGGCTAGACTAACTGATATAAATCAGAAGAAGGCCAGGTAGAACCTGTTGAACCGACAGGAGGAGGATTACTCCGGCGATTTTTTAATCTCGTCGATTTCCCCCAGGTAGCCCATTTCGAGCAGCACGGCGATGACCTTTTCAGCGGCGCCAGCCTTGACGATCACTGCAGTCGGGCTCAGCGGGTCGCCCAGGAAGCGCTTCGCCCGGCCTGCCCGCAGCGCAGTCAGGATTTCGGGTCTGCGCACCCGCAGCAGGGTGACCTGCTCCAGGCGCGCCTGAGGGCCAGCCTCCTCCCAGCGACGCAGGGCCTGCGCCAGGCTGGGCGGGGCAGATACCCCATACTTATAGAGCAGAGCGAGCAGATGCTCCACGCGCAGCCCCTGCAAGCGGGCGCGCTCCAGCGAGGCCGGGGTGAGCCGGTAGATATATGCCTGCAAAGGATGTCTGGTCGGGGTGGGCTTCTCCCAGGCGCAGAAGCGCGCCAGCTGATAGCGCGCCGGGCGGGGGGCGCGGATTGGGATCATGACGCGCCCATCCGAACGAGCCGACAGGCGGGCGTCTTCACCCGCCAGCCCCTGCGGCGCCCGTTTCGCCAGCAGATCCGACGCCCAGGCGCTGAAGCGGAAGGCGGTCACCAGCGGCAGCTCCCCCTGCCCGGGTTCGGCTGCCGCGGCCAGATCGAGAATCCCCAGCCAGTGCAGCGGGCCGCAGATCATGAAGCACAGCAAGGCCCCATCCACCTGCTCCCAATGCTCGAAGCCGCGCAGGAATTCCCCGCTGGCCTCGTCGCGCAGATACCAGGAATCGTAGTCGCCCGCCGGGCGCTGAAAATCCGGCGCGGTCTGCTTGATCGCAGAGATAAAGGTGGGCAGGCTCCACCAGACATCCGGGCGAACCGTGGAGAGGAAATCCAGGATCACCCGGCGGGTGTGCAGGGGATCGTTGCGCCATTCGCCCTCGGCGCACAGACCCGGCAGCAGCAGGAGTTCGTTGAAGCTGCTGCTGTCCAGCCATGCGCCCACCAGGCTGGCAAGCGCCTCGCCCCGGCTGGCCTCCAACTGGGCCCGCACGGGCTCAGGAACGGGCGCGCCGGCAGCGTCCAGCAGCCCGGCAGCCGTGAGGAGCCTGTGCAGAGCCTGGGCGGTCAACGGATAGGGGGAGTGGGCGGCACAGTACAGGAAGGGCGTCACAGCCCCCAAATCTTCCCCCAGGCGCACCGCTGCCAGCAGTGTGCAGGTATCGTCCAGCAGGCTGTCATCCGCGGGGATCGGGTAAGCCCGTTCGGCAGGCGAAGCCGGTCGCCCAGGCGCAGCCACTCCCGCCGGCCCCGTGTAAGGGATGAGCGGGATTAGATTGACAGGAATAAAAGCATATTCCTCCGCCCCCTTGGGTGTCTCAAAAAAGGTGCGCCCGATCAGCCCGCGGTACCACAGCGCCTCCGTGGCAGAGATATCCGCGCTGCGGTGTGGACGCTCGCGGTTACGCCGCGCCGCGCCCATCTCGCGCAGAACGCCATGCCGCCGGGTGAAGAGCGCCCAGGGCAGGCGACCATCGTGATCCAGCAAATCCTGCAGGGCGATCCTGGCGGCGTCGTTGAGGTCAGCCGCGCCTTCTTCGATGAGATTGGGGTTCTGCAAGAGCGCAGACAGGCGCAGGATGCCAACTCTGGCATCTGGCGCGCTGAAATCCAATCCCCACAGTTCGGCGATGATGCGCAGGTGGCCCAGATCGCGCCCCTGCAGGCTCTGCGCAAGGTCCGGCAAACGTGAAGTCAGATCACCTGGCAATCTATCACCGCCCTCACCAAACAAGCCACAGCATCCATCCCTTGTGGGGCGACTACCACTACGAATATTTCCCCTTCAGCTCTGCAGCAGGCAGGACAACTTCTCCCTCGCGGGGATCCCCCAGCACAGTCACCTGGTCGGGATGGTTGGAAGCCAGATGGGCGGTATAGGCAGCCACCAGGGCATCCAGCTCGCCGGGGGTGTATAAATTATCCAATTCCAGCACCCCTTTCAGGATGCGGTGGCGGGTGATTTCTTCAAATATCCTCATCGGGTCAGGTACATTCAGCCTGTTCTCGTACAGCACCAACTGGCGCTGGATGCGGCCCTCCAGGCTGTGCTTGGGGAAAGGCAGTTTGCCCAGCAGCGCCGCATAGCAGGCGTGCGGATAAACCTCCAGACATTGGAGTTCAGCCTGCTCATGCGGATAGATCTGGTAGCCCAAGCCTTCCAGGCGCCGGTAGAGCAGGAAGCCGTTGCGCATCCAGCGGGGGCACTGCTCTTCCTCCGCCGGAGTCTGCACGCTGCTCAGCCTGCGCTGGCGCAGCAGATAATCCGCCAGGCGAAAATTCAACCAGCGTCCAGGGGTTGGCGCTGGCGTTAGATCCTGGCGGATTTCGGGGCGCGCCATGAGACCCTGGTTGGGCAGGCGCGGCGCGCAGACTGCCGCCACAGCCTGGTGCTGTCCAGCGGCGAATGCCAGAATATCCTCCATGCTGCCCTGACCCAAAGCCAACAGCCGCAGTTCGTGATCCAGAGCAGCATAGACAAACGGATGATCCCCTGCGGTCGGGTCGATGCCGATAAAAGTCGTCTTGGTGTAAAACACGCCTGGTCACCCTTTCTGGGCGCGCATGGCGCCAGCGCCCACAAAACTGCCTCTGGATGAAATTAAAATCGGGTATTCCAACTTATCTTATCATATAATAACTGGGATGGAAAAGCAAGCAACTCAACGGCTCTCTGGGCTGGCAAAGCTGTTTTTCCCCGCAGGGGAACGCGGTATAATCTTTTCGTTGATCTGATTTTATCTCTGCATGGAAGGTGAATATGAGCGAGCGAAAAATTCGCGTTCTGGTCGCTAAACCCGGCCTGGATGGGCATGACCGGGGGGCCAAGGTGGTCGCCCGCGCCCTGCGCGATGCTGGCATGGAGGTGATCTACACCGGCTTGCGCCAGACCCCCGAGATGATTGCCGAGAGCGCGCTGCAGGAAGATGTTGATGCGGTGGGGCTTTCGATCCTCTCCGGCGCGCACATGGCCCTGGTGCCGCGCGTGATGGAGCTGCTGAAAGCCAATGAACAGGAAAATGTCAAAATCTTCCTGGGGGGCATCATCCCTGACGAAGATGTGCCGCGGCTGCTGGAAATGGGTGTTGCTGGCGTCTATGGCCCAGGCACCCTGACGGACCAGATCGTGCAGGATATTCGCAAAACCGTCGGTTCATAAACGCATGGAACTGGTCAAATCGGTTCTTGCCGGCAGCCGGCTGGCCCTGGCGAGAGCGCTGACGCAGATCGAAAACGGCACCGCCGAAGGTCGCGCCGCCCTGACCTCCTTATTCCCGCACACCGGCGCTGCTCACCTGATCGGGGTAACCGGCGCACCCGGCACCGGGAAATCATCCCTGGTCAACCAGCTGGCGCGATATTTCCGCAGCCCAACCGCAGGGGAACCCCGCCGGGTGGGGATTGTGGCGGTGGATCCATCCAGCCCCTTCACTGGCGGCGCTATCCTGGGCGACCGGGTGCGCATGCGCGACCTGGCTGGCGACCCTGGGGTGTTTATCCGCTCGATGGCCTCACGCGGCTCGCTGGGCGGGCTGGCAGCCGCCACCTCCGGGGTGGTACAAGCCCTGGACGCTGCCGGTTTCCAGGTCATCCTGATTGAAACCGTCGGCGCCGGGCAAGCCGAAGTGGACATCGCCCGCCTGGCGCACACCACCCTGGTGATCGAAGCCCCCGGTCTGGGCGACGATATCCAGGCGATCAAGGCTGGCATCCTGGAAATCGCCGACATCCTGGTGGTCAATAAAGCCGACCGGCCTGGAGTGGAGACCACCGAGCGCGCCCTGCGCGGCATGCTCCAACTGGCCCATCCCGTGCCGCATATCTTCCAGAACCACACCGGGCACAAGACCAGCGACCCACCTGCCCCCCAGCAGGCAGATATCCTCTGGCTGCCACCCATCCAGCGCACCGTGGCGACCGAAGGGAGCGGCGTGCCCGAGTTGGCCGCAGAAATTTCTCGCCATCATCAATTTCTGACCGAAACTGGGGAGCTGCTCTGCCGCGAACGCGCCCGGCTGCAGTCCGAGCTGGATCTCCTGCTGCGAGAAACCCTGGTCGCCCGCTGGCGCGAAAACGTCTCAGATGATCGGTATAACCAGGCGCTGGATCAAATCCTGCAGCGCCAGCTATCCCCCTGGCAGGCGGTCGAGGAACTGCTGCATGCCTGAACTGCCGGAAGTGGAGACGATCTGCCGGCTGCTGCGCCAGGGCAGCAACAATCACCCGACGCTGACCGGCATGCGCATCCGCAGCGCCGACCTGCTGTGGGAGCGCACTCTGGCAGAGCCAACCCCGCTGGAATTTCAACACCGCCTGCCCGGCCAGCAAATCCTGGACATCAACCGGCGGGGTAAATTCCTAGTCTTTCGCCTCACAGATGACCATTTGATCCTGCACCTGCGCATGAGCGGGGATCTGGTGATCGAGCCGCAGGAAGCGCCCATCCCCGCCCACCACCGCCTGATCCTATATCTGCAAGGCGAACCGCTGCGCCTGGCCTTCAACGACACACGTAAATTTGGCCGGGTATGGTTAACCGCGCATCCAAATCAGGTGTTGGGCCGCCTGGGGCCAGAGCCGCTCGAGCCATCCTTCACTGCAGATCATCTGTACCAGCGGCTGCAGCGCACCCGCAGGCAGATCAAACCGCTCCTGCTGGACCAATCCTTCCTGGCCGGCCTGGGAAACATCTACACGGATGAAGCCCTGCATCTGGCGAAGATCCACCCTCTGACCCCGGCCAACCTGATCAACCCGGAGCGGGCAGAGCAGCTGTGGAGCGCCATCCGGCATGTCTTGCAAGAAGGTATTCGCCGTAATGGAGCCAGCATTGATTGGGTCTACCGGGGGGGCGATTTCCAGAATTATTTCCGAGTTTACCAACGCACAGGCCAGCCCTGCCCGGAATGCGGCGCGCTGATCGAGCGCACCCTGGTCGGGCAGCGCGGCACACACTGCTGCCCGGTCTGTCAGAGTCTTCCGGCTCTCAATCTCAGAAAGGAATAGCAACTATGGAAGATCCAAGCGCACTGATTGTTCCCCTGGCCTTGACAGCCCTGATCTGTCTGGTGATTGGTGTCTTTGTGGGCCTGCTGTTAGCCAGCTTGCGCTCACCGCAAGAGAAAAACCACCCGGCGCAGAACCGGGATCTGGCCGAAGTGGTGCGCATCTGGCAGCATAAGCGGGATAAAACCCTGGTGCTGGACTTAGAAGGAAAGCAGTATGCCATCCGGGACGACCTGAGCGTGGCCCAGCACGGCAGGATGGTGGCGCTGCTGGATGCTTTACGACTGTGGCTGGGCGTTCAAGAGGCGCGCCGCGAACCTCAGACCGGATCTGTGGGAGCAGAGACCACGCCGCCCGACGCGAGCGCCCTGCTGAACCTGGCGCCAGCCGAGGCAAAACCCAGGCTCAGCTTGAACCCGGTCGATATCCTGGTCAAAGCTATGGAGGCGGATGCGCCCAAGAGCGCTTCTGCCAATTTGAGCATCGCCGCGCAGATCGATGATATTCTGCAGAAAAAGCTGGTCGATCATCCACTACGGGAACGCGGCATCCGCCTGATGGAGATGCCCGAGCGGGGATTGGTGGTTTTGGTAGGCTTAGAGGAATATGACGGCGTCGGCGACGTGCCTTATCCCGAAATCCAGGCCCTGTTGAGAGAATGTGTGGCCGAATGGGAGCGCAGCGTCGGAGCGTAGCGCGGTTACGGCTGGGGGAATTCGTTCCCTAGCAGCCTGACCAGTTCTGCCTTTTCATCCTCTGGCAGGAATGAAGCCTGCGCAGCGGCAACCACCCGCTGGTGCAGCACCTCCCGTGATAGACCCAGCTCTTCACAAACCAGGCTGTATTCACTTCCCAGGGTGATTTGCGAGACACTGGGGTCATCGGTGTTAATCGTGACATTCAAGCCATGAGCTAACATCCTGGTTAACGGATGCACAGTCAGAGATGGCACCACTCCAGATTGATAGTTGCTGGTAACGCAGACTTCAAAAGGTATACCCCGATCACGCGCCAGGGCGGTTACATCCGGGTCCTCCAGGACCCGCACACCATGACCAATACGATCGGCGTTCAAATACAGAATGGCATCCATCACATTCTCCGCCCCCGCCCATTCGCCGGCATGGATCGTGACATGCAATCCCGCTTGCCTGGCTTCTTTGAATACCCCCAGGAATCCCCTGGAAGAAAACTGGGCTTCATTGCCAGCCAAATCCAGCCCCAACAGCCCTCTGTCCCGCCGTTCAGCCGCCAGTTCCACCACTTTTTCGGCCAGCGATACATCTTCGTGACGATTGACGCCAGCAATCAAACGGGTTTTCACCCCATATTGCTGCTCACCTTTCTGCACGGCTCCAATCACCCAATCCATGACCTCACCCAATGGGAATCCCTCCGCCCGGCTGAGCGCTACCGGTGTAAAGCGCAGCTCCATATACAGGATGTGATCGGCGGCGGCATCGGCGATCGTCTCGATAGTCACCCTTTCAATAATTTCAGGTGAACGGTAGAACAGGCGCAGAGTCTGGAACTTGGATAGAAATTTATCGTAAGAATACTCTTCTTCGCTGCCCATCTGAACCAGTTCACGCAGCTCGCCCGTTTTAGGAAGATTCATCCCCGAAGCTCGCCCCACATCCAGGAGAGTGGCTAAACGCACAGAGCCCTCCAGGTGACGATGCAGCTCCACTTTCGGCAGGTTGGCATAATATTGAATGGGTTGTGGAGGAATTGTATTCATTGACTGTACCCCGGCTGAGAATCTTTCTCAAGGATGTTTTTTTGTGAAATCGGAATAGTAAAGGTGAAGGTATTGCCCACACCTTCCTGGCTTTCTACCCACACCCGGCCTCCGTGCGCTTCGACAATATGTTTGACAATTGCCAATCCCAGGCCGCGCCCTTTGCTATGGCGGTCTATCTGAAAGAAACGTTGGAACAGGCGAACCTGATCTGCAACCGCAATGGCATCTCCTGGGTTAAAGACGGCTATTTTAACCATCTCCTGTTCCGCTTGCATTTGAACCGTAATGATTGAATCTGGATAAACGAACTTTAAGGCATTGCTGAGCAAATTATCAATTACCTGGGATATGCGATCGGGGTCAGCCTGCACCAATGGGAACGGATCATCGCTTTCCAGCGTGATGGAAATATCCTTGCGCGTGGTCGCCTGGCGCGCTAGGTAGATTGAGCTGCGCGCGATTTTTACCAAATCAATATCCTGGATGAGCAGCCAATTCCCACCACCAAATTCCAGGGTAGCCAGATCATCCACCAACCGTTCCAGGGCCCTTACCTTGCTATCGACAATGAGCAAACCCTGGCGCTGTTCCTCGTTCACCGCTCCCAAACCGCCATCGGTCATCAATTCCACATAACCTTTAATAAAGGTTAGCGGGGTCAGCAATTCATGGGTGACATTCTGGATCAGCTCCAGGCGCGAGCGGTCAGCTTCCTGCAGTGCGTTGTAGCGATCCTCCAGATCGGCATAGAGGTTGTAATTTTCGACGGCGATGGCAATATGATTGGCAATAGTGATCAGTAAATCGAGATCGTGATTGCTGAAGGCATTCGGCTGATAGCTCTGAGTGGACACCATACCCAGGACTTCATCCCCAATTTTCAGCGGCGCGGAGATGATGGAGCGCACGGATTCGTCGCTGCCAAAATGTAACAATTCAAACGGCACCGGTTGAAATGAAAGATCCTGGATGAGGAGGGGTTTTCCGGTAGACAGCACATATCCGGTCATCCCTGTCGCGCCAGCCCTGGTCTGAGGCAGATAGCGGATGCCCTTATCGATGACATAGATCACCACCGCTTCGCTGGTGCGGCGATCGTTCACCGCAATCACGAACGCCTCGCAGGGCATCAACCCTTCAACGGCGTGGTGAGCCGCGCCGAGAATATCGCCAATATCCAGGTGCTGGGTGATGAAACGGCTCAGGTTGATCACCGTATCCAGTTCTTCCGCCCGCAGGTGCTCCTGCTGATATAGGCGGGCATTTTCTGTGGCATTTGCTATCTGCGCAGCCGCCACCACCAATGCCTCCCGGTCGTTTTCATCAAACGCATGAGGTTGGCAGGAGTCAATCGATAATGTGCCCACCAGGCCTCCCTGGAAAACCAGGGGCAGGATGCAGAGCGACCGGATGGCTGCATCCTGGATCGAGCTGCTCGGCTCCTGGAGCAAATCTGGGAGATAGATAATTTCACCGCTGGCTGCTGCCCGGCCACACAGGCCCTCTCCCAGCCAGACCTCCCGCCCATCTGGGAGATTGTGCTCATCCCCCACCACCGCGGCCAACTGAAGCTGATTATTCCCTTTCGGAAGCATCACTGCCACAGCCGATGACCGGTATAGGTCGCTGAGAATCGCCAGAATAGACTGCAGCATATCCTTCAATTCCATGTTCGCGCCCATCTTTTGGGCAATGCGGTAGATGGCATTCATCTCTCCCAGGTGGGCGGCGAAACGATGGGCGACATGGGAATTGTCGATCGCGATGACCGCATGATCGGTCAGCAAGGATAATAGTGAGCGATCTTCTGGCGAGAAGGTATGCTGGCGCTTGAACGCCGCAATAAAGATGCCTAACAGGCGGCCGCCGCGGATCAAGGGGTATCCGGCTAAAGATTTGACCTGACAGTCAATCTTATCCAGCAGGTTCTTTGTTTTTTCATCTTCAATCCGGTCAACGATCAAAGGCCAGTTGCGAGAGGCGATCCATTCCAGCAAACCGCCTGGCAGCCCAGATTCGAGCATGGATTGGCCAGGATGATCACGGCAGGCCGCGGCGCCGAAGGTATAAGGCTGCTCTGCTCTGGGCGCTGGCCGGCGCAGGTAAATATACGCCGCATCGGCGGGGAGCAGTTCCAGGGTCGATTCGACCAGCAGATTGAGGATATCTTGCAGATCCTGCGCCGCCGCCATGCGCAGAGACACCGTGTGCAGCGCTTCCATATTGCTGCGAAACTGCCAGATCAGCTGTTGAGATAGAACGTATTCAATTGCTGTGGAAAGAAGAACCTGCTGGCTCGGGGCGGACTTTTGAAACTGGCTCGCCTCAAAAGGCCGGCTGCTAAAAAGCAGCAAATAGCCAGTTCCACCCTGCTCTAATAAAAAGGGCAGCCCAGCCCAGTAAACCTGTCCCCCCTCCTGCGCCAGAATGAATCCGCTGCTAAACACCGGCTGCTGAGATTGGAGCAGCCGGTGTTCATCATCCGGGGGTAAACTGGCGCTCAAACCTGACGAAAAAGAACGATCAGCCAGGGAAACATACTTCAATATACCTGCAGGCAGCTCCAGCCGCCAGCCTTCAGCCTCCAGGCAGTGCGCGATAACCTGGCAAACCGTGAAAACATCTTCTGGTTGGCCGCTCAGCCGTTGTTTTTGAAGTGTATGGGTTTCACCGATCATTGATCATCCACTTCAGTTTACCATAGGTTAGCGTTTTCGCTTGCGTTTTCTCTTCCCGGTTGATCCTGCCTGGCGAGATGACGGCTGAGATTGTGCCGCCGCGGGCTCCCCTTCATCTTCGATCTCTAAATCAAGCTCAGCTTCACTTTCAGAGGCTGCCAGCTCCGCTGCATCATCCGATCCTGAGGTGGTTTGTACACCGCTGGCCTCCCGAGGACGCACGGCAAACATACGATTCACCACGCCCAGCCGCATATCGCTGAGCAATTGCTGGAATAACTCATAGGCCTTATTCTTATACTGCACCAATGGATCTCGCTGAGCATAAGCCTCCAGGCCGATGGAGACTCTCAGCGCCTCCATCTGAGTCAGATAGTCCACCCATAATTCGGTAATCACACCAATTAAAACCTGGCGGTACATCTCGGTCAGAACGCGCTGCCCAAGCTGCCGGATCACCACCAGCTTCAAATCGGATGGCATTTCCACCAGGGGTGTGGACAGGGTTTGGTTCGATATATCATTGGCCTGTTTCAGAACGGCGTCGGTAAAATCATCATCAAAATTAGCCAGGGTTGCATTGCCCAGACGGGAAAATTCAGCCAGCCCCCAGGCCTGGAACATGGCCTGTTGGGCTTTCTCCAAATGGTCGAGCACCGCCTCAGCCACATCGTCAGGCCGGCGATTATCCAGCTCCCTGGCTGCCAGGTAGGTATAAACCAGGCGGCTGGTGCGCTGGAAGACGCGCCGGTGGGTCTTCTTATCGAAGGTTGAGCGCGAACCCTGCGGCATGAGCATCAACAAAGCCAGCAGCTTCTGCTCATCCAGAACGCCCTGCCAGCGAGCAAAGACATTCTCCAGCTCGCGGGCGATCTGCCCCTCCGTCCCCAGGTAGCGCTCGATCCGGCGGGTGAACAGCACTTCCACAGCCTGGCGGATGCGCTCGGCGATGTCCTGCCATTTCAATCCAGCCAGCTGAGAGACCGGCAGATCGAGTTCCTCATCCAGGCGGCGTTCCACCGCTCCTAGCAGACGGGTGAGCGCCTGGTTGATGACGAGTTCTTCCACCTGCTGGCGCGCCTCATCTTCGGCCTGATCGGGATCATCGGGCAGACCTCGCAGCGCCTCGTTGGAGAGCTTGAGCGGCACGCGCAGTGTGTTGGACAGCTCGTTCTGGATTTCAACCGGGCGGCGCGGGCCTTCGGCTTCTTCCAGGCTCTCAAAAAAGAGCCTGACCCCTTCCAGGCGATCTTCCAGCTGCTCTTCCAGCTGTTTTTCAGCCTGATCGATCAAACCTTGGAGCGTATGCAGATGGTGTTCTAACTCCGCTTCCAGCGCCCGGCGGGCTAAATCCACCAGAACCTGGCGCGCGGTCTGCCCATCTGCCTTCTCGGGCAGGCGGGTTTTGAGGTCATCGAGCAGCAAGCGTAAGGAATAGGAGGGGAAGACAAATCCAAAGGCGCTGAGAGGCGGTTGGATTTGCTCCAGCCAGAGCAGCAGCTTCCAGGGACCGCTGTCATCCTTCAACGCCTCCGGCACGCGTTTCATGACTTCGGTGCGCAGCATTTCGGTCACATCCTCCGAGAGATCGCTCTTTTGGAAGATGCGGTTGCGCTGGCTGTAAATGGCGGCGCGCTGGGTGTTCAACACGTCATCATATTCCAGCAGGTGCTTACGCATATCAAAGTTCATCCCCTCAACCCTGGTCTGAGAGCCTTCTACGATGCGGCCCACCATGCCAAATTCAATCGGTATGGCTTCATCCACCTTCAAGCGCTGCATCAGGCTGTCGGCGTTCTGACCTCCAAACAGGCGCATCAGATCGTCTTCCATCGAGAGATAGAAGCGCGATGAGCCAGGGTCGCCCTGGCGAGCGGAACGGCCGCGCAGCTGGTTATCGATGCGCCGGGCCTCGTGCCGCTCTGAACCAATAACATGCAAGCCGCCCAGGGAACGCACCAGCTCCATCTCGTCCATATAGCGCAGGAAATAACTGATTTCCGCCTCATAAATCCCATAAGCTGAAGCTGGCAGAGATAGGATCGCCTTGCGGCGCGCTTCCAGCTGCATATCATACGGGTTAGAGAATCCATTGCGGCTCAACACCCGGTTAACCGCCACGATCACTTCTTCCGCCAGGTCACCACCCAGCTTGATGTCCACCCCACGACCGGCCATATTGGTGGCGATGGTCACGGCTCCAAAAGCGCCCGCGCCAGCGATGATCTGGCTCTCCTCGGTATGCTTGCGGGCGTTCAGCACCTCATGCGGGATGCCGCCCTGCAGATCGGCGACCAGGCGCGGCCGCTGATCTGGGCCGAGATCGAGCAGCGCCAGCAGAACCTCCAGGTTGGCGGGGTCTTCCGGGTTGAAAGAAATATCCAGTTCGCGCGACAGGCGGCGCATTTCTGCTACATCCAATTTATCCAGCGGCTGGTACATGAACTGAAGTTCGGGGATCTGGCGCCCATCTTCCTCACGATTGTGCTTCAGCATCCAGGAGCGGCGCAGCAGCATCACTTGCGAGAGCCGGCGCAGCGGTTCCGCCTTCAGCCGGGAGGAGAGACGCTCCGAAAGCTCCACCGAGGTTGTGCCAACCAGGATGGGCCGCCCCAGGGCATGGTAGCGCAGGATTTCCCACACAATCGCCCGCAGTTTGGCATCCTCGGTGCGGTAGACTACATCTGGATAATCCTTGCGCTTCCAGAAGAGCGGCTGACTCTGGGCCTCTCCCTGGCGTGTATAGAAGCGGTATTTATAGCCCTGCTCGTCTTTGGCTTCCAGTTCCACCAGATCGGTGTCCTTGCGCATGGCCTGGTATTCCAGGTTGGTGGGGATAGCCAGCACATCCAGCGAATAGATCTTGCTGAACTCTTCAGCTTCGGTAATAGCCGTGCCGCTCATCCCGGCTAATTTTTCGTACATGCGAAAGTAATTCTGGATGGTGATGGTGGCGTAGGTGACCGATTCGTTCTCGACCCGCACGCCTTCCTTGGCTTCCACTGCCTGGTGCAGGCCCTCCGACCAGCGCCGCCCAGGCATCAGGCGGCCAGTGAACTCATCTACGATCACCACCTTGCCCGCCTGCACCAGGTAATCTTTGTTGCGTTTATACAAGAACTGCGCCCGCAGAGCCTGCTCCAGATAGCCCAGCATGCGCGCCTGCTCAGGAGTCAAATCTTCGGGTCGCTCCGGGTCGCGCAGGGGTGAACCGATAAGTTCCTCGACATGCGCTTCGCCAATCTCAGTCAGCACAACGTTGCGATCCTTCTCGCTGATCTCGTAATCTTCCGGGCGTAACGCCCTGACCACCTGGGCCATCTGGATATACCACTGGGCCTCATCCTGGGCAGGACCAGAGATAATCAAAGGGGTGCGGGCTTCGTCGATGAGCACATTATCCACTTCATCCACAATGGCGTAATAATGCCCGCGCTGGACACGGTCTTCCCAGCGGTAGGTCATATTATCCCGCAGATAATCGAAGCCGAATTCGCTGTTCGTGCCGTAGATAATATCGGCCTGATAGGCCTCGCTGCGCATGACCATACGCAGCTGGTGCTGGTCTTCATGCGGAGAAGTGCGCTCCAGGTCTACGATAAAGGCTTTTTTGCCGTTCTCTGTGCGGGCAGCGATCTGCAGTACACCCACGCTCATCCCCAAAGCCATGAAGATCGGAGCCATCCAGCGCGCATCGCGCCGCGCCAGGTAATCGTTGACCGTAATCAGATGCACACCCCTACCGGGCAGTGCATTGAGATACATGGGCAGGGTGGCGACCAGGGTCTTGCCTTCGCCGGTGCGCATCTCGGCGATCTTGCCATGATGCAGAGTCATCCCGCCGATCAGCTGCACATCAAAGTGACGCAAGCCGATGGTGCGCTTGCTGGCCTCCCGCACTGCGGCAAAAGCCTGGGGCAAGATTTCATTCAGAGCATCCTGTTCGGCGCGGCGCAGGTCATCGGTGTTCTCAATTCCCTGCGTTTGTTCTGCAATCAAAGCGCGAAACTGCTCAGTTTTTGCCGCCAGAGCTTCATCGCTGAATGCCTCAAACTGCGCCTCCAGAGCATTGATCTGGTCGACAATGCTGATATACCTTTCAAGCTGTCGTTTATTGGGATCCCCCCCAATGATACGAATAAATTTATTCAACATAGTTCCATTTACCTCACAGTCAGGGATTATAGCATAAGGGGGTGAGAAAAGGATTAGGGTGATTTTCACATAAGCTGGATTATAATTCTCCAATCAAACACACCCTATCCTGGAAAGGTTTTTCCGCATGGAAATATACAACTATCTCGCAAGCCTGCACCCAATCATCCAGGCCCTGCTGGCAACGCTGTTCACCTGGGGGCTGACTGCTCTGGGCGCGGCGGGTGTGCTCTTTCATAAATCGGTCAACCGCAGATTACTGGAACTGATGCTCGGCTTTGCCGCCGGGGTGATGATCGCCGCCAGCTTCTGGTCGCTGCTGGCTCCAGCCATCGAGATGAGCGAGGGCAGCAGCATCCCAGCCTGGCTGCCGGCAGTGATCGGATTTTTGCTGGGCGGCGCATTCCTGTGGATGATTGATAAAATCTTGCCCCATCTGCACCTGGGCTTTCCGATCGAAGAATCTGAAGGCATCAAGACCACCTGGCAGCGCAGCATCCTGCTGGTGCTGGCGATCACCCTGCACAATTTTCCCGAGGGGCTGGCAGTCGGGGTTGCCTTCGGGGCGGTAGCTGCCGGGCTGCCTGCCGCCAACCTGACTGGCGCAATCGCCCTGGCCATCGGCATTGGCATCCAAAATTTCCCGGAAGGCCTGGCGGTTTCGATGCCGCTGCGCGGCGAAGGCTTCTCGCGCGCCAAGAGCTTTTTCTATGGCCAGCTGTCTGGGGTGGTTGAGCCGATTGCGGGTGTGCTTGGCGCGGCATTGGTCTTGCTGATGAGGCCAATCCTGCCCTACGCCCTGAGCTTTGCAGCCGGCGCTATGATCTATGTGGTGGTTGAAGAGTTAATCCCAGAATCCCAGCGCGGGGATATCACCGATATCGCCACCCTGGGCGCCATGGTGGGCTTCGCGGTGATGATGCTGCTGGATGTCGCCCTGGGCTAACCTCCCCTGGCTCGGCAGCCCTGTCACTGCCGAATATGACAAACGTTCCGATAATCCGTGGATTTTTGTTACATGACAAGCCTTGACAGCACTGTTAAAATCAGACTGTGATGGATTGGAATTTGACAGATATTCTTCTCGCTTATTTTGGCTCTTAAAACCCGCCCTTGCTGCTTGCGTTGCGAGGGCGGAATGCTTTTTATCTGGTCGCCCCACCGGTCGGGAGAATCAGGTTGGAAGAGAAGACAGAATTCTGCCATAACCAGCAATAAAATTTCACCATACCACGATTGAGCGAAAAAATAAACGATTGGAGGACACAATATGCCGCAAGATCAACCCCAAGTCACTGTAGAGCAGCTTCTGGCAAAAGCGACCAAACCATCAGCGGATGCGATGAAGCTGCACCCCTTTTATCGGGGAAAAATTGAGACCACGCTGAAGTGCTGCGTGCGCACATTCCAGGATTTTGCCATCTGGTACACCCCTGGCGTTGCCGCGCCCTGCCGCGCTATCGCCCAGGATCCCGAAATGGTGTATGAATATACCAACAAGTGGAATACTGTCGCGGTAGTCAGCGATGGAACCCGCGTGCTTGGATTAGGCGACATCGGCCCGAAAGCCGGTTTACCGGTCATGGAAGGCAAAGCCTTGCTGTACAAATACCTGGGCGGGGTGGATGGGGTGCCGATCATGGTGGATACAAAGGATCCGGATGCAATCATCAACCTGGTATTGATGCTCCAACCTGGCTTTGGCGGGGTCAACCTGGAAGATATCTCCAACCCCAAGTGCTTCCGCATCCTGGACACGTTGCGCGAGAAAGCGGAAATCCCTGTCTGGCATGATGACCAGCAAGGCACAGCTACAGTCACGTTGGCTGGCCTGATCAATGCCCTTAAAGTTGTCGGGAAAAAGATGAGTGAAGTAAGCATCGCCTTCGTCGGCACGGGCGCATCCAACGTAGCCTGCTCGCGTTTGATCTTCGGCTGGGGCGCGGATCCCTCGCGCTGCTTCATGGTCGATACCAAGGGTATCCTGGGCAAGCACCGCAAGGACCTTGAAATGCGCAAAGCCGAATATGTTGACAAGTGGAGGCTGTGCCAGATCACTAACGCCGAAGGAAGAGAAGGCAATATCCCAGATGCCATGCGCGGCGCGGATGTGGTCGTAGCGCTCTCGAAATCTGGCCCTGGCGTGATCCTGCCGGAATGGGTCAGCGCGATGGCCAAGGACGCGATTCTCTTCGCTTGCGCCAACCCCGTTCCAGAAATCTGGCCCTGGGAAGCAGTGGCTGCTGGCGCAGCGGTAGTTGCCACCGGGCGGTCTGACTTTGACAACCAGGTGAACAACTCCCTGGGCTTTCCGGGCATTTTCCGTGGCACCCTGGATGTGCGCGCCCGCACGATCACCGACGAGATGTGCTTTGCCGCCGCCCAAGCCCTGGCTGACCATGTGGGCGATAAACTCAGCCCAACTCAAATACTGCCCACCATGGACGATTGGGAAGTCTTCCCCCGCGAAGCTGCTGCAGTCGCCATGAAAGCTCAGGAACTCGGCCTGGCCCGCATTCAGATGAGCTATGAAGAAGCCTACAACCATGCTCATGAAATGATCAAACGCTCGCGCCAGCTCACCCACCGGATGATGGAAGAGGGCTTTATCGAGCAGGCGCCAGAAGATTAGATTAGGGATAAAGACACAGGAGAAACCAGCTATGTATGATCTGATTGTGGTTGGCGGCGGACCCGCCGGTTTAACAGCTACCATTTACGCCCTCCGTAAAAGACTCAACGTTCTGATGGTATCCAAGGATCTGGGCGGAAAAACACAATGGAACCTGGCTCTACCCTGGATCTCGGATTACCAGGTCATCCGCGGCCTGGAGGTCGTGAATAAATTCAAAAGCGAACTGGAGTACCTCGATTTCGCCCGCCACATGGAAGCGGTGGAAAAAATCACCCAGGATGGCGACATCTTCGTGGTGCACACCCACGGGGGTGGCGAATTACAGGCGCGCGCTGTGATTATCGCAACTGGCACCAAGCAGATGACTCTGAAAGTGCCAGGGGAACGCGAATTTATGATGAAAGGCATGTGCTACTCCGCGCTAAGCTATGCCCCCCTGTTCATCGATCGCACCACGATTGTGGTTGGCGAAGGCGACCTGGCCATGCGCTCTGCCGCCGAGCTGTCCACCATTGCCCAGCAAGTTTATGTGGTGTGCGCCAATGACAAAGCCCTGCACACACCCATGGGTGAAAAGGTCTCCAGCTCGCCAAATGTAAAAATCCTGATGGGGTATGAAGTGGCCGAGATCAAAGGCGATGATTACGCCCGTGGCATAGCGCTAAAGGACCCCGCTGGCACGCTAAGTGAGCTAGCGGCAGACGCCATTTTCATCGAGAAAGCGCTGATCCCCAACACCCAGATAGTCGCTGGTCTAGTAGATATGGATGAAGAAGGCCGCATCCGGGTAGATTGCAGCTGCCGCACCAACATCCCCGGCATTTTGGCCGCCGGCGACGCCACCAGCGGCTTTGCCGAGCAGGTGCTGATCGCCGTGGGCGAAGGCGCCAAGGCCGCCCTGAGCGCCTACGAATACCTGCTGCCCAGGCTGTAAAATCCGTTCAATTGAGATCGGGTAGGGAGGCATCGCCTTCCTGCCCGATCTTTCTATAATCCGATGGATTTCGACCTGATCTATGCCTTGCTGATCGGCGTGATCGTTTTTTCGATCTGCTACACTGCTACTTATTTCCGGCTGGGCATGCCCAAACGGCCAGCTGTAGCGATCTCCGCCTGCTTCGGGCTGATCGTCATGCTGTTCCTCATTCAGAATCCAGCCATACTGGCCGATACGATCACGCGCATCGCCTTGATCCTGATCGGCGCGGTGATCGAACTGGCTCTGCTCGTCCGCCGAACCCGTTAGCCTGCCTTAGCCATCCTGGCAATTTGAGCCAGATGCTCAGGGCTTGTGCCGCAGCACCCGCCCACCACCCTGGCCCCTGCGTCCAGCCACTCAGGAACCCCAGCCCCCATCTGCTCGGGGGAAAGATCATAGATCGAATTGCCCTGTGAATCCGAGCGGGGCAGCCCGGCGTTCGGTTTGAACCAGATGGGCAGAGAGGTCACTCCGTGCAGTTCCTGCAAAGCTTTCAGATTATCGTCCAGGCTGCGCCCGCAGTTAATACCCAGCACATCCGCTCCCAGGCTGGTGAATTCCGCCGCCATCTTGACCGGATTGACGCCCATCATCGTGCGCGTGCCGCGATCATAGCTGAAAGAGACCACCACTGGCAGGTCGCTGGCCGCTCTGGCCGCATTGAGCGCCAGGCTAGCTTCTGCCAGATCAAATTGGGTCTCAATCACCAGCAAATCCACCCCCGCCTGAGATAACGCCCCCGCCTGTTCCGTGAAGCTGGCGTAGACATCCTCCTCATTCAGCACCCCATAGGGCTTCAGCAGCCCTCCAGATGGGCCGATCGAACCAGCCACATACACCTCTCGCCCGCCGGGGGGCTCATCCTGGCGCCAGTGGGCGATTGCCTGGCGCGCCAGCTCAACCGCGCGCAGGTTGACTTCCAGAACCTGCCCGCCCATCCCCCCCGCTTCCAGGCGCAACGGGCTGGCGCCGAAGGTGCAGGTGAGCAGGATATCCGCTCCAGCCTGCAGAAAATCCATATGCAGGTCAATGATCTGCTCTGGTTTTTCAAACAGCCAGGCCTCGGCAGGTGTGCCATGCTTAAGACCGCGCTGCTGCAAATTCGTGCCGGTAGCGCCGTCCGCTACCAGGATATCGCCTTTACCCAGGCGCACGAGAAATGGAAATTCACTCATATTTTCTCCTTTACTACCTCAACCAGGGATAAATTATATCCCATCCAGTCGTTCGTCCCACAACAGGTATGTTATACTTTCGCGCCAGGAATCATCAAATCTGTGACTTTAACGCCTCTGGGGTGTTCTAGTACCAGGAGAGACGATGGATTTTCACGCAAAAAACGTTTTCATCACCGGCGGCTCGAGCGGGATCGGCCTGGCGCTGGCGCAAGAATTCACCCGGCTGGGCGCAAGGCTGTTCTTAGTCGCCAGAGACCCCGGAAAATTGGAAGCAGCCGTGAACCAGTTATCTGGGCTCGGGCCGGGGCCGATCACAGCGCTGCCTGCCGATGTATCCAGCCCGGAGCAGGCCAAACAGGCAGTCGAGACCGCCCTGCAGCGGGCAGGCGTGATTGATATCCTGATCAACTCTGCCGGCAATGTTATCCCTGGCTATGTACAGGATATTCCGGTGGAAGCCTACCGGGAACTGATCGAGACCAACTACCTCGGCACGGTCTATATCACCAAGGCGGCCCTGCCAGGGATGATGGCGCGGCGCAGTGGACATATCATCAACATCTCCTCTGGGGCAGGTTTCGTTGGCTTCATGGGCTATACAGCCTACAGCCCCACCAAGTACGCTGTGCGCGGCTTCACCGACTGCCTGAGAAACGAGCTGAAGCCCTACGGCATCCAGGTTGCCATCGTCTACCCACCGGACACCGACACCCCTCAGCTGGCATATGATATCCAGCACCGCCCGGTGGAGATCAACTACGCCATGCCAGTGTCTGTGCAAAAACCCGAGTCTGTCGCCCGTGCCATCCTGCGGGGTATCGAGCGCAAGCAGCGCGTGATCATCCCCGACCTGGGGACGCGCCTCTTCTATAATTTGTTTTCATTCCTGGGTGATTACACCTTTAATGTGATCGACTGGCTGCTGGAGAGCGGCAGGAAAAAAGCCATCAAAGCAGGCAAAATTCCTCAAGACAAATGAACACCCATCCTATTGATCTGGAAAGGTATTGAATATGGACATCTTCGAGAAATGCTACGGTTATACCACGGCAAAAGAAGCCATGGCGGCAGGTTTTTACCCTTATTTCATCCCACTGACCGGCAACGAAGGCAGTGAGGCGAATTACCGCGGGCGGCGTCTGATCATGTGCGGCTCCAACAACTATTTGGGGCTGACCACCCACCCCAAGGTGCGCGCCGCCGCCGAAGAAGCCATCCGCCAGTATGGCACCAGCTGCACCGGCTCGCGCTTCCTCAATGGTACGCTGGAGATGCACGAGGAATTGGAGCGCCAATTAGCTGACTGGGTGGGCAAAGAAGCCGCCCTGGTGTTCTCCACCGGTATGCAGGTCAACCTGGGGACGATCAGCGCGCTGGTCAGCCGCGGGGATGTGGTGCTGCTCGATAAAGATGACCATGCCAGCCTGGTGGATGGGGCGCGGCTGAGCTGGGGGGAGACCCGCCGCTTCCGGCATAACGACCTCCGGGATCTGGAACGCATCCTGGCAGGCATCCCAGACGACAAGGGCAAGCTGGTGGTGGTGGACGGTCTGTTCAGCATGGGTGGCGACATCGCCCCGCTGCCCGAAATCATCGCTGTGTGCAAAAAATACGGCGCACGCCTGATGGTGGACGACGCCCATTCCGTCGGCGTGCTGGGCGGGGGCCGCGGCACCGCGGCGCACTTCGGGGT
>JAFGQI010000150.1 GCA_016935755.1 Anaerolineales bacterium
GCGGTGATCGGGCGCGGTGTATCTTTCAAGGTGTGGCAGCACGCCAGCCGCAATAGCGAGCAGGAGCTGCTTTCGATCAGCGATGAACTGTGCAGCCGGGGTTTGCTGCTGTGTTCTGACATCGGCGCCTTCCCAGCAATCGCAGGCAGCGCTGATTACGTATTTTCACACGACCAGATCCGCCGGGTGGCTTATGACCGCCTGACTCCGCCGCGTCTGCGCTTCTACCACAGCCGGGTAGCTGAGGCCCTGACTGCTCTGGAGTCAGACAGTCCAGAAGCTTTGGCCTATCACTGGACCGCCGCCCAGGTATGGGATAAGGCGGTTGATTTCCACCAGCAAGCTGGCGACCGGGCAATGCAGGTATACGCCCTGGCCGATGCCTTAGCCCATTACACCCAGGCGCTGGATGGCTCAGGCCGGCTGTCGGGCGCACCTGACCTGTCGAGGCAGTTCGAGCTGCGCCTGGCGCGCGAAAAAATATTCGCCCTGCAGGGGGCGCGGCAGCCGCAGACGCAGGAACTGGCTGCCCTGGCAGAATTGGCCGAGGCGCTGAACGATGACCGCCGTCGCGCCGAAGTCGCTCTGCGCCGGGCCCGTCAGGCCCAACTCACCAGCGACTTTCTACCCGCGATCGCCGCCGCCAGCCATGCCATCAGCCTGGCTGTGGCGGCCCAGGATGTGCCCATCCAGACAGAGAGCCACATCGAATGGGGTTGGGCGCTGCTGATGCAGGGTGAACATGCGGCAGCCCTATCTCAATTTGAAGAGGCCCTGGCCCTGGCTCAGCAGGCTGGCTTGCGCGCCTTGGAAGCCGATGGGCTGCACGGTCTGGGCACAGTCTGCCTGGTCACCGGCGACTATGCTGCCGCCAAGGTCTACTTCCAGCAGGTCCTGGATATCGCCAGTCAGATAGATATCCGCCCCAGGCAGGGCAGCACCCTGGCCAATTTGGGCTATATCGCCACGGCCCAGGGCGATCACGCCGCCAGCAAGGAGTTCAGCCAGCAGGCTCTACGCATCCATCGCGAAACTGGCGATCAAAGAGGCGCGGCGCTGGTGATGCAAAACCTGGCCGATGAATTTTTAGCCGAAGGTGACTTCCATACTGCCAGGGACTACCTGGAACAGGCGCTGGACATCCAGCAGGTGACTCAGGCCCAGGATAATGTGGGCGGCATCCTGGGCGCTCTGGGCTTTCTCTTTCACCGCTTGGGCGATTATCACCGGGCGGAACAGTATTATATGCAGGCCATGACCATTTTCAACGAGCTGGGCATCCGCTGGTATCAGGGTCAGAACCTGGCCTACCTGAGCCTGCTCCACCACCACCTGGGTGACAATCAAGCAGCCCGGCAATACAGCCAGCAGGGCCTGGAAATTGCCCAGGAGATTGGCGACCGGCTGGCGCAGGGCTGGCTGCTGGATTCCCTGGGCCACGCGCTGGCTGGCTTGGGACAATATGACGATGCCAGGCAGGTCTACCAACAGGCCTTGAAGCTGCGGCAGGAGCAAGATGAAGCCCATAAAGCGGCCGAATCTCTGGCCGGGCTGGCGCGGCTGGCGCTGATTCAGGGCGATACGGCCGCCGCCAGCCAGTATGTGGAAGAAATCCTGCGCATCCAAAACCAACGAGGCCTGGTAGGCGCAAATGAACCTTTCCGCATCTACCTGACATGCTACCATGTCCTGCAAGCCTGCCAGGATTCACGGGCAGAAACAGTTCTGAATGAGGCTTACGCCGAACTGTCTGCCCAAAAAGCGAAAATTCTAGATCAAGACCTGGAGTATTCCTTTATTGAAAACGTTGCTGCTCACCGGGAGCTCAGCGCGGCATACCACGCCTGGCAGTCCCGCCAACAAGGTCGCCGGGAGCAGGTCAGTCTGCCCAGGGCAGATGTTCCTGGCGGACGTCCCCTGCGCGCAGATGAATACACCCTGGTGACCTGGACGGTTTCCGCCCCTGGGGATGAACAGATTCCCGGCAATGCAGCCCGCCGCCAGCAGCGCTTGCTGCGCTTGCTGTCTGAGGCGCAGGCTCAAGGAGCATCCCCCACTTACGATCATCTGGCCCAGGCTTTAGAGGTCAGCACACGTACCATCGAACGCGATATGCTCGCCCTGCGCCAGCAGGGTGCAGCGCTTCCCCCCACGCGCAAAAAATTGTCGCCATAGTTCTCAGAAAACAACCAGTTAGCGAGATATTTACGAGATAGCGCCATGTTATCCTGTCACCAGGAGCACATGGCAGCTTTATTTAAGGGAGACCTGATGGCACAAGATCCTGTTCGCAGAGAATCCTTTATCCTGCGTGTTTGGCGGGAAGGCAAGAACCAGGCCTGGAAAAGCTGGATTCAGCACGCTGACAGCGGTGCATCAACTATTGTCTATAACCTGGCTGACCTGTGGGCTTTCATCGAACAACATACCAACGAGCCAGTCTCGGGTGATCAACCTGCCCCACCAGAGAAATTTTCCGGTTTGAAATGAAAGGAGAAATCAAAATGAAACACACCTTTGTATTCCGAAATTTGCGAGTTATCGTTCTGATCCTGGCCCTGGTTCTGGGCAGCGCTGTTCGGCAGCCAGTGAACGCCCAGGTGCAGCCAGACCCCTCGATCCAGCCTGATGCCCCTGGCGCCTGGCTGTCGCAGGCGCAGGATGCTATCCGCCAGAGCGAGTACCAGCTTAGCTGGGTCGAAGAGCCGCTCATTCCAGGCGCTCCGCCCAGCTACCAGGCGCCCAACCGGGCGCAGAACCTGCGCTTTTATTTCCAGGAGCAGGGTGTGCAGGTTGTTCAGCGCGCTGAAGTCGAACCATCCTGGGTGTGGGGATGGGTATTGGCGGGGGTTGGTGATGCAGCTAACCTGGCGGCCCCTCTGCCGCCAGCGCTGACCGTGGAGGCCAACCGGATCACCTACCAGCGCGGCGATCTGCTCGAGAGTTATGCCAACACCGAGCAGGGTCTGGTGCAAACCTTTTCACTGGCTTCCCGCCCATCCATCCTGGCTGGCTCGCCTCTGGTGTTGGTTCTGAATCTTACTGGTGATCTGACCCCACGCCGCCAGGCGAATGGGGAGTTAGCGTTCCAGTATGCCGGGCAGCCCGTATTGCATTATGGCAGCCTGCGCGCCAGCGATGCAGATGGGCGCAGCCTGGCAGTGCAGCTTGGGGTTTCCTCGCCTGCTGAAGCTGAATCACCGGCTTACAGCCTGCAGCTGGTAGTGGGAGATCAGGAAGCCAGTTATCCGGTGGAGATCCGCGTCACGATCAGCGGCCTGCCAACCACAGCTGCATGGTGGGATCTGGGCGATCAGACGAGCGCCCGTCTGGGATATTCGCTCGCTACAGCAGGCGATGTGAATGGGGATGGCTGCTCGGATGTGATAATTGGTGTGCCAGATTACGATAATGGTGGCATTGTTGATGCTGGCAAGATCCTGGTCTATCACGGATCGGCCAGTGGGCTGGGATTTGTTCACAATTGGTCTTGGTCTGGCGACCAGGCTTATGAGCGCCTTGGAACATCCGCAGCCACTGCAGGGGATGTGAACAATGATGGCTATTCAGATGTGATTGTCGGCGCGCCTGGCTGGGAAACTGGCGTCAGTCAATTGGATGAAGGTCGGGTGCGCGTCTTCTATGGCTCAGCCAGCGGCCTGTCGTTGGTGGTCAATTGGGATTTCGAATCGAATCAGGCCAATGCGAAACTTGGAAGTGCGGTCGCCAGTGCAGGCAGCGTCAATGGGGATAGCTACTCCGATGTGATTTTCGGCGCAGACGGCTATCAATCCGGCAACCCTCTGGTGAGCAAGGGGCGCGCCTGGGTTGTACATGGCTCAGGCAGCGGTCTGGCCGCCAGCCCGGCCTGGACCCTGGACGGTGTAGCTGAAAATGACTGGCTGGGCTATGCGGTGGCCACCGCCGGGGACGTCAACGGAGATTTCTACTCTGATGTGCTGATCAGCGCACCTGGCAGAAGTACTGGATCGTTCACAGATAACGGTGTTGTATACATCTACTATGGCTCTCCCTCAGGGCTGAATTATGCGAACGCCACCGAATTAACTGGCGGCGAATCTTATGAGTTCATGGGTGTATCGGTATCCACAGCCGGCGAGATCAATGGAGATGGCTACAGCGATGTGATTATCGGCTCGCCAGAGAGATACCTGACCGATTATGGCTATGGGTTGGCGCGCGTGTACCACGGCGCTTCGTATGGACTGAACACCAGCCTGGCCTGGTATGTCTACGGCAATGAATCATACGGAAGGTTGGGCTGGTCGGTGGCAACCGCTGGTGATGTGAACGGCGATGGTTATGGCGATGTGATCATCGGTCAGAAAGGATATAGCGGTTCAGGATCCGACCAGGGACGGGCCTTGCTGTGGCTGGGGGGCAGCGGCGGCCTGGGACCATTACCCGACACAATCTCCAGCGCCGATTGGCAGACCAGCATCCCATTCAATGGCTCTGAATATGGGTATTCAGTAGCCACCGCCGGAGATGTCAACGGCGACGGCTACTCAGACGTGATTGTCGGCGCGCCTTACTACTCAGGTAGCTATACCGAAGAAGGAATTGCTTACGTTTACCACGGCGGGCCAGATAACCTGCGCAGCACCGCTGGCTGGAGCTACCTGGGAGACTATGCAGATATGGATCTGGGTTTTTCGGCAGCCTCTGCAGGCGATGTCAATGGAGATGGCTACGCCGATATCATCGTTGGAGCGCCTAAATACGACAGTTCCTTTACAAACGAAGGAGCGATCTTTGTCTGGACTGGTTCGGCCTCGGGCCCATCCTGGTCATTCTGGTTTGCCCGCGGCAATTCGCTCAACGCCCAGCTGGGCTACTCCGTGGACTCAGCCGGGGATGTCAATGGCGATGGATATGATGACATCATTGCCGGTGCACCTCACTTCAATAATGGGAGCCTGGACGAAGGTGTGGCATTTGTCTGGCTGGGCAGCGCCAGCGGCCTGGGTTCCACTGGCAACCCTACCAACGCTGATTGGAAAGCCGAGAGCAACACTATCTCCGCCGCCCTGGGTACATCCGTTGCTGGCGCCGGGGATGTCAACGGCGATGGCTACGCAGACGTGGCGGTGGGTGTGCCCAATTATTCATGGTACAACACCAACGAGGGGCGCGCCATGGTCTGGTACGGCAGTCCCGATGGCCTGGGGCCGGATGGTAATTTCTCAAATGCCGACTGGGTCTATGAATTAAATATGGATAACCTCTACATGGGGATGAGCATTGCAAGTGCGGGCGACGTCAACCGAGACGGTTACAGCGACCTGATCGCCGGGGGCGTGGATTGGGCTTTCGCCTGGTATGGCTCGCAGACCGGGCTGAGCACGGCCTGGACGGGCTGGAGCTACTCCTTCAGCGGTCATTTTGGCGCCAGCGTCAGCACCGCCGGGGATGTTAACGGCGATGGCTACAGCGATGTGGTCATTGGCGCTCCCTGGTATACAGGTTCAGCCGGCAGCAATGAAGGCGTGGCAATTGTCTTTTGCGGATCAGCCGGTGGGATCAGCTATTCAAGCTGCTGGGCTGACAGTGGAGGCGCGGCAAACGCCCGCTTTGGCTCTTCGGTGGCAACGGCTGGTGATGTCAACGGGGATGGGTATGCGGACATCCTGGTCGGCGCGCCGACGCACTCCAATACCGAGGTCGAAAAAGGCAGCGCCCGTCTGTACTATGGCTCAAGTACAGGTCTGGTGAGCTATTCGGGCGGCGATTGGCGGGTTGACTCAACCAGCACTTATACCAAACTGGGTGCTTCGGTGGCTTCGGCGGGCGATATCAACGGCGATGGTTACGCAGATGTGCTGATTGGCGCCCCAGGCACAACCAGCAGCCGCGGCCAGGTGCAGCTGTTCTACGGCAACGGCGCGCTAGGTAAACCAGTGCGCCCCCGTTCGGTCCAGATCGACTATTCACCCCTTGCCCACCTGGGATTAGCTGACTCGCAGAGCTTGATGATGCAGGTCTTCAACTTTAGCCCAACTGGCGCTGGTTACAGCAAACTTCAGCTGGAGATTAAAACCTTACAGCATCTATTCGACGCCTCTGATCTGCTCACCACCCCGGCCTGGTGGTATACCGGATTGAACGGTAACGTAATAAACTACAGCTACACATCCCTGGAGTATGGGAAACAGCATCACTGGCGAGTGCGCTTCAAATACAGTCCGGTTACCAACGTCTTTGCTCCACCCTACAGCCGCTGGTACCACATGCCCTGGAACGGGTGGAATGAAGCCGATCTGCGAGGCGCGTTCTACAAAGTTTATATTCCCCTGGCGAAAAAATAGCCTGTACTGGTCGCATATCCCTGATCCTGGGGCGGCGCGGTAACCGCTGCCCCACCTAGAAAGCACTTTGGGAGAATGAAAATGAAAACCATCACTTTATCTCAACCTTTGTTCCATAAACTGTGCGCGTTCGCCCTGGCAATCTTGCTGGCCCTGGGTAACCCCAGCTGGCTGCCCCTGACCGCACGGGCAGAGCAGACCTCGGAGAAGGAGGCGCAGTCGATCGCGCCTGCCGGATGGCTCTCGCAGGCACAGGAAACCATCCGCCAGAGCGAATACCAGATCAGTTGGGTTGAAGAGCCGCTCATTCCAGGCGCTCCGCCCAGCTACCAGGCGCCCAACCGGGCGCAGGACTTGCGCTTTTACTTCCAGAAGCAGGGCCTGCAGGTTATTCAGCGCGAGACCAGCCAGCCAGCGTGGTCCTGGGGGCTGAGGCTGGCGGGTGTGGGCAGTCCTGACCAGCGCTTCGCCCCAGCCGCCCCGGCCCTGCAGGTGGAGGCCAACCGGGTGGTTTACTTCTGGGATGAACTGATGGAAAGTTATACAAATACCGAGCTGGGCCTGCAGCAGGAATTTACTCTGCAAGCCCGACCAGAATTGGCTGAGGGCGCTGCCCTGGCGCTCGAACTGGCTCTCTCCGGCGCCCTGGCCCCGCGGCGCACAGCCAGCGGCGGACTTGAATTTACCCATGATAGGCAGACTGTGCTGCGCTATGGGAATCTGCGGGCGGTGGATGCCGCCGGGCGCAGTCTGCGCGTGCAGGCGCAGCTGCTCGTCCAGGAGGAGAGCTCAGGCTGTAGCCTGCTGCTGGAGGTAGCTGACCAGGAAGCCAGCTATCCCTTGCAGATCAGCGCCTCGATCACCGGCCTTGCGCCGTCCTCCATCTGGTATCGCCGGGGTAACCAGGAAGCCGCCTGGCTGGGGTATTCGGTTGCCACGGCGGGCGATGTGAACGGCGATGGGTATTCGGATATCATCATTGGCGCCCCATTCTACGATGGCGGGGTGACTAACGATGGTATGGCTTATGTATTTCTCGGTACATCCCTGGGGCCTGTCGGATCTCCAAGCTGGAGCACGGTTGGTGAGTACGCCGAAAACTTTTATGGCGGCGCGGTGGCGACAGCCGGGGATGTGAACGGTGATGGTTATTCCGATGTGATCGTTGGGGCCGCATTCTATGACAACCACTCCCAGGAGATCAACGAGGGCAAAGTGTATGTCTATCATGGTTCACCAGGAGGTTTAAGCACTACCGCAGCCTGGTCATATGAGGGCAACCAGACCGACGCTAATCTGGGTTGGTCAGCAGCCACCGCTGGTGATGTCAACGGGGATAATTTTTCTGATGTTGTGGTTGGCGCTCCGCTCTACAACGCCCCTACCAACAATGAGGGGCGGGCGCTGGTCTTCCATGGCTCAGGCAGCGGCCTGCAAGCCAGCCCTGCTTTCACCAGGGACGGCGCAGGAGAGCAGTACAGGCTGGGCATTGAGGTGGCGACGGCGGGGGATGTCAATGCGGATGGTTGCGCGGATGTGTTGATCAGCGAACAGGGCGCCAGCTCAATGGGCTACACCGGCAATGGTCAGGTTCGCCTGTACTATGGATCGAGCGGGGGTCTTTCTGCCGGTGGCCTGACCACGCTCTCGGGCTACACCGATTATGAAGAGTATGGGGAATCGGTTTCGACAGCGGGTGATGTGAACGGGGATGGCTACGCGGATGTGATCATCGGCTCGCACCTGAACGCTGACAATTACGGCGCGGCCTACCTGTACTACGGCTCCAACCTGGGGCTGGCGACCACCACCGCCTGGCATGTGGAGGGCGGGGCGGTCAACGATTTCCTGGGCGCTTCGGTTGCCACCGGCGGGGACATCAACGGGGACGGGTATGGCGATATCCTGGTGGGCTGGCCAAACTACGACGGCGGGCTCAACAACCAAGGGCGGACGATGATGTGGTGGGGCGGCAGCAGCGGCCTGCGCTCCAACCCCTATTACACCCCCGAGAGCGCCAACTGGTACACCGACGGCGGCGTGAACCAATCGGGCTACGGATCTTCGACAGCCACCGCCGGCGACACCAACGGCGACGGCTTCTCGGATGTGATTATCGGGGCCTTTGGATACACCTCCAGCTATACCCAGGAAGGCTGCGCTTTTGTCTATCTGGGTGGGCCGGATAACTTGAGTATCAGCGCAGATTGGAGCCGCCAGGCAGCGGCTGAAGCTGAAAGTTTCGGCTACTCTGTCGCCTCAGCGGGGGATGTGAATGGGGATGGCTATGCAGATATCATTATTGGGTCGCCATCCTATGATGGCGGCTATGAAGAACAAGGCGCCATCTATGTCTGGCATGGCTCAGCCTCCGGGCTGAGCGCCGAGCCGAACTGGTCGGCGACCTCCGGGCAAGCTTACGCCAGCCTGGGCGTCTCGGTCGATACAGCCGGCGATATCAACGGCGATGGCTATGATGATATTATTGCTGGTGCCCCCCATTATAGTAACCCCACGGTGGGCGAAGGTATGGCCTTTGTCTGGCTGGGCGGCGTCAGTGGGTTAGGCCCCACTGGCAACCCGGCAAATGCTGACTGGAAGGCAGAGAGCAACCAGTCCAACGCCCAGTTGGGCTCTGCTGTAGCTGATGCAGGCGATATCAACGGCGATGGCTATGCCGACATTGCTGTGGGAGTACATTATTACACCAATGACCAGATTTCTGAAGGCCTGGCGCTGGTCTGGTTCGGAGGCCCTGACGGTCTGGGGGTGGATGGGAATCCCTCCAACGCGCACGACAGCTATGAGCTAAACTACGAATATTACCGCCTGGGCGAGAGCATTGCCGGGGCGGGCGATATCAACCGGGACGGCTACAGCGACCTGATCATCGGCGGTACGGGCGTGGTGGTAGTTCTGTATGGCTCACCAGAAGGGCTGGGCAGCACCAACTGGATCGTGTTTGATGTCAATGCGCACATCGGCGCCAGCGTCGATACAGCCGGGGATATCAATGGGGATGGATACAGCGACGTGATCATCGGCGCTCCCTGGTACTCAGGCCTGGGGGTTACCAATGAAGGCGCGGCTTACGCCTACTGCGGCTCCAGCAGCGGCCTGGGTTTATCGCACTGCTGGGAAAATTATGGAGGTTTGGAAAACGCCCAATACGGCTTTTCGGTGGCAACCGCGGGTGATGTGAACGGCGATGGCTACGCCGACATCCTGGTCGGCGCCTGGAAATACACGGCTATGGAGACCGAAGAAGGCAATGCGCGCCTGTATTACGGCTCTGCTTCTGGCCCAACCAGCTGCGGGGGCACCGACTGCACGGCGGATTGGTGGTTCGAATCTGACAGCACCTATGCCAGGTTGGGCACTTCGGTGGCCTCGGCGGGTGATGTGAACGGAGATGGTTACGCGGATGTGCTCCTCGGCGCTCCCAACCTGCAGACCAGCGGCTACGGCAAAGCATACCTTTTCTACGGCAACGGGACGCCAGGGAAGCCTGTCCGCCCGCGCCAGATCCAGCTCGGCTACGCCAATATCGCTCGCCTGGGCTTGTCAAACACCCGCTCCTTCATGATGCAGGCCTTCGCCTACAGCCCAACCGGCAGAGGCGACTTTAAGCTGCAGCACGAAGTCGACTTACTGCCAAATCTCTTCGACGGTCTTGGCGCAGTTACCGCCGGCGCCTGGGGCGATACGAATCTTGGAGGTACGGCGACCGTGGGGGTTTACAGCAATTTGGATTACGGGAAGCTGCATCACTGGCGAATTCGCCTGAAATACAACCTGGTGACCAACCCCTTCAACCCGCCCTACAGCCGCTGGTACCACATGCCCTGGAACGGGTGGAATGAAGCGGACCTGCGAGGGATGTTCTATAATGTCTATATCCCTCTGACCAGGAAATAGCCAGGATCATTGTACAGTAGCAGGTGTGGGGCGGAGCAAAGTCAATCGCTCCACACCTGTCTATCCACTAACTGCGTAAGTCCTAAAATTATCACCTTGACAGGAACGTTGTTTTGCAGATAATAAGAGAACAATTGACCCTGAACGATCCGACTGGATCGTTTGAAAGCGATGATCGAGGAAAGTAAGCCAGCCGGGAGCGACACCGGCGAAGCCGACAGGGAGGCGCGGGGCGCAGACTGGAACCCCCGCCCGGTTGAAACTGGCTGAAGTTCCCTCGGGAGCCGTCCAGGTGAATTCAGTCCCAGCGTACTTTGCCGGGCCTGGTTAGTAGTCTGGAACGCAGCCCCAGCGTTAGCAGGGGAGCCAATCGCATCGCGATGTACTTTATCGTTTGCTGTTGGTGATCGAGTGGGCCGCTGAGCAATGCTTTTTATTGCCAGGCTGCCAAGCAGGGTGGTACCGCGGGTAGCATCCCGTCCTTGCGAATCAATGCATCTTAGATTCGCCCGGACGGATTTTTGTTTTTTATGTGGTCTTTTATATTACGGAGGTAAGATGCTCGAACAGTTAGATCATATCGAACGACAGGCCCTGTCCAGCCTGCAGAACGCGCAGGACGATGATGCCCTGCAGCGCTGGAAAGTGGCCTATCTGGGGCGCAGTTCTCCCCTGATGAAGGCTTTCGACCAGCTTGGCAGCCTGCCCAAGGAGCAGCGCCCCGCCATCGGCCGGCGCGCCAACCAGGTCAAGCAGGCCCTGGAAGCCGCCTTTGCTGAACGCAGCGAAGCCCTGCGCCAGGCAGCCTTGCAGCACTCGCTGCAGGCCGAGCGGCTGGACGTCAGCCTGCCTGGGCGCCCACTGGTGCGCGGCCGCCTGCATCCCATCACCCAGACCCTGCGCCAGATCTACCGCATCTTTGGCGACATGGGCTTCCAGGTTTACCGCTCGCGCGAAGTTGAGAGTGACGAATTCAACTTTGGCCTGCTCAATATGCCGCCGCACCACCCGGCGCGCGATATGTGGGATACCTTCCACACCACCACGCCCGGCGTGCTGCTGCGCACCCACACCTCGCCAGGACAGATCCACGTGATGCGAGAATACTGTCCGGAGCCGATCCGGGTCATCCTGCCCGGGATGTGCTACCGCTACGAGCAGGTCAGCGCCCGCAAGGAGACCCAATTCAACCAGGTGGAAGGCCTGGCGGTTGGCAAAGAGATCACCATGGGCGATCTGAAGGGTGTGCTGACCGATTTTGCCCGGCGCATGTTCGGCCAGCAGGTGCGCACTCGCTTCCGCGCCTCGCATTTCCCCTTCACTGAGCCGAGCGCCGAAATGGACATTGAATGCTTCCTGTGCGGTGGTCAAGGCTGCGGGGTGTGCTCCTACAGCGGCTGGCTGGAAATTCTGGGCAGCGGCATGGTGCACCCGGTGGTGCTGCGCAACGGCGGCTACGATCCCGCCCAATATTCCGGCTATGCCTTCGGCATGGGCCCCGAGCGCATCGCCATGCTGCGCTACCAGATTGAAGACATTCGCTATCTGTGGGCGAATGATATGCGGTTTTTGGAGCAGTTCTAAGTAATCAGTCAATCAGTGATTACTAATCACTGATTGACCGCACTTATAAGGAGCAAATATGTTAATCCCTTTATCCTGGATCCGAGATTTCGTCGACATTACCCTGCCCCTCCCTGAATTGTGCCACCTGCTCACCATGGCCGGGCTGGAAGTGGAGGGTGTGCGCATTGTGGGGCTGCCGCAGCCGGATCTGACCGGTGTGGGCCACCACAAAATCAATCTCGAAGGCCTGTCGTGGGAGGCGGACAAGATCGTCACCGCGGCAGTGTACGAGGTCATACCGCACCCCAACGCCGACCGGCTGGTGCTGTGCCGCCTGGATGATGGCGCCGACGAACAAATCGTCCTGACCGGCGCGCCCAACCTGTATCCTTACAAGGGTCTCGGCCCGCTGCCCAAACCGCTCAAGGTGCCCTATGCCCGGGAAGGGGCGCGCATCTATGATGGGCACCAGCCCGGGCAGGTGCTCACCACCCTCAAACGGGCCAAGATCCGCGGTGTGGATTCCTACTCGATGATCTGTTCGGAGAAAGAGCTGGGCATCTCGGACGAGCACGAGGGGGTGATCATCCTGGATGATGACGCACCGGTAGGCGTGCCGTTAGCGGACTACATCGGCGACGCCGTGCTGGACATCGCCCTGACCCCCAACATCGCCCGCAACGCCAATGTGCTGGGCGTGGCCCGTGAGATCGCCGCCCTGACCGGGCAGCCGCTGCGCCTGCCCACTGATCAAGTTCAGGCTAACGGTCCCAGCATCCAGGGCAAGGCTTTGATCGAAATCCGCTCGCCCGAGCTCAACCCGCGCTTTGTGCTCGGCCTGGTGCAGGAGGTCAAGATCGCTCCCAGCCCGTATAAGGTGCAGCTGCGCCTGCGCCTGGCGGGCATGCGCCCAATCAGCAATATCGTTGACGCCACCAACTACGCCATGCTGGAGATCGGCGAGCCGCTGCATGCTTTCGATTATGACGTGCTGGTGCAGCGCGCCGGAAATAAGGCCCCCACCATCATCACCCGCACCGCCCAGCCTGGCGAACGGCTGACCACTCTGGACGATGTCGACCGCCCGCTGGACGACTTCACGGTACTGGTATGCGATACTGCTGGGGCGCTGTCCATCGCTGGCGTGATGGGCGGCGCTGAGTCGGAAATCAGCGAGCATACCCGCAACATCCTGCTGGAAGGGGCGGCCTGGAATTACATCAACATCCGCCGCACAGTTTCGGCGCAAAAGCTGCTCTCCGAAGCAGCCTGGCGCTTCTCGCGCGGCGTGCATCCTGCCATGGCTGAGCGCGGCGTGCGCCGCTGCCTGGAACTGATGCGCCAGTGGGCCGGCGGCGTGGTCGCCCAGGGGCTGGTGGATAATTACCCCCTGCCGCCGGTCGATCCGGTGGTGGAAATCACCTCCGCCGACTCCCGCCGCTGGCTGGGCATCGAGCTTTCTGCCCATGAAATGGCTGATATCCTTCAGCGCCTGGAGTTCAAGGTTGAAATCCACGGAGAAACTGTGCGCGCCGTCACCCCCGACCACCGCCTGGACATCGGAGAAGGCCTGACTGGCGTGGCTGACCTGATGGAAGAGGTTGCCCGCATCTACGGCTACGAGCGCATCCCCGAGACGCGCATGGCGGACGAGCTGCCCCCGCAGCGCAACAACACTGCCCTGGAGCAGGAAGAGCGCGTCCGCGACCTGCTGGTGGAACTGGGCCTGCAGGAGGTCGCCACCTACCGCCTGACCTCCGCCGAGCGCGAGGCGCGCCGTTTGCCGCCCGGTTCCCCCGTTGATGACCGGCCCTACGTACGCCTGTCTAACCCGATTGCTGTTGATCGGATTGTGCTGCGCCACAGCCTGCTCTCCAGCCTGCTGGAGGTGGTCGAGCGCAACGCCCACCAAAGCCCGCGCCTGGGACTGTTCGAGATTGGCCCGGTCTATCTGGGCTCCGAGGAAGGCCCGCTGCCCGATGAGCTGCCCCGTTTGGCGATTGTGCTGAGCGGTCCGCGCGCCTTGCCTGGCTGGCAGAGCGCCGATGGTGGGGCGATGGATTTCTATGATCTGAAAGGCGTGCTGGAGGCCTTGTTCGCCGGCCTGCACCTGCCAGAGGTGCGCTTCGAACCGGCTGAATATCCTTCCTTCCATCCTGGCAAGTGCGCCCGCATGCTGTGCCGGTTGGAGGGCAGCCAGGAAGAAACCCAGCTGGGCGTCTTCGGTGAACTGCACCCGCTGGTGCGCGAGCATTATGAGCTTACTGAGGCGCCCCTGCTGGCTGCCGACATGGATCTGCGCGGACTGCTGCAGGCCATCCCAGAGCGCCGCACCGCCCAGACGATCTCGACCTTCCCGCCGGTGCTGGAAGATCTGGCTGTCATTGTGGACGAAGACCTGCCTGCCGAGCGGGCAGCCGCGCTGATCCGCCAATCGGCGGGCAAGCTGCTGGCCAGCCTGCGCCTGTTCGATGTCTACCGCGGCGAACAGATCGGCGCGGGCAAGAAGAGCCTGGCTTACAGCCTGGCTTACCAGGCCCCCGACCACACCCTCACCGCCGAGGAGGCGCTCAAAATCCGCCAGCGCGTCATCCGGCGGCTGGAGCAGGAACTGGGGGCGCGGCTGCGGAGCTGAGGTCAGCCGACAAATCAATTCGGAGATGGGTCAATCAGTGATCAGGTTCTTGCAGTTTCGTTGATTTCGATCTATACTGTATAGAGGATTGACCCATCCCATTACCCTGTGAGGAGGAAGCGTATGGACAACAAGAACACCGGTATCATCGCCACGGTCGTCGCCACCCTGCTGTGCGGCTGCCCTGGCCTGCTGGCCATGTGCATGGGGCTGATGTTCGCCGTAGTCAGCCAGTTCCCTGACGCCGAGATCGACATCTTCGGCAGCAATGACCCGCAGAGCGCCCTGGGAATGGGCATCGGCGGCCTGTGCCTGGGGCTGGTCTTCATCGCCATCCCCATCGCGGTGGGCTTCTTCATGCTGCGCAAGAAACCCGGTGCGGCTCCCACCAGCAACGAACCCATCCCGCCCGCGCTGTAGTTCATCTGGATAAGAGGCGAGCGCTGACAACGGATTATGAAACCGGTCAGGAGAAATCCGTTCAATCCGTGTTTATAATCCGTTGTCAGCGCCTCTCATAGGTGCATATCCATTATCTCTATACCATTCCACCGCTTTACGCAGCGCCTGGCGGACAGGTGTTTGGGTGTAGCCGAGCTCGCGCACCGCTTTGCTTGAATCATAGTACTCTTTCTGGCGCGAGAGACGCACCTTATCCGGCGTGGCGGCGGGGATGTGGCGCGGATTGAGGCGCGCCAGGGCGGTATCCAGGTAGGACCAGGCAAAGGCTACGCTGTGAGGGATGTGCAGGCGCACCTGCGGCAGCCCGGAGACCTCGGAGAGCAGATCGAGCACCCCCTTGAGGGTCAGGTTCTCGCCGCCCAGGATGTATTTCTCACCCAGGCGGCCGCGCTCGGCTGCCAGCAGGTGACCGGCGGCGACATCTTCGACATCCACGATGTTCATGCCGGTATCCACGTAGCCGAACATGCGCCCGTTGAGAAAATCCACGATCATCTGGCCGGTGGCAGTCGGCTTGTAGTCGCCCACACCGACCGGGGCAGCCGGGTTGACGATCACCACCGGCAGGCCCTGGCGGGCGAAATCAAGGGCGACCTGTTCGGCTAATGTTTTGGAGTGCTTGTAGAACCCGATCTTGTCCGCCATATAGACGGGCGTATCCTCGTTGGCTGGGGTGTCGCCCATGGGCAGGCCCAAAGCAGCGATCGAGCTGGTATACACGATCCGCTGCACGCCAGCCTCTCCGGCGGCCTGCAGCACACGGCGCGTGCCTTCCACGTTGGACTGGTAGAACTCCTCCCAGATATGGCCCCAAAAGCTGTACAGCGCGGCGACATGAAAGACCCAATCGCAGCCCTGCATACCCTGGCGCAGGCTATCCGTGATGGATAGATCGCCGGTGACAGTCTCAACCTGCAGGTCTTTGAACTGGCGCAAGTCCGAGCCGGGCCGGACTAAGGCGCGCACGGTATGCCCGGCCTGGATAAGCTGGCGCACAACCATCCCGCCCACAAAGCCGGTGCCTCCGGTGACAAAGGTTTTCATCAAGCGACCCTCCACAATGTATTCCCTTGCATCGCGTCAGGCAGTAGAGCGAAGAATGCCCCGGGTATTATAGCCCTACTTTTTCTGATTTGCTGTGGCATACGCCTGGAAAGGGATTTCTTTCTGGCGTTGAAGCCTCACGGGCAGAAGTTTTGACCAGCACTTGCGGTATACTTATATCAACGTGTGCAATATCAGCGATATCTACTTCAGGGAAGCCAGGGGTGTGCGAATCTGCTGCTTGATGCAGACCCTGGTTGAATTTTCACAGGAGAAAGGATTATATGATCCAGCATCTTAAATTGTTTACCCCCGGCCCAGGGGATGTCGAAGAAGATGTGCTCGAGGCGCTGGCGACACCCGTGCTGCGCCATTACGGGCCTGATTGGATGGAAATCTACAATGAAACTCTGCTGCTGTTGAGGAAGTTTTTTAATACCCAGGGAGATCTATTCCTCGTCCCTGGGCCGGCCTCTGCCTTGCTCGATATGGCGATTGGCAGCCTGGTGGAAACGGGTCAAAAAGTGATCGTCGGAACAAACGGTTTTTTTGGCGACCGCTTGATCGATATCGCCCAGGGGTATGGGGCTGCCGTTGTGCCCTTTACTGCGCCGCTGGACAGGCCCCTGGATCCTGAGACGCTTTACGCGCTTTTGCGCCAGAATCCCGATGTGCAGGTGGTCGCCCTGGTGCATCATGAAACTGGTACGACGGTCTTGAATCCACTGCGCGAACTGGCTGGGGTGGTGCGCGAGGCGGGCAAGGTGACTGTGGTGGACACGGTCTCATCGTTGGGCGGCGTGGAAATACATGTAGATGACTGGGGGGTGGATGTGTGTGTCACTGCAGCAAATAAGTGTCTGGAAGCAGTGCCGGGCATTGGTTTTATCAGCGTCAGCCCGCGTGCCTGGGAGCTTATGGATCGCCATCCAAACAAGAACCATGGGTGGTATCTTAATTTGGGAACCTGGCGAAAATATATCCAGGAATGGGGTTCCTGGCATCCTTCTCCGGTGACGATGCCATCGAATATTGTCTTAGGTGTGCTGACCAGCATGCGCAGAATTGTGAGCGGGGGTCTTGAAGCGCATTTTGCCAGGTATGTTTACGCCAGCCAGGCAGTCCGGCGAGGATTGGAGAACCTGGGCTTTGAGATGTTCGTCCCCGCAGCCTATGCCGCGCCGATCGTCACAGGCGTCCGGGCGCGGCCGGAGTTTGAAGTGGCTGAACTGAGCAAATGGCTGGCGGAGCAGCGCAATATCGCTATCGGCGGCGCGTTTGGCGCAATTGCAGGCAAAATATTCCGCGTCGGGCATTTAGGCAAAGCCGCTGAGCGCGAATACCTGATTGATTTCCTGTTTGCAGTCGAGGAATTCCTACGCCACAAAGGAATTGATGCGCCAGTCGGTGCGGGTCTGGTGGGTTTGCAATAATTCCCGCTAACTACACCAGAACATCGATATGAAAGAACAACATTACACCAACATCAACGTGGAGGCTTTCTGAAAATGGCGAATACGATGAGAGAAATGTGCTTGGCTCCCAACGGACAGGCGGAAATATTGCAGGGAAACATCGCTTTTGCAGCGGGCTGTGTGCGCGGCGGTGTACACGCTGCTGATGGCTACCCGGGTACACCCAGTTCTGAGGTGATCGACCGCGGCCTATCTCAGGTGCAGGACATGATCCAGGTGGGCTGGTCAGTTAATGAGGCGGTTGCATCTGCCGTGGGGCATGGTCATTCTCTGGCTGGACGCGATTGCGTCGTTACGATGAAAATCCCTGGTGTTTTCCAGGCAGGCGATATTTTTACCAGCGGGGCGTTATTCGTCCGCCAACGTGGGGCGCTGGTTTATTACATTGCCAGCGATTTCACCCCCAGTTCAACCCAACATACCATCGACCCGCACTACCTGTTCAAAAGCTGCTTCGTTCCGGTGTATGAACCACGCACTCACCAGGAACTGCACGAATCAGCCGCTTTGGCAGTCGAAATCGCCCGCGCCTATAAAACCCAGGTTGTGATCATGCCACATGGGAATCTTTGCCACAGTGAGGGCCTGATTCACCTGATGCCCATTCAACAGCGAGAACCGGTTGATATGCCCGCTGACTTGCGAGGGTTTAACGTGCTTCCCAACATTGCCCGCAAGAATTACGATATTGTCCTGTCCGAGCGTCTGCCTGCCCTGTTCGAAATGGTTGAAAGCAGCCCGCTCAACCATTGGGAGAGAGGCGATGGGAAGATCGGCGTGATCACGTATGGCATTGGCGATATGTATATCCGGGAAGTCAAGAGAATGTCAGGCAGGGATATCGATATTTTATCGTTGGCGTTTACCAATCCCCTGCCGGTGAAATTGATCCGTGAATTTTGCGCTTCGATTACTGGCGAAATATATGTTATTGAGGATGGCTATCGCTACCTGCAGGAGGCCGTAGAGCAGACTGGCATTCAGGTGATCGGAAAAGAGCCATACAGCATGTTAACCGAATGGACGCCGGCCCTGGTTGCCCAAAAGCTGGGTGTGATGACCCTGCCAACGAAAACCACTGCCGCGCCAGTGCCCCGCCCGCCGATTATCTGCGCCGGCTGCCCCTATCGCTTGTTTGCTCAGGAAGTGGCCCTGCTGAAAAAGAAAAAACAGCTCGATGTAATTTTTGGCGATATCGGCTGTAATTCTCTGCTGTATTTTATGAACGCCCTGGATACTGCCCTGGCGATGGGCGCCAGCGAGGGTGAACGCATGGGGTATGTCCTTTCTCGTCCAGAGCAGTCGGGGCGCTGCCTGAGCGTCATCGGGGACGGCACCGAATGCCATAGTGGGCTGGCTGCAACGCGGAATGCGATTTTTCGGAACGCGCCTGGAGTGAAGGTTATCCTGGATAACTCCTGGATCGGGATGACCGGCGGACAGCCCACGCTTACTTCGCCTGCTAATCTGGCGGGCGAGCCGATCCGCTTTAATCTGCCCGAATCTCTCAAGGCCCACGGCGCTAATGTTGTCGTCGTCGGGGCATACGAAAAGAAAAACATTCGCCAGGCTTTGAAAACCGCTCTGGCTGAGGCTGATAAGGGGAACTTCACAACGATCGTGGTCAGCGATGGTTCATGCATCCAGAAGGTACCGGCTGTCACCCAGCGCGTATATGTCGATCCCGAGGCTTGCAGTAAATGCAACGCTTGCTTGATCTGCCCGGGCCTTGAACTTGACGCTGAGGGCGTGCCTTTTGCCAACATCCTGTGCAGCGGCTGCGGCGGGCATACCCCAGCCTGTGTTCAGATGTGCCCCACAGGTGTGCTGAAGGCAGTTGATCTGCTCGATCTTAATCTGCCGGCTATGCCAGAGTATGCCGAACCGCCGCAGGATTTTGAAATCTCTGCTGCTCCTGCGGATAATTACCCCGCCAGGCTTTCGATCGCTATTCGCGGCGTCGGAGGCCAGGGGAATTTATTCTTCGGGCATGTGCTGACCCAGTTGGCCTTCCTGGCCGGTTATGGCGAAAAGAATATCATCAAGGGTGAGACGCACGGCATGGCCCAAATGGGCGGCCCAGTGATCAGCACCTTTGGATGCGGTGATGTGACCAGCCCGGTGCTGCTGCCTGGCACGGCAGATTGCCTGATCGCTATGGAAAAAAGCGAGCTATTGCGTCCCGGTTTCCTGGGGATGCTCAAACCAGGTGGGACGGTTTTACTGGCCACCACCAGGATCATCCCGTTCGGGCTGGCGGAAGACCAGTATCCATCTGATGAAAAAATCCAGCAGAGTCTGGGCGACTGCCATGTCATTGAGGTGGACGCCCTCGGAAAAGCGCTCGAGTTGGGCGATCGCAGCGGGCGCACGGCGAATGTGGTGATGATGGGCGTTTTAAGCACCCTGCCGCCTTTCGATGTATTCCCGCCTGGATTATGGCTCAAGGCGCTCAAGAAGGCCAACTCTAAGCCGGCAGTTTGGGCAGCTAACTATGCCGCCTTTCAGGCCGGGCGTGATGAGGCGAGTCGGTGGTAATCTATCTGCTGCAGACATCTGAGTGATATGCCGCGCACCTGCAGGTCAGGTTTTTTGCTCTGGAGAACAGTTTATTGAGAACCAGGATGCCTTCTGCACCGCATTTCTTTGCTCGTCCGGCGTCACTGCAGGCGCCCATAGCGCAGCCATTGCGCCTGGCTGATCTGTCTCATCTCGCCTGGCTGCTGGCGTTGTTATTGCTCTTGTCACTATCCCTGGCGCGAGGCAGAGCCATTCCCATCCCCTTGCCTCGCCTGCCGTGGGAGGCGCCTGTTTGGGGCACCAAACCACTGCTGGGTTACTTTGCCCTGACTGCCAGTTTACAGGAGCCGCTGCGAGATGGGGCAAAACTCTCTGAGAGGCAGTTTTTCAAAGTCCAGCAGATTGCCACACAGGAGATCGAGCAGCTGCGCCTGCTGGAACTGCAGAGCAGGCCCATTATTCAGGATTCATCGCTGACCCTGGAGCAGAAACGCCAGCGGATTGTTGAGATGGGTTATAACCAGCAGGTAATGCGCATTGTCCGCGATTCCAACACTGCCCTGGAGCAAGCCCTGGATGCGCGCACTTATTTCCGCTTGGTAGGTTGGATTGAGCGCTGCTGGTCGGTCGAGCGGCAGCTGCATGGCAGTTCTGCCGCGGCGGGCGCGCGCTCTTATAAGATTTATGCCACGCGCTACGATTCGAGTGGGGCTTATTACGCGGCTTTGCCTGACCAGTGTGTGAAGTTCACCAATGGTGGGTTGAAGATCTGCGAGGATAAAGGGTACAAGGTTGGCAAGGCTTATGATGTGGCCTTGACTTATAAGAAAAGCACTGTTGCGCGTGTGGGCGAGGCGGGTCCCTGGAATGTGGATGATACCTACTGGGCTTCCTACGCTGATCCAACCCCGCGGCGCATGTTTGCAGATCTGCCCGTGGGCATGCCTGAAGCCCAGGCGGCCTATATCAATGGTTACAATGGCGGCGTGGACCAATATGGTCGTAAGGTCACAGCACCGTATGGCATCGACCTGGCTAAACAAGTCAGCAAGGATATTGGTCTGGAGGTCGGAGTCAATGATTGGATCACGGTGACTTTTCTATGGACCGAGGGTTGGGGCAGTGGAGGTTCTGCGGCTACCCCCAAGCCAGGTGCGACGCTCCCGCCTGGGGCCACCCAGGTAGTGAACCTCCCCGTCCAGGTGTCCACACCTAATCCGGATGGCTCGGTCATCCACGAGGTGAAGACGGGCGAGACCCTATGGACCATTGCGGCGATTTATAAGATTAATCTACAGGATCTTCTCGATCGTAACAACCTTACCAAAGATTCCATCATTCGCCCGGGAGACCGGCTGATTATCCAACCAGCCGGCCCTACAGCAACCGCGACTGTTGACCAGGCAGCCACTCAAACGGCAGCAGCCAAACAACCCACCCGCACCCCTGAACCTGACATCCTGCCAACGGATAAGACGGCGACGGCCCACACAGAAACCTTGCAAACCGGGGAGCCCTCCCCGCCGCCCGACCAGGCAAGCCCGCAGCCCGCGCAAATGGACCAGCGGCACGGCCTGGATCCCCTGGCGATTGCCAGCATCTTTTTGCTATCAGCGGGCATTTTATTATTGCTGCTGGGTAAATTGTTGGATCGCCGTGATTAGCCCTCAGGATCTTCACCGCTGGAACGTATCTCCTGCTGAAGCAATCGCCATCCAGGAGCAGCTGCGCCATCGAATCATCCGCCAAGACAACGTGGGAAAGGTGAATCGGATTGCTGGGGTGGATGTGGGCTTCGAGATGGGCGGTGCGATAACCCGCGCCGCAGTAGCGGTGATCAGCTTCCCTGAGCTGGAGCTGATGGATCGGTCAATCGCACGCTGCCCCACGGTCTTTCCCTATGTGCCGGGCTTGTTATCCTTTCGGGAAGCGCCAGCAATCCTGGAAGCGCTAAAATCATTACAAACCTTGCCCGACCTGCTGATGGTGGATGGGCAGGGTTTGGCTCACCCCAGGCGCTTTGGGCTTGCCAGCCACCTGGGCTTGCTGGTGGAGATTCCTTCGATTGGTGTGGCGAAGTCGATTCTGGTGGGCCGCCATCAACCGCTGGACGAGACAGAGGGGACATGGGCGCCTCTGGTGGATGGCGGAGAGGTAATTGGTGCGGCTCTGCGCACCCGCCAGGGAGTCAAACCGGTGTATGTTTCCATTGGTCACCGTATCAGCCTGGAGACAGCGGTCGGGATAACCATGCAATGTGTGAGGAAACACCGGCTGCCAGAGCCTACCCGGCAGGCGGATCTGTTGGCTTCGAACAGGTAGCAACCTGCTTATTCCCCTTTCTCCATAAGCGTCACCCAGAGACGCCTGAAAGAGAAAGACTCGCCTGCCAGAAGATTGTGGGCGCGAAACAACCTGGCTGCTGAACGGATCGTCAGCCAGATGGTCAGAGTTAGAATACCCGCGGAGAGGAACAATTGCCATATGGGCACTTCGTTGGAGGCTGCCAGGCGGGATAGCGCGGCTGTTGGGGCGGTCAGCGGGAAAAGGCTCAGGGCAGTCGCCAGGCCTCCGTTCGGTTCGCGGGCGAATATCAGAAACAGAAGGACAGGCGCCATCAGAGGATACATCAGCAGGTAGTTGACGATCGATGCGTCCCGCAAGTCTGGCACCATTGCTCCGATGGCGGCCGTGATGCTGGCGTAGAGGGTGTAGCCGAGCAGAAAAAAGATCATCCCCCATACCAGTATGACTGGATTGACCTGGTAGATATCAGAGATGGATGAGGATTGGCCCCTGATCGCCAGGATAGCATAGCCTGTGCCCAACCAGGTGCAGGTTTGCAGCAGCCCCGTTATCCCCAGGGCAATAATTTTTCCGGTCAAAATCTGGCGAGCTGAGACGGTGGTGAGAAGGATCTCCAGGGTGCGATTTTCCAGTTCATCACTCAGGGAACGCAGAAACAGGCTGGTGGAAGTTATCATTGAAGATAAAAACAGGATTCCGCTGAGGTAGGGAAGCATTAACGTCAGCGGATTCGTTTCGTCGCGCTGCGTGCCCGGCTCGAGAATGACGATTTGAAGATCCAAAGGCGCTGCTACCAGGCTGGTTAATTGTTCGTCGCCCTCCAGTAGATTCAGGCGTAACACATCTTGCATTCTGCTTCCTTCTGTAAAGGCCGAGAAGGGGTCAAATTCGAGGCGCACATAGATGATTCTGCCCGTTTCCAGGTATTCTGGGGTGATCACATAATAGGCGGTAATTTCTCCCTGCTCCAGAGCCTGACGAGCAGATTCTTCACTTGGGTAGGGCGTTAATAGATCATCCGGTAGGTGTGAAGGCAATACCTTGATGATCCCGCTCTGGTCAATATAACCTTCGCTGGCGATATTGGCTGTATCAGTCTCGGCGCCGCTGAACTCCGCGGCCAGTTCGATGACCTGCGAGATAGCAGCCTGGCTCTCCGTACGATCCAGGGCATACAGGCTGCCAAAGCCGAGCCAGGAAATCAGAGGCAGCCCAAAAGTGGCGGCCAGGAAGGAGACCCTGGTAAGGGTCCTCACCAATTCGTACCAGACGACTCGCAGGGTTTTGTTCATGGAGAGGAGACCTGTTTTTTGAATTTGCCCAGGAAATCGCGCCAATTCAGGCTCCGCCCATACATAAGCATGCCCAGACGCCAGCTGTAGCTGGCCAGCCCAAGGCATGCCAGGGCTGCGGCGATTAAGCTGAGCACAATCCAGAATGCCTGGTCTGTTGGGATAGTCCCAACAGCGCTGCGCAGCCCCAGAGTGACCGAGGCAGTCAGGGGGAAATAACTCAGTGCAATCGCCAGTGGGCTGTCTGGGCTGTTCAGAATCAACCTGGTAAAACCGAGAGGAATATACACTGGTGCGAGGATCACGAAAGTCCACAGCTGCGCCTGGCGGTCATCTGCCACAATCACCGCCACGGTCACCATCAGACAGGCAATGATGAGCATAGACGGCAAGATGGTTGCCAGAACAAGCATCAAGGATGTAGAGGGGAAATGTGTCCCTGCCAGGTTTCCCAGGGCTTTTGATCTCAGCAGGTAGAGGATTCCAAGCGGAGCAGCCCAGGCCATGATCTGAGACAGGCCAACTGCGGTCAGGGCGATCGTTTTTCCCCCGATAAACTGCCAGGGAGCAGCCGTGGTAATCAAGATTTCCATGGTGCGATTGGATTTCTCCTGGATGATCACACTCATTAAATCACCAGATATATTGTAGATACCCATGATCAGGATGAAAGCAGCCGCTACGGGAATGAACAGGCCAAAGACATCTTTCCGCGCTAATTCCTGACTGCCATCCGGGCTGCGGATAATGATTTCTGCCTGGGTAGTCACACGTTGGATGACCTGGTATGGCTCCTTATCCAGCAGGCGCGAGCGTACATATTGCGTGAGAAAGCTTTGGAGGTAAAGGCCGGGGACTTTTAGCGAAACCAGGCGCGCCTGGCCAGTTTGCAGGTAGTTTTCATCCAGCACAAGGTACGCCTGGATTTTGTTCTCATCCAGGGCCTGCCGGGCTTCTTTTTCTGTGTCATAGAATATTAATGGGATCAGTCTGGAATCAAAAGCATTTGACGAGGGGGCGGCTCGACCGAGTTGGCCGGCAGGATCTAAATACCCTACCGGCGAGAAATTGAATTCGGGCAGGTACGCCAGGAACATTAGTAAGCCCACCAAAACTAAGAACATATGGAGAGCAAGCAGGCTGAACAGGAATCGCCAGCGGAAGACACGCCGTGTGTACTCAAAAACAATCACATGCCAGAATTTTCTCATTCTGGCACCTGGTCACTTTTGATCACATGAACGAAGATTTCCTCCAGGGTGGGAAGAGCAATCTGGAATTTCTCCACCTGCACCTCCTGGCTGACGAGTGTGTTCAAGATATGCTGAGGTGTTACGCCCTCTGCCAGGGTCACCCGGTGGGTTGAGTTGTGTGTTTCGATTTTCTCCACCCCTGATAGAGCCGGCAGCGGGCCAGCAGTTTGTAAGATAATTATATTGTTCAGGTTAGCAATGTTAGAGAACTGCCGCCTGATTTCCTGTAAATTTCCAGAAAGCAGGCTGCCGCCGCGATTGATCAGCAGGATTTGATCGCACATTTCCTCTACTTGATGCATCTGGTGGGTGGACATGATGATTGTCGCCCCTTGCTGTCTGAGTTCCCGCAGCAGCTCTTTGACATTCTGCGTATTGATCGGGTCCAGGGCGCTGAAGGGTTCATCAATAATAATTAGCTCAGGCTGGTGCGCCAGGGTGGCGATCAACTGCGCCTTTTGCTGCATCCCCTTGCTCAGATCTTTGACCTTTTTCTTCCGATAGGCAGATAGTTCAAAGCGGTCGATTGATTGTCTGATGCGTTGGATGGCAAGGCGCTGAGGCACTCCTTTGAGCGTAGCCATATAGACCAGCACCCGTTCCAGTTGGGCATCCTGGTACAGCCCCCTTTCTTCAGGCATATACCCGATGCGATCCTTCTTGGCTTCGCTCATTGGGCCACCCAGGATGGCAATCTGCCCTTTCTCTGGCTTGAAAATGTCCAGCATCAAGCGAATTATGGTCGTTTTCCCTGCTCCATTTGGACCCAATAACCCGAATATTTCACCTTTCTCAACGGTGAAAGAGACATCATTTACCGCTTTGATTGCGCCAAAAGACTTGCTTACATGCGAAACATCCACTACTGGCACGTTATGATCCTTTCATTCCTTCAATTTCGTCATAATGCGTATTTAGCAGGCAGCGCCCCCAGATGTTGTGAGTGGATACCTGGATGGGGTGGATTTCACCATACGATCTAATCCGCGATTATACCTAAAAAGTTACAGATATCAATTTCCCGACGGGGATGTTATCGGCTATAATCGGCGCATGTTAAAATCCATTTGTGTATATTGCGGTTCATCAGATAAGATCAACCCGGCTTATCTGCAGGCTGCTCGCCGGATGGGACAAGCCATTGCCGGGCAAGGTATGCGGCTCTGGTATGGCGCGGGCAGCACAGGCCTAATGGGCGCGGTGGCAGAAGGCGCTATCCAGGCAGGCGGGGAGGTGATTGGCGTGATCCCGGCGATCTTCAACACCCCGCAGCTGGCGCATTGGGGCCTGACTCGTCTGGAGGTGGTCGAAACCATGCACCTGCGCAAGCAGCGTCTGGCTGAACAAGCGGATGCTTTTGTCGCTCTACCAGGCGGTTATGGCACCTTTGAGGAATTTTTTGAGATCCTGACCTGGTCGCAGATTGGCCTGCACCGAAAACCAGTGGGCCTGCTGAATGTGCTTGGCTACTTTGACCCCTTGCTGAAGATGGTAGAATATGCGCGTAAGGAAGGTTTTATCTATGATGAGCATCGCGCTCTTTTTACTCATGCTGAGACCCCGGATGAACTCCTGCAGATGATGGTGGATTACCAGCCTCCGCAAGGCCTTGATCGCTGGCTCACCCAGCAATTCTCAATATAAAAAAAGGGTACGAGTCAGGTCTAGTCAAGGGGAGGGAAAAGTGATAACCTGGCAGTATGTTTGAAGA
>JAFGQI010000151.1 GCA_016935755.1 Anaerolineales bacterium
TACTCTGAACCGTATCGTCTCTCTGGCTATATCGATCTTCGCTCATTTGATTTTTGCTAATGTCCGAACTCTTGTCCGAAGCTGAGATCACACTCTTGACAAATAGAACGCTTGTGCTAAACTTAAGTACATATTTGATGATTATAGGAGCAGACGAACATGCCTCGAAAAACAGTTCCCCCACTTCCCGCCTCACCGCCAGTTGACGGTGCGCGCCAGATGGCGCTCGATAAAGCACTGAGCGATATCACCAAACGATATGGTGATGGTTCGATTATGCGCCTGGGTGAAGCTCACCATATGATGGTAGAAGTTATCCCCACAGGCGCGCTTTCTTTAGACATAGCCCTTGGTGTCGGTGGCATCCCGCGCGGCCGCATCACCGAAATCTTCGGCCCAGAGTCTTCTGGGAAAACCACCATCTGCCAGCATATCGTCGCCGAAGCACAGAAACTGGGCGGCACCTGCGCATATGTTGACATGGAACACGCTTTGGATCCAGCTTACGCCAGCCGGTGCGGTGTGGATGTGGAAAGCCTGTTAATCTCGCAGCCCGATACAGGGGAGCAAGCACTCGAAATCACCGAAACCCTGGTACGCTCCGGGGCGGTGGAAATTATCGTGATTGACTCTGTCGCAGCCCTGGTGCCGCGAGCTGAAATCGAAGGGGATATGGGCGACTCGCCCATGGGGATGCAGGCTCGACTGATGTCCCAGGCGCTGCGCAAATTATCAGGCGCGATCAAACAAACCAATACTGCCGTAGTTTTCACCAACCAGCTGCGCCAGAAGATTGGTGTTATGTTTGGCAACCCCGAGACCACTACCGGCGGTATGGCGCTCAAATTCTATGCATCCGTCCGCCTGGATGTCCGGCGCATCCAATCGATCAAAGCCGGGGCCGAAATTGTCGGCAGCCGCACCCGGGTGCGTGTGGTGAAGAATAAAGTTGCTGCGCCTTTCCGCACTGCCGAGTTTGATATCATGTATAATGAAGGCATCTCTCGGGTGGGAGATCTGATCGACCTGGCCACTGGTCTGGAGATCATCACCAAACGCGGTTCCTTCTTCTCCTATGGCGATATCCGCCTGGGTCAGGGTCGCGAAAACGCCAAGGAATTCCTAAAACAGAATCCCGACCTGGCTGATGAAATCGAACTGGCTGTCCGGCAGCAAGCTACCAGCGGCGAAATTCAGCTTGCGTTTGGTGGGGAGGATGAAGGCCCAGGCGGGGCCGATGAAGAAGTGTAGCCTCATTGTTCTCTCTGTCCTGTTCTGCCTGCTGCTGGTCGCCTGCAGCGGGCAGAGCAGACGTCCCGAGGCGCAACCAGATGCGGGGGTCTACCTGTCCCCCACCCGCCTGCCGCAAACGCCGCTGGTGCTTGCCATGCCCAGCCCAACTTTCACGATCGTCCTTCCGACCGCCGATCTTCGCCCGACTTCGACTCCAGCCTGTAAAGACGACCTGCGCTTTATCGAGGATGTGACCATACCAGATGGCACACGGATTACCCCGGATGAAACGGTGGATAAACGCTGGAAAGTTGAGAATTTCGGATCCTGCAACTGGGATGAACGCTATCGTCTGCGGCTGATCAGCGGACCGAGCCTGGGGGCTTCTACAGAGCAAGCGCTCTATCCGGCGCGCGGCGGCACCCAAGCGATTATTCAGATTCTATTTACTGCTCCACACCTGCCAGGCACCTACCGCAGCGCCTGGCAGGCTCATTCCCCCCAGGGAGAGCCTTTCGGTGATACGATTTACATCGAAATTATCGTGAGTGGGTGATGGCAAAACACAAAATTGCCCTGGACTTTGGCACCACCAACAGCCTGATTGCCCGTTGGGACGAGGCGAACCACACCGCAGAGGTGCTTGAAATCCCAGGCCTCAGTCTGCCCACTCAAAGTGAACAAAAACCCCTGATCCCATCCCTGCTGTATATTAAAGACGGCCAGACAGGCCAGGCAGCCATGGGGCAGATGGTTCTAGCCGAAGAGCTGACTCGTCAGCGCGACAACCGCCTGTTCCGCAATATGAAACGCAGCATACTCTCTCATGCAGCCGCAGAAGCTCGATTTATCGATGGCGTGCCCTGGACAGAAGCGGAAGCCGGCAAACGTTTTTTGCATGGGTTACTGGGCACAATTCCATTCAAGAGAGAAGAAATCGAACAGCTGGTTGTCACTGTCCCCGTAGCGGCTTTTGAGGGATACCTGGCCTGGCTCAATGAGGGGTTGCAGGAGTACTCGCTCGAAGCGGTGCGAGTGGTCGATGAATCCACCGCAGCTGCGTTGGGATATTCAATCTCTGATCCAGGTGCACTGGTATTGGTCTTCGACTTTGGTGGGGGATCACTGGATATGTCCCTGGTTCAGCTGCCCGAAAGCCGTGACAGGACCGGCGGGTTATTGAAAAACCTGCTGGGAAAGGCAGCCAAACAGTATACTGCAAAGGTTATCGCCAAGGGCGGGCTAAACCTGGGAGGCAGCGATGTCGATCAATGGCTTATGGCGGCGATTTTACAGCGCGCCGGTTTGAAGATCGAATCTGTCCGAGATGATTACCCGGCTCTGCTGACTGCTTGCGAACAGGCCAAGATCAGCCTTTCGACTTTTGATAGCTGTGAAGTGTCTTTTCGGGTTGACCAGCAGTTTTTCTCCCAGGTCATCACCAGAGGTGAATTGGAAGCTCTTTTGCTCAGAAATGGCTTTTTTGAGGCCATCCACAATCTGGTTGATAAAATCATGCATATCGCCCAACGGCAGGGAATATTCAAAGAAGATATCCAACATGTAATAATGATCGGCGGGGCATCCCTGATGCCTGAAGTTCAGCGCACCCTGGAGAGCTATTTCCGTCCTGGGATTGCTCGCGTGGACAAACCGTTCACCGCAGTTGTTGAAGGCGCTCTTCTAATCGCCACGGGTATGGGGTTAGAGGATTACCTGGTGCACAGCTATGGCCTGCGGTATTATGACCCACAAACCAATCAAACCCATTATGATGAGATTATCCCCATGGGAAGCCGCTACCCAACCCATCCAATTGAGGTGATGCTGACCGCAGATCACCCGGACCAGGAAAGGGTTGAATTTATCATCGGCGAGATTGAGACGGATGCAGTAGCGCACATCGAAGTGCAGTACGAAGATGGTAAACCCGTCTTCGTCGCCCAGGCGAAACCCGAGGGGCAGCAGATCATTCCGCTCAACCGCAATAATCCCATAATGGTTGACCTTCATCCGCCAGGTAAACCGGGAGAAGAACGGTTAAGAGCGCGCTTCTCGGTGGATATCCAGCGCCAACTACTGCTGAGCATCTCGGATATCAAGAGCAAGAGAGAACTGCTCCACGAAGAAGTTGTCCTTCGACTGGGAGAAATGGATGTCCGTCGCAAATGGGAGGAACCGATCACCGGGCGGGAGCCATCCCCGGCAAACGCCCAGCGGAGATCTTCCGGGCTACAAAGGCTTTCGCCGCGCAACCTTGGTACGTTGCTCAATATGCTCTCGCCCGATGCCATATCACTGGAAGCGGCTGCGGAGGCGCTGCGCAGCCAGGAGTTTTATGTGCGCTATGCTGCCGCCAACCTGCTGAGCAAGCGCGGTGATCGAGACGCGCGCAGGATCATCCAGGATGTGCTCACCTCCGGTTCTGCCCCTCAACGCGCCAGCGTCGCCTTTCATCTTTACCGCTTCTCCTGGTTTGTGGCAGAACCTATGCTCCGCCAGGCATTGCGGGATGAAGACCTGCGGGTGCGAGAAAACGCCATCTACGCATTGTGCCGCTTCGGTGGTCTGCAAGCCAGCCATATGCTGCTCGAGGCGATGCCAGGAGCTAATGATCGCCTGCACCTGGCAGCAGCCTGGGGGTTGAGTGTAAACCCCCAGCCCGAAAGCGTTCCTGTTCTGGAAATTATTCTAAAATCCAACAACCCCGATGTGCGCGTGAAGGCGCTCGAGGCCTTAGGTGCCAGCCAGTGTTCCCAGGCAGTGTCCAGCGTAAAAATCGGGGCAAAAGACGCCGATCCGGATGTGATCTATGCAGCTGCCCTAAGCTGGATTGAATTAGAGGGAGAAGATTGCTTTGCTGGCCTGGCGCAGGAGATTCATTCCAGCCAGGGTCTTGCCCGCCGTTCTCTAGTGCAGGCCTTCTTCCATGCGACCAACTACCTGTTCATCGATGTCGCTCACAGCCCAGAGGCGGAAACCATGATTGCTGCACTATCTGCAGCCCTGACAGATGAACTGCCAGAAACACGCCGGGGGGCTGCCATGCCTTTAGCCTGGATTCATCATGATGCGGCCGCGGCAGCCTTGATGAATGGGTATCACCAGGAACTGGACAGCGAGGTAAAAGCCCATCTCCTCTATACGGCAGTCAGCCTGATGTCACCAACAAGGGATACACTGATGGGAGAAGCAATTCACAGCCCGGACGAAACCATCCGGGCTGCAGCAGAATATCTTTCGAAGCGCGGCGGCCAATCGCCGGCTTAAGTGCCCTCTTCCCAGGAATTCAGATAAGCCACCTGTTCGGGGGTCAGCACATCAATCTGCACACCCATAGCAGCCAGCTTCAGACGCGCAATCTCCCGGTCAATCTCACCTGGAACGCTGTAAACTTTTTTCTCTAAATGCTCATGGTTCTTAACCATGTACTCCAGGCTGAGCGCCTGGTTGGCAAAAGACATATCCATCACGCTGGCGGGATGACCTTCAGCGGCGGCCAGATTGATTAAACGCCCCTCACCCAGGATATGAATTCGCCGGCCGTCAGGCAGCTCATACTGCTCGACAAAGGGTCTCACTAAGCGCTTATCCTGTGCCATTGCTTCCAGCCCAGGGATATTGATCTCAACATTGAAGTGGCCTGAATTGCAAACGATCGCGCCATCTTTCATCAGTTCAAAGTGACGGCGGTCAATCACGTTAAGATCACCGGTGACAGTGACAAAAATATCACCAATCCGGGCGGCTTCATCCATCGTCATGACCCGAAAGCCATCCATCACAGCTTCCAGGGCGGGCAGTGGGTCGACCTCAGTGACGATCACATTGGCGCCCATGCCGCGCGCCCGCATCGCCAGCCCACGCCCACACCAACCATACCCGGCGATGACAAAATTTTTGCCCGCCAGTAAAATATTGGTTGCGCGCACAATGCCGTCGATAGTGGATTGTCCGGTGCCATAACGGTTATCGAAGAAATGCTTGGTCATAGCGTCATTCACCGCAATCACCGGGAAGTTCAGCGCGCCGTCTGCAGCCATCGCGCGCAGCCGGATCACCCCAGTCGTGGTCTCTTCCGTACCGCCGACAACCCCTGGCAGCAAATCCCGACGATCTTTGTGCAGCGTGCTGACCAGATCGGCTCCGTCATCCATGGTGATATGCGGCTGGTGATCCAGGGCAGCATGGATGTGTTTATAGTAGGTGACATTATTCTCACCCTTGATTGCAAAAACAGGGATCTCATAGTGAGACACCAGGGCAGCAGCCACATCATCCTGGGTGGACAATGGATTCGAGGCAGTCAGGACCACATCCGCACCGCCCAGATGCAGGGTGTTCATCAGGTTGGCGGTTTCGGTGGTCACATGCAAGCATGCAGCTACACGCATACCGTTAAGAGGGCGCTCCTTAGCAAAACGTTCACGAATCAAACGTAAGACGGGCATTTCACGTTCGGCCCATTCAATCCGGCGGCGCCCACCTTCTGCCTGGTTAGTGTCTTTTACATCATAATTTTCCATCATTCATCTCCAAATCTCGGATTTATTCTCGGGTGATTAAACCCTGTAATTTATTCTGATCGTCGAAAATACTCCGGTAGCGATTTACAAACTCAGCCGGAGAATAGTGGTGGCCTTGAGGGCCGCGCTGTTCCAGGCAGTATGTCGCCGCCAATGCCCCCATACGTCCACAGGTGAGCATATCCAGATCGTGGCTGTAACCAGTCAAGAAACCGCCGCGAAAAGCATCCCCGACGCCGGTGGGGTCCACGATTTGTTCCGCTGGTACGATCGGGATGTGAAATTGCTCATCCTGTGTGAAGATATCTGCACCGTGCTCTCCCTGAGTGATCACCAGGAAAGCCTCCGGGTTCACCTCCAGGATGGCTTTTGCATTCCACCCAGTGGCTTTCTCGATCAGGGCGAACTCATAATCGTTGCAGAACAGCGCCCTGGCGCCACGGATACCCTTCTGCAGACCATCCCCCGTCAGGCGCACGATTTGCTGGCTGGGATCATAGAAATAAGGCAATCCCATCTCCTGGCATTCATCGACATACTGATTCATCGCGCCAGGATCATTCGGCGAGATCACCACCACATCCGGGCGGTCGTGCTCCAGGGCGTGCAGGGTTAGCTGAGAGGCATATGCCATCGCACCCGGATAGAAGCTGGCAATCTGGGCATTTGCCCGATCGGTATTGACAAAAAACGAAGCCGTATAAACCTCTGGGATCACGCGAGCGCCAGAGGTGTCCACGCCCTTGCTCTCCAACCAGGCGCGGTATTCCTCGAAGTCCTCACCTACCGCTGCCCAGAGCTGCGGTTTTTCGCCCAATAAAGCCAGAGTATATGCGATATTCGGGGCAATGCCCCCACGCAAGCGCACCATTGATTCGACCAGAAAAGACAGGCTGATCGAATCCAGGCGCTCGGGCAGAAAGTGATCCCGGAAGTAGCCGGGGAATTTCATCAAATAATCGTAAGCAACCGATCCCGTCAATAAAATCTTCATCGACTTAACTGCCACCTTTCTTCACCACCCTGGCTAAATTTTCCTCGTAGGGGGGATAAACAACCCCGTTTTCAGTCACAATCGCAGTCAACAGCCGGTGCGGGGTTACATCAAAAGCCGGATTGCGCGCTTTGGCTCCCTGTGGATGAACAGGTTGTCCCCCAGCCTGGATATTGAGAACTTCATCCTGGCTGCGTTCTTCGATCGGGATCAAGCCGCCATGCGATAGAGAGAGGTCAATTGTCGAGGTTGGCACCACAGAATAGGCCGGTATGCCATTATCGAAGGCTGCTAAGGCTAACATATAAGTGCCAATTTTGTTAGCCACATCGCCATTTGCAGCCATGCGATCGCCCCCAAAGAAAACCCTTTGCACCTTCCCTGTGGATAAAAAGAAACCAGCCGCATTATCGCTGATGATTTCATAGGGAATGCCGTACTGCTGTAATTCCCAGGCTGTCAGACGGGCGCCCTGCAAACGAGGGCGCGTCTCATCTACCAGCACATGAATCCGCTTGCCCTGTTCAAAAGCCATGTGGATGACCCCCAGGGCAGTACCCCAGTCAACTGTCGCCAGCGCTCCAGTATTGCAATGGTGGATGATTGTATCTCCATCCTGGATCAAAGCTGCCCCATGGCGGGCCATGCGCAGGTTTATTTCCACGTCTTCATCTGCGATGCGCTGCGCCTCAACCAGCATGGCCTGGCGGAGGTCCGCTGCGCCGCCTTGGAAGCTGGCAGCCACCTTGAGCATCCGCTCCAAAGCCCAGGCCAGGTTCACCGCAGTCGGCCGCGCAGCCTGCAATAACCTGGCTGCTTCCAATACATACGCCCTTAATTCTCCCAGGCGAACAGAACGATCCTGTTTGGCTGCCAGCGCCAGGCCAAAAGCTGCCGCCGCGCCAATCGCGGGTGCGCCGCGCACCACCATATCGCGGATCGCATTTGCTACCTGATGATAATCATCATATTCAACTGTGCGAAATTCGCCCGGCAGCAGACGTTGATCGATCATCCGCACAGCGCCAATCTTCTCATTCCATTCTACAGTGCGCATCTTAGAATACTCTTCTCTCAGTTTGTTCAGCCCGCGAAAAACGCTCTCGAAGGAGAGCGCCTTCCCATTTGCGATGCGAGTTTAACATGATAAAGCTGGTTTGTCAAACATTGACACACCTTCTCCCCTCAGGTATAGTGCAGATTATGAAAATCTCCTATCGCCTTCTGTCGATTCTGCTGCTACTGGTCGTTCCTGCCCAGGCTTGCACGCGTTCTGCTAATGGCCCTCTATTCGGGCCCACTCATACCCCAACCTACACAATCACCCCTACAGCCACGCCTGTCCCAACCTCCACGCCTACTCCGCTGCCTACGCCAACTCCAGAGCCGTCCGCGCGCGTGGACAGCGGCGACCATGCTATATTCAATGGCGATTGGGAAAATGCAATCAAAGAGTATCAATCCGCCTTGACATTCAGCCAGGATCCGCAGGTTCAAGCTGCCGCCCTGCTTGGTTTAGGGCGGGCATATCTTTCGGCGCGCAACTTATACCAGGCGATCACTCATCTTGAAAAGCTGATCAATGAGTATCCCGATGCGCCTCAGATAGCCCAGGCATACTTCTACCTGGCACGAGCCTACGAGGCGCAAGAGAATTATCCACTGGCTGCTGATGGTTACTATAACTACCTGATCCATCGCCCAGGGGTAATTGATGCCTACATCCTGGATCTGCGCGGAGATGCCTTGTTTTCCGCAGGAGATTACACCAGAGCAGCCGAGAGCTTCCAGGCGGCGCTCCAATCCCCCAGCCAGCTGGATGGATCTTTTTTACAGATGAAGCTGGCGCGTGCTTACTCGGTTTCTGGCGATTATCTAACTGCCTTAAATCTGTATGATGATCTATACTACCGCACGACCAACGAGTATACGCGCGCCTTGATCGACCTGCGCAAAGGACAGGCTTACACAGCCCTTGGGCAGATCGAACAGGCTCATGCCGCCTACCTGGATGCAGTCCAAAATTACCCGACCGCTTATGATTCATACACCGCGCTGGTCGCACTGGTTGAAGCAGGTGTGACCGTGGATGAGTTGAATCGCGGCATCGTAGATTATTATGCCGGTGAATATGGCGTCGCTATGGCAGCTTTTGACCGCTATCTGCAAGGCAGTCCAACCGACCCTGCCACAGCTTTCCATTATTACGGTCTAACTGCCCGTGCTCAGGGTAATTACCTTGATGCACTCCAACCCTGGGAAACAGTGAAACAAACTTATCCCGATCACCGGTTTTGGGACGAAGCATGGGAACAAATCGCTTATACCCAGTGGTTCTATCTGGAGGATTATGACCGCGCCATTGAAACCCTATTGGCTTTCGTCGACCAGGTACCGAACCATGCCCGAGCGGGCGAATTCTTGTACGATGCCGGCTATGTTTCCGATCGCAAGGGCGATATCCAACAAACTGCCGAATTATACGAGCGAGTCGCTAACCTTTATCCTGGCTATGAACAAGCCCCCCGAGCCCTCTTCCTGGCAGGCATTGCGCGCTTCCGACTGAAGGATTTCGATAAAGCCCTGCTGATCTTTCAACGATTTCAAGATCAGGCGCAAACCGTCAGGGATCGCTCGACAGGTTCATTCTGGGTTGGCAAATGCCACTATGCAAAAGGCAATATCACCGAAGCAGGAATTACCTGGGACAACACCGCCTCCATTGACCCAACTGGCTATTACAGCGAAAGAGCCAGGGATATCCTGCATGGGCGCCCTCCGTTCACCCCTCCCGACAGCTATGATCTGGGATTTGACCTGCAGGCAGAACGCTTCCAGGCTGAAGAGTGGGTGCGAACGAAATTTTCTCTCCCTGCCGATTATGATTTCACGGGTCTAGGAACATTAACCAATGACGCCCGCATATTGCGGGGCGAAGAATTGTGGAGCCTGGGTTTATTCGATGACGCCCGCTCCGAATTTGAGAAAGTGCGTCTGGAGGTGGCCTCGGACCCAGCCTTGAGCTTTCAATTGACTAACTATCTGGTGGAACTGGGGTCTTACCGTTCAGCCATCATGGCAGCCCGCCAGGTGCTTGACCTGGCCCTGATGGACGATGCGACCAGCATTAGCGCACCTGCATTTTTCAACCATGTGCGCTTCGGCACATATTATTCCGATTTACTGATCCCCATCTCCCAGCAGTATGACTTTCACCCGCTTTTTCTGTTCAGCCTGGTGCGCCAGGAGAGCCTGTTCGAGGGGTTTGTGAGTTCCACAGCCGGGGCGCGTGGTTTGATGCAAATTATCCCACAGACCGGCGCCGATATTGCCCAAAATATGGGCTGGCCGCCAGATTACACCGCTGAAGATCTCTACCGTCCGCTGATCAGCCTGACCTTCGGCAGCGAATATCTCGATAAACAGAGGGCCTTTTTTGATGGAGATGTATACGCCGCGCTGGCAGCCTACAACGGCGGCCCAGGAAATGCCGCCAGATGGCACGAATTAGCCCCCGATGATCCCGATTTGTTCTTGGAGATCATCTCCTACGAAGAAACGCGCAACTATATCCGTGGAATCTACGAGATCTTCAACCTGTACCGGGCGATCTACAGCCGCGCCTTTGGAGGCTAAGGGGAGGGGGTGGTTGTTTGAGTTTCTGGTCGGGATATCCCTGACACCAGATACCAGTAAACCAGGTTAAAGAAACGATCGCTGGGTTCAAAGAGCGGTCCCATACTGATGCCCTTTACCTGCGTATCGACTGCATAAGTATATACAGGGTAGTACAGCGGCAGCGCTGGCAGCTCAGAGGCGAAACGAACCTGAAAGTTGCGATACCGTTTTATGCGCTCATTGTAATCATCGGTAACACGCGCCTGTTCGAGGTACTCGCTCACCTGACGGTCATCCCAACCACTGTAATTCTGTCCATTGGTCTTCTGCGACTGGTGCCAGAAGGGATAAGGGTCCGGGTCGGGTGAACGAGAGAAATTAAGTTCGACCAGGGCAGCATCATAAGAACGTGGCTCGAGGTATTTCTTCAGCAAATCATTATAGGCGACAGTTTTGATATTTACCTTGACACCCAGGCGGGCCCAATCCGAGCGAATCTGTTCGGCTATTGCCGGATAGGGTTCCTCATCCGGGCAGACCATCTCAAATTCCAGGCTGACCTCATCCTTCACCCGCACCGATCCCCCCTCCGCCGGGATGGTGTATTCAGCCTTCTTGAGGATGGCTATGGCGTCTTCAACACTATACTCGACCGTGGGCATCCCATCATAGTAAGCCCAACTCTCCGGGAAGATGGGGCCATTAGCCATAATTGCCTGCCCGCCCATCAAGCGTTCCACAATCCACCGGCGGTTAATGCTCATGAGTAAAGCTCGGCGAAGCTGAGCATCCTGCAAGAAAGGCAGCCTGGGAGAGTTGAGATTGAGGAAAATCATGGTCACTCCCGGCATGCGGCTGGTGAACAGATTTAATTTCGGTTCTTTAAGCAGCTCGGGCAGCACATCCGTAGTCACCTGGCTGATCCCCATCACCTTTTCATCCCGATAAGCACTCAAAGCGGAGGCAGAATCGGGATAATAACGAAAATTAATTTGGGAAATGAAGGGTTTCTTGCCATAGTATTGATCAAAAGCGCTCAGGACAACCCCCGCAATCTGATCATTCTCTAGGGTCAAATCTGCTAAACGATAAGGGCCGCTGCCCACCGGCTTGAGGTTATAGCTGGAATTGATCAACTCTTCAACAGATAAATCCTTCAGCAGGTGGCTTGGCAATATTCCAAAGGTCAGATAATCAAGAAATGGGGCAAATGGCTCGGGCAGGATGAATTGCAGCGTCTTTTCGTTAAGTACGCTCACCTTAACCTGCTTCCAAAAAGAGCGCAAATCCGCAGGCAGGGGTACCTTATCATGGCTGAGCAATCCAACCGTGAAGACAATATCCTCACTGACCACCGGCTGACCATCATGCCAGAAAGCCTCGGGTCTGATAGAAAAACTAAAGGTTTTCCCATCCTGAGAAACACCCCACGAGTCAACCAGGTCGCCTTGTGGCAGACCGCGATGATCGAAACGGATCATACTGCTGAATACCAGACGATCAATGTCGCGATCAACAGAGTTGTAATAATCCAGAATCGGATTAAACCGTCCTGGTGATCCAATTAAGGCTTCTGTGTAAATTCCCCCTTCAAGCGGGGCAACTTCTGGCTGTCCGATTTCCAGGAGAGTCTGCTGCTGACCCAAAAGCAAAAAGCCTATGGCTATGAGAGCAACCAGCACCACCAGGAGCTGCCAGCGAAGTTTTTTCATAGAAAAATAAATAAGATGCTTCGCCAGCCAACAGCCCAACCAGCGAAGCACCCCATCATGGAATTGCTCAGTTTATCCACGCAGTAAAGTGGCAATGATGGCCAATAGAAAGAAAAGCACACTCATACCAATCGTTACCCAGAAGAGCACTTTTTCAACCCCGCGCCGGGCGGTAAAAATACCACCCTGGTCAGAGCCCGTCAGTCCACCCAGGCCAGCGCCTTTGCTTTGCATGATCACGCTGGCAATCAGGGCAATTGACGTTATAATCAACGCAATATAAATTATATTATCCACACGAGCCTCCTGCTCAAAATATTGCTGGTTCAAAAGCAGGGGGATTATACCTTCCGTTGAGCGAAACGTCAAATGCCCGGACATGATAATGAATGAAATTGTCATTAACCTTCACATGCACACTACCTACTCCGATGGGCATGTCAGCCATGCGGAGATAGCAAAAGCCGCCCTCCACACCGGGCTGGATGCAGTTATCGTCACTGACCATAATGTATGGGTAAACGGTCCGGAAGATTACTATAAAGATGGCAAGCGCCGCGTCCTGCTCCTGGTCGGAGAAGAAATTCACGACCAGGCCAGAATCCCACAAAAAAGCCACCTGCTGGTCTTCGGCGCGGGTCGTGAATTGGCTACCCTGGCCTGGGATATCCCACGCCTTTTGACGGAAGTGCGCCGGGCGGGAGGATTGGCCTTCATCGCTCATCCCAAAGACCCCGCCGCCCCGGCAGTCGGCGAAGGCGACATATCCTGGGAAGATTGGCAGGTGCAGGGTTACACCGGCATTGAATTGTGGAACAGCATGTCCGAGTTCAAGTCGCTGCTAAAAAGCAAGCTGCTTGCGATTCACTATGCTTTTAACCCAGAGCGCATCGCCCATGGCCCAGACCCAGAAGTGCTTAGCAAATGGGATGAACTGTTGGTTTCGGGTCAACGCGTAGTAGCCATCGGAGGCTCAGACGCGCATGCCATCCCCGCGCGGCTTGGCCCGATTCATCGCACCTTATTCCCGTACGAATTCCATTTTCGCTGCATCAATACACACCTGCTCTCCCCTCAGCCGTTGAACGGCGAACTCGAGCATGATCGCCGGCTCATTCTGGATGCTCTGGCGCAAGGCAGGGCATTTGTCGGATATGATCTGCCCGCCTCTACGCGTGGCTTCCGGTTCACTGCCCAGGGGCTGGAGAAGACGGTCACCATGGGGGAGGAAATATCTGCTCAGAAGGGTGTTACCCTGCAAATCCGTCTGCCTCGACCCTCTGAGATCTGCCTGATCAAGAACGGCCAAAAAATTAAAACCTGGCAGAAACATGAGACCTGCGCCTTTATCACCTCCGATCCGGGTGCATATCGCGTCGAGACCTATATCAACTTCCTGGGGAAGAGAAGAGGTTGGATATTCAGTAACCCGATCTATATCATATAGACTGGGACCGTTCAGGTGTGTGTAGTTGGAGAGCGCTCATGAAGAATAAAAACCTGCGACTGGTTTTTCTGGCAATCATCCTGGTTCTGACCTCGGTAATGTGCGATCTAACACCCACACCTGAACCGACTCCCGCAGTGGATTACGTCGCCACGCTGGCTGTTATCCAGATGACACAAACAGCTGCTGCTCTGCTGCCCACTCACGCTAATCCCAGCCCTCCCACAGCGACTGTCACAATACCATCCATCCCACCGACTATTATCCCAACCCAAACTGGGTCTCAATTCGGCAGCATTTCTGGCGCGCTAACCTACCCGGCTGAGACAATCCCACCCCTGCGAGTAGTGGCTTTTAATGTCCAGACCAGTGATTTCTATTTTATTGAGACGGCAGCAAACCAAAATGCCTATCGCTTCGATAAAGTTGTCCCTGGGGTTTACCGCGTGGTCGCTTATGCTCGCGACTTCGATATCGCCGGCGGATATACACAGGCTGTTTTATGTGGTCTAAACGCCAGCTGTACAGATCACACCCTGATATTGGTGCAGGTGGTTGCCGGACAAGAGGCAGCAAATATTAACCCACAGGACTGGTATGCTCCACAGGGCTCTTTTCCACCCGATCCATTACCAAAACCACAGGCGCTCCAATTGACTGGCAGCATCTCCGGAAATCTTTCTTATCCCAGTGAGGGCATTCCCCCTCTGAGAGTTGTGGCATTCAACCTGTCCACCGGGCAAAGCTATAGTGTGCAAACTCTGCAAAATCAGACAACCTATCGCATTGATAATCTGCCTCCGGGGTCATATTATGTTGTTGCTTATAAATTGGGAAGCAATGTATCTGCTGGATACTCCCAGGCAGTCTTGTGTGGTTTGTCCGTGAACTGCACAGATCACAGCCTGATCACCGTCCAGGTAGTTGCTGGGCAGGAAACCACCCAAATAAACCCAGGTGATTGGTATGCGCCGCCTGGCTCCTTCCCGGCTGCGCCATAACATCAAGCATGAATATAAATTGAGGAAAAGGAGCATCTACCTATTGGAAAATACACGGTTTTTAGCTATAATAAAGGTGTCTTGAGGAGGGTCCTACCAAATCCATGGAAGAACGGCGGCAATACGGTCGTACATTTCTGACCTTTTTCGCTCAGGTAACCAATCGGCGCAACGGCAGGCTCCTGGGGTATCTGGCAGATCTGACCACGCAAGGCGCTCTGTTGGTCGGAGATATTCGGGTGCGCGAAAAATCCATTTTGTATTTAAATATGGAACTGCCAGAAGATTTCCCGAATCATACGCATCTCGATCTGGATGCGGAGGTTGTCTGGCGCAAACCCGATGAAGATCCAGACCTGGTTAGAATCGGGCTCAAGCTGATCAACCTGGATGAGGATACGATCGACGCCCTCGAATACCTGCTCGATCATTATGGTCTGCATCAACCCTAAATCCCCTATCTTCAGATTTATACCTTGAAATCCCCGTCTCCAATTGATGTAGCAGTAATTGGGAATGTTGGCATCGATACCAACATCTATTTCTATGGCGCAGAGATTGACTTCCAGGTGGAGACCAATTTTACTGAAAACCGGGATTATATCGGCCAGGCGGGAGGGTATGCCTGCCGTGGTTATGCCCGGTTAAATAAACGCACCGCCTTTATCGGCTATGTGGGGGATGATTTCAGCGGCAATTTCATCCGCAACGAATTTGCCCGGGATGGAATTGATACCACCGCCCTGTTTATCGACCCTGCTGGAACAAGCCGCAGCATTAATTTCATGTATCCCGATGGCCGGCGAAAAAACTTCTATGATGGCAAGAGCCATATGCATCTGCAACCCGACCTGGATATCTGTCGCGCTATCCTGGCCCAGTCTCGATTGGCCCATTTCAATCTTCCCAACTGGGCGCGCCTGCTGCTGCCCGTTGCCAGGGAACTTGGGGTAATTGTGGCTTGCGATCTTCAAGATGTGACCCGTGTGGACGATCCATACCGCCAGGATTTTATCCAGGCAGCCGATTTTCTGTTTTTTTCAGCGGCTAATTATCCCGACCCAACGCCGCTGATTCAGGCATTCCTGAGGAAAAAATCCGACCTGATCATCCTGACAGGCATGGGCGCGCAGGGCTGCGCCTTGGGCACTCACAGCGGAATTCAATTCTATCCCCCAGAAACCCTGGATGAGCCGGTCATTGACACCAATGGAGCCGGCGATGCCCTGGCGGTCGGGTTTTTAACCAGCTATCTCCTGGACGGCTATTCCCTGGCCGATTCCGTTCGCCGTGGGCAGATTGCTGCCCGGTACACCTGTACTCTGAAAGCGGATTCTACTAATTTGATTACTCGCCAGCAGCTTGATCATTACTCAGCCCAATAACAGCTGCATCCCCCACAGCACCAGCATACCCGTAAGAATTGTCAGGATCGCATTCTTTGTGCGCCAGGCTACGATGATCGCCAATACCCCGGCCACCAGCCTGCCATTACTGAATTCTATCGCCAATCTTCCATCAGAGAGCAGCAATTCTGGAAAAACAATCGCTGTCAGTACAGCTGGCGGGACAAAACGCAACGCGGAACGAAGCCAGGAAGGGATCTCCCTGCGTCCAACCAGCACAATGAACGACAGGCGGATCGCATAAGTCAATAAGCCCGCCGCGATGATGATACCCCAAACACTCATGCTCTCTTCTCCAGGGCCAACCCAACCAGAATCCCAACCAGAGCCGCCAGCATCAAACCAGATTTGTACGGCAGGGACATCGCTGCGACAGCAGTCAACCCGGCCGCCAGAGCTGCAGCCAGGCTGGCGCGATCCCGTAAATTAGGCACTACCAGGGCAATAAAGGTTAACGCCAGGGTAAAGTCAAGAGACCAGCTGTCTGGAACCACTGCCCCCAGAAAAATTCCCGCGGCTGTACTGAGCTGCCAGACTGACCACAACGCCAGTCCTGCGCCGAGAAAATACCAGTGCTGGTAATCAGCCCTGTCAGGAGGCTCTTGCCTGGCAGACATATCAGCACTCACCCCCAGGTCTCCAGCCTGGTAGTGGGTAATAGCAACGGCATAGGCTTCATCGGTAAGCAGATAGGCGAGCAGCCATTTCCAGGGCGATCGCAATTTCTGCACATAAGGCGCAATGGAGGCGCTGTACAGGGCGTGGCGCAGGTTGACCACTGCTGCAGTCAGCACAATAAGCAGCGGCGAAGTACCAAGATGGATTAATTGGGCAGAGATAAACTGGGCTGACCCGGCGAAAAGTATCGCAGACATCGCCTGCGCCTGATCAGCCGGGATGCCAGCCTGCAAAGCCAAAACACCATAGATCATCCCAAAAGGGATGACGCCAACCAGGATCGGCAGTTCGGCTTTTACACCATCAATGAATTCATTACCCGGCGATTTGCTCAATCGTTGGTCCTTCTATTATCTCGATGAAATTTTAGGTCAAACTGGTTTTTGGAAATAATCCGCCGGGTAAGGCGCAATGCGAGGTGCATCGTCTCGAATTGCCAGGCATAGAACCGCCGCGCCTGGATAATAATAGATGCCATGCTGTCTGCCGATCACGAAACCGTCATATTCTGAACGCAGCAGCCCATCGCCGATCGGGCGGCCCAGGATATCTCTTATCTCTGCCACCGGGTCGCCAGCCCGGACGAGATCACCGGCTTCAACCAGATGGATCACAACACAGGCCTGGTTGACCCGCGGCGCGGAACATCTCCGCACCGGAAAACCAGGGTCGACCACCCGGATGCCCGTGACTGGCTCTAGATCACCATCCAACATCCCCATGCGTCTCATGACATTCCGCGTCCCGGATACAGAGGCTGCTACAATTGACGGATCTGGGACTTCACCCGTGCCCAACTCAACAGTGAAAGCCGGCAGGCGGAGCAGGTAGTAAATCGCTGCAGAAGTCGAGCGATGCAGATCATCATCAAGCAGTTTTTCAGCGGGCATCTCTGAAACAATGGTGTGCCCATAGGCGTGCAGCAGATCTAACTGCTTTTCTGCCAGCGCCAGGGCTTCTTTCTTGCTGAGTTCCTCATCCCCATCTGAACGATACAAGACGCGATCGTAGAATGCAAAGGATAGTGAGCCCGTCCAGGCGCAGTGATAATCGATCAGGCAATTCGCGCTGGCCTTGATTTCATCAAACAGCCTTTGATAGGCCTGTTCCAGGGAAGAAGGCGGATCTTTATCAGGATCATTTACCTGCCGAGGTTTACCATCCGGCCAGAGACGATTTGGGTCGCTGGGAGCATGATAAGGCTCGCGCTGATTTGTGCGCAGCCCGACCGGGTTGAGCGCCGGGATGGCGACGATCGTACCCCGCATCTGGTTCACCAAATCCTGGGTAATCAGGCGATAAATGACCAGCGGGCCAGCCTGTTCAGGGCCATGAATCCCGGCAGTCAGCCACAAACATGGCCCCTCTTCAATCCCCTGAGCGATGATCACAGGCAGGCATTCGGTTATGCCCGTGGGATGGTCAAAAGCCTGCCACCAGCCATATTGAATCGCGCCCGGTGAAGATTGTGCTGTTCCTAATGTGATTTTTTGAACCATTTTTTCTCCATGTAGCTCGATCTGTACTATAATATAATTGCCAAAGATGAACAGATTACCGGGCCTGTTGCTGTTTGTTTTTACAATAATGCCAACAATTACTCACTTGGCTATTACTGGTTAATGTAGAGAAGAGGGGACTTTATCAGTACACGCATATTCTAACACCTATATGACACGGAGGCACATCCCTTGTGGCGTAAGTATTCTTCTATTTCAAACCTATCGCTTGCCTTGATCGCCATCCTGATCCTGGCTTCCTGTACGCCTGCCCCGCGACCCACAGAAACCAGTCCGGCAACTGCCATCAGCACAGAAATATCCCCCAGCCAACCTGCCACTACCAGCGCCCCCACTGAGACATCTCGCCCTGCGGGAAAGAGAACAGCCGTCTTTACCCTGGCTCAAGAGTTTGATCTGCTCAACCCACTCTATTCGAGCCTGTGGTATTCAACCATCACTCACCAGATTTGGAACTGCTGGGCCTGGGATTTCGATGATCAAAATAATCCACGCCCGGTGCTGGTGAAAGAAATCCCCAGCACAGCCAATGCCGGCCTATCTACGGATGGGCTAACCCTGACCATGAAGCTGCGCGACGATATCCTCTGGTCAGATGGCACCCCGCTGACCGCAGCAGATTTTGTCTTCACCTACCAGATGGCAGTTGATCCTTTGAATTCTGTTGCCGCCGCCTTATTTGAGAAAGTGCAGAGCGTCCAGGCGCCTGATGACCGCACTGTGGTAGTAACCTTCAGCGAGCCATATGCAGCCTGGCTCAGCACGCTTTGGCACGGGCTGCTGCCGGCGCATGTTCTTCAGCCCGTCTATCAAGAGAAAGGCACCCTGGATGGCGCTGAATGGAATAAGGCGCCCACCGTCGGCTGCGGTCCTTATGTTTTCCAGGAATGGCAGGCAGGACAGTATGCCCGCTTCACAGCTAACGAAAAATACTGGTTGGGAAGGCCCAAGATCGATGAAGTGACGATTCGCTTCCTGTCCGATGATGCGGCTCAAATCGCGGCGCTTAAAAATGGGCAGGCAGACCTGGGCACCATGTTCTCTTATACCCAGATCCCCGAATTGGAAGCGGCCGGAGTTAAAGTGCTCACCATTTTCTCCGGTTATAACGAAGGCCTGTTCTTCTACCTGGATCCTCTCAACGGGCATCCTGCCCTGCAGGATGTGCGTGTCCGCCAGGCCATCGCCCTGGCCCTGGACCGCCAGGCGATGATCCGGGATTTTCTTTCCGGGATTCCAAAACCCGCCATAAGCTATTGGGATAACACCCCCTATATCGATCCCGTTCTGCAGCCCTGGCCCTTTGACCCGGAGAGAGCCAAGAACCTTCTGGATGAAGCCGGTTGGGTTGACAGCAACAACGATAACGTGCGCGATAAAGAAGGCATTGATCTCCTGCTGACCTATGGCACCACCAACAAAGAGGTTCGCAAGCTCACCCAGCAGTACATCCAGGGGCAACTGACCGATCTGGGGATTAGGCTTGAGCTGCTGAACTACGATGATAATATCTTCTTCTCCAGCTTTGGGATGGGCGGGCCTGCCGCAGCCGGACAGCTGGACATATTCCAACTTGCCCCACGCTCGAATTTTCCCGATCCCAGCACAGCCGATTTCTATTGCAGCCAGGCGCCTTCAATGGACAACCTGAACGGCGTGAACTGGAGTGGATTATGCGATGAAGACCTGGAACAGCTGTTCCAGGCTCAATCCACCCAGGTCGACTTTGCTGCCCGGCAGCAAACATTCTGGCAGATCAGCCAGATGATTTATGAAAAGGTGTATTTCCTGGGTCTCTGGCAAGATCCAGATTTGTGGGGGGTTAGCCCTGGCCTGACCAATGTCAGGATATCCGGCATAACCCCATTTTTCAACATTATCGAATGGGATAAAGCGCCATGATATGCCCATCCGACCTGAAAGGAGGCATGAGGATAACCATATACATAATCGCGAACGGGTATCAATGAGAAAACAATAAACCACTTTCCGATTTGATTTATTAAGGAGGATAAAGATGATTGCTCGGCGATATATTCGCCCCTTGTTTTACCTGGTGATTCTTGCCAGCCTGGTGCTGTCCAGCTGCGCTCAGGTAGCCGCTACCCCAACAAAGACGCCCAAGGTAGCCAAGTTTATCTTCACCCAGGAATTTGACAGCCTCAACCCACTATACACCAATATGTGGTTCTCAGCCATCACACACCAAATCTGGAACTGCTGGGCGTGGGATTTTGATGAGGTCAACAACCCCCGGCCAATTCTTGTCAAAGAAATACCCAGCGTAGCCAACGGCGGCATTTCTGCCGATGGCAAGACGATCACGATGAAGCTGCGAGATGACATCGTCTGGTCAGACGGCGAAAAGATCACCAGCGCCGATTTTGCCTTCACCTACAATATGACTGTCGACCCGAAAAATGCGGTTGCTTCTACTTCTCCCTATGACAAAATCGTCAGTTTCGAGACACCGGATGAGCAGACCGTGGTGATGACTTTCGATGAAGCCTATGCCCCTTGGGTTGGCACGTTGTGGCACGGCATCCTGCCAGAGCATGTGTTGAAACCTGTATTTGATAAGGATGGCACCATTGACAACGCCGAGTGGAACCGCGCCCCAACCGTTGGATGCGGCCCATTCGTCTTCAAAGAATGGGAATCGGGCAGCTTCTCTCGCTTCCTGGCCAACGATAAATATTGGCTGGGAAGGCCCAAGCTGGATGAAATCTTCATCCGCTTCGTTCCGGATGATGCCTCACAAATCGCCGCCCTGAAAGCCGGGGATGGGGATCTGGGCACCTTCTTCCCATTCTCAGATGTTCCTGACCTGGAAAAGGCTGGGATTACAGTAATTAAATCCTTCTCGGGCTACAACGAGGTCTGGTATCTCAATGTTCACCCCGATAAGGCCCACCCTGCCTTGTTGGATGTGCGCGTACGGCAAGCGCTGGCGTATGGGTTTGACCGCGCCACCCTGGTCAACGACCTGCTGCTCGGTAAGACCGCTCCTGCCGCCACCATGTGGGATAATTCTCCTTACGTGGATCCCAGCTTGAAGCCGTATCCTTATGATCCTGAAAAGGCCAAAGCGTTGCTGGATGAGGCTGGTTGGAAGGATAGCAATAACGACGGGGTGCGTGATAAAGACGGAGTAGAACTGGTGCTCCGTTATGGGACCACTACTCGTGAAATCCGCCAGGATACCCAGGCGGTTGCTCAGCAGCAGTTAGCCGCCATCGGCGTCAAGATTGAGCTGACCAACTATGATTCGGATATCTTCTTCGCTGGTTATGGTGAAAATGGGCCGGCTGCCAGGGGAGAAATGGATATCTTTGAGTATTCAACGGTGACACAGTTCCCCGACCCCGACTCATCTGACTTTCTGTGCAGCGAAATACCATCCGATGAGTCGCCTGCTGGCGTCAACTGGACCGGTCTGTGCGACGAAGAGCTGGACCAGTTATTCCAGCTGCAAGCCACTCAGGTGGATTTTTCCGAGCGACAGCAGACCTTCTGGAAGATCAGCAAGCTGATCTACGATAATGTGTATACGCTTGGCCTCTGGCAAGATCCCGACCTCTTTGGGATCAGCGCACGCCTGCTAAATGTCAAAATCTCTGGGGCGACACCATTCTTTAACGTCATTGAATGGGATATGACCCAGTAGTCTGACTCATACCAGATTACCACCTACGGGCCGGGGCAATACGAATCGCCCCGGCCCAAACGAGGTAGATATGACTCGCTACATCGTCAAGCGTCTCTTGCAAGCCGTTCCATTGCTATTTCTCATCAGCATCATTTTGTTTGGGTTGATGCAGAATTTAGGCGACCCAATCGCCACCATGGGTGGACGAACCGTCACCCGATCCGAAGACCGCCAAAGGTTGATGCGCCAGCTGGGCCTGGATAAACCCATCTACGTCCAATACTTCTATTGGCTGGTCGGCAATGATTGGACCATGACGGATTTAGATGGGGATGGGATTGCAGAAACCCCTGGCACCCGCAGAGGTGTATTACGCGGCGACTTTGGCACCTCGATCGTCAATCGGGGCAAACCAGTTGTTGAAGTAATCTGGGATCGCCTGCCGAACACCTTACTGCTGATGCTAACCGCAGAAGTAGTGATTATTATCGGCGCCCTGGTGTTAGGCATCTACTCAGCCTTGCACCAATACTCAAAAGTAGATAACACCATTACCTCAATCACTTTTATCCTTTATTCAATGCCGGTTTTCTTTTTCGCTCTCATTACGATGTACATTTTTTCCGTCAATTTCAAACGGTGGGGGCTGCCATACCTGCCAACGGTAGGAATGTTTGAGCCGGATATTGGTAAAACCCCAATCCAGGTGATGTGGCACATGGTCTTGCCGGTAGCAACGCTGTCTTTTGGCTACTTTGCTGTCTACAGCCGCTATATTCGCAGCACCATGTTGGAAGTACTCAACCAGGATTATATCCGCACTGCCAGAGCTAAAGGGCTGCCTCGGCAGGAGATTATCTACATCCATGCCTTGAAAAATGCCGCTCTACCTATCGTCACCGTAATTGGTCTGGATCTGCCGTTCCTGCTAGGCGGCGCAATTGTCACCGAACGGATCTTCGCCTGGCCTGGCATGGGACGACTATTTCTGGATCATGTTTCCCGCGGCGATACTCCAGTCGTGATGGGCATCTTGATGATGATTGCCATTGCCGTGATAGTCTTCCAACTGCTGACAGACCTGACTTATGCCTGGCTGGATCCTCGCATCCGGTACTAAAGGGGCTACTTATGGAAGAAATTACATCTCCCTCGATCGCTCAACTGACCCCTGACGAACTGGAAGCGCCTCCCCTTACTCTGGGACAGCTAACCTGGCGCCGCTTCCGCCGGCACAAGATGGCTATCTTTGGCTGCGTTACTTTATTCTTGCTCATCCTTTACTCTATTGGTGGGACATTATTTATCAGCGAAGCGGAAGCCAACTTTACCGACACCGGTATTCGCCTTCAATCCCCTTCAGCTAAGCACCCCTTTGGCACCGATACCATCGGACGCGATATTCTGGCGCGCACCATTTACGGTGGACAAATATCCATTTTGATCGGCCTGACAGCGATGCTGGTTGAAACCCTCTTAGGCGTGATTATTGGCGCCCTGGCGGGCTACTACGGTGGAAAATTGGACAGCCTGCTGATGCGGATCACGGAAGCGATCATCGTCATCCCACAGATTTTTTTACTGCTGGTGATGGCAAAGTTTTTTGGCGGGCAGGTGCCGAACATCAACCTGTTTGGGCGCACATTCAGCGGCTCGGTGGTTGTTATTGTCATGATCATTGGTGTTACCAGTTGGCCTTACCTGGCGCGCATTGTGCGGGCAGAATTTCTTTCCTTGAAAGAGAATGAATTTGTCCTGGCTGCCCGAGCAATTGGCACACCTACGCATGAAATCATCTTACGCCATATCTTGCCCAACTGCATTGCCCCAATCATGGTCTCAGCCACGCTGGGGGTAGCCAGCGCCATTACCACCGAGGCGTATATTAGCTTCCTGGGATTGGGCGTACAGCCCCCCACAGCTACCTGGGGGAATATGCTGGAAGGCGCTTATAACTATATTGAATCTGCGTATTGGCTCTGGTTGTTCCCTGGGTTGCTGATCGCTTTAATCGTGTTGAGCATAAACTTTGTTGGCGACGGCTTGCGCGATGCATTCGATCCGCGCAGCCGGGCAGCCTGATTGGATGGCGAGGGACACAATGGGTATTCTGCTCGATGTCAATGATTTGCGAACCCGTTTTCATACCCCTGAGGGAACTATATATGCAGTCAATGGGGTCTCTTTCCAACTCGCAGAAGGGGAGACGTTGGCGGTTGTCGGCGAAAGCGGCTGTGGAAAATCGGTTACCATGCTTTCCATGATGAGGCTGATCTCCATTCCGCCTGGTGAAATCGCCAGCGGTTATGCTCTCTACCGCGGTCGTGATTTACTTAGAATAGCCGAAGCGGAGATGGAAGATATTCGCGGTAAACAAATTTCGATGATCTTCCAGGATCCAATGACCTCTCTAAATCCAGTGCTTACAATAGGCCGCCAGATCACCGAAGCACTGCGTACACATCTCGGGATGAGCAGTGAAGCTGCCCGTAACCGGGCAGTTGAACTGTTAGAACAGGTAGGCATACCTGAGGCGGTCAACCGCTTGAATGATTATCCGCACCAGTTTTCAGGAGGTATGCGCCAGCGAGAGATGATCGCCATGGCGCTGTCCTGCTCTCCAGATCTGCTGATTGCCGATGAGCCTACCACGGCATTGGATGTAACCATCCAGGCCCAAATTGTTGAACTGGTCATCCGGCTGCGGGAGGAAATGGGTATGGCGATCATCTGGATCACCCATGATCTGGGCGTGGTAGCTGGAATTGCGGAACGAGTGATTGTCATGTATGCCGGCTACATTGTGGAAGAGGCAAAAGTCGACCGGCTGTATGATGAGCCCCTCCACCCATACACGCTGGCTTTACTGGCCGCCTTGCCTCGTGTGGACAGGCGCCGTGACCAGAGGCTCAAATCAATTCCTGGCGCCCCACCAAACCTGCTGGTTGAACCGCATGGCTGTCCCTTCGCCCCGCGCTGCGAATATGCCATCGACCTTTGCCGTAAAGAAATGCCCGCGCTCATCCCTGTGTTGCCAGACCACAGGATCGCCTGCTGGATTAATATTAAAACAGGAGCACTGCGATGAATGATTCACCCCCTCTGGTTCAGGTGAAAGATCTCAAGAAACATTTTCCTGTGATGAAAGGTTTCATCATTGAAAGACAAACTGGCGCAGTTCGGGCAGTTGACGGTATCTCTTTTCAGATCCACCGCAACGAGACTCTTGGCCTGGTGGGGGAAAGCGGCTGCGGGAAAACCACTGCCGGGCGCACTATCCTGGGCATCTATCCACCCACCAGCGGCTCTATACAAATCGACGGATTAGAGGTGACAACAGCTCACCGCAATGAGCAGCTGCTCATCCGCCGTAAGGCGCAGATGATCTTTCAAGACCCCTATGCTTCTCTGAATCCCCGCTGGACTGTCAACGCGATCGTCAGTGAACCTCTGCGAGTTCACAAACTGCTAAAAACAGATCGAGAGCGCGCCGATAGAGTGCGGGAACTGCTTGGGTTGGTAGGGTTGAGCGGGCGGCTGCTCAATCGTTTTCCGCATGAGTTCTCTGGAGGGCAGAGGCAGCGCATTGGTATTGCCCGAGCGCTGGCATGTGAGCCAGACTTTATTGTCTGTGATGAACCCATCTCGGCTCTGGATGTATCTATCCAGGCCCAGGTAGTTAATCTTCTGGAGGAACTCCAGGATAAATTTAACCTGACTTATCTCTTTATTGCTCATGATCTGAGCATGGTGCGCCACATCTGCGACCGGGTAGCAGTGATGTATTTGGGTGTGATTGTAGAATTAGCTGACCGAGACGAGCTGTACGAAAATCCGCTCCATCCTTACTCCCAGGCTTTACTATCGGCAGTGCCCATACCTGATCCCAAGCGGGATCGCAAACGTCACCGTATTATCCTGAGCGGAGACGTCCCCAGCCCAATCCACCCGCCCACAGGCTGCCGTTTTCACCCACGCTGTCCAGTCGCGATGTCTATTTGTTCAGAGATGCAACCCGAATGGTTCGAGGCTGCCCCGGATCACTGGGTGGCCTGCCACGCAGTAAGATCTAACCCTTGATACGGCGATATTTTATGCGGTGCGGGGTATCAGCATCCAATCCCCGCCGCCGGTGCATGTCCGCCTCATAGTCAGACCAATTGCCCTCGAACCAGACCACCTGGCTGTCGCCTTCAAAAGCCAGAATATGGGTTGCTACCCGATCCAGAAACCAGCGATCGTGTGAGACGATTATCGCACAGCCAGCGAAATTTACCACCGCTTCTTCCAGCGAGCGCAAGGTATTCACATCCAGGTCGTTGGTAGGCTCATCCAGCAGGATCACGTTCGCCCCCTGAGTGAGCGTCTTTGCCAGGTGAACCCGGTTCCGCTCGCCCCCAGAAAGGTTGCCAATCTTTTTCTGCTGCTCTGCGCCCAGAAAATTAAAACTGGATACATAAGCACGCGAGTTCATCCGGCGATTGCCCAATACCAGGTTTTCCTCGCCCCTTGAAATCTCCGCCCAGACTGAATTGTCCCTGTTCAGCGTCTCCCGTGATTGATCGACATAAGCCATTTGAACCGTTTCACCAATGTGGATAGAGCCTGAATCGGGTTGTTCAGCGCCGGTGATCATGCGGAGTAAGGTGGTTTTTCCTGCACCATTAGGCCCAATCACGCCGACGATGCTGCCTGGCGGGATGCTCAAATTCAGGTTATCGACCAGCAGCCGCTCGCCATAGGCTTTAGAGACGCCATCGAATTGTATGACAATATCACCCAGGCGCGGGCCAGGCGGGATATAGATTTCCAGGTTTTCTCGCTGGCTTTCCACCTCCTGGCTGAGCAGTTTTTCATAAGCGGTCACCCGGGCGCGGCCCTTGGCCTGGCGCGCCTTGGGCGACATGTGGATCCATTCCAACTCTCGCTCCAGCGTCTTCTGGCGTTTACTTTCAGTCGTTTCCTCGCGTCGCAAGCGTTCCTGTTTCTGCTCCAGCCAGGACGAGTAGTTGCCTCGCCAGGGAATGCCATAACCCCGGTCCAGTTCTAATATCCAGCCTGCCACATTGTCCAGAAAATAGCGATCGTGGGTCACCGCAATGACCGTGCCCTTATACTGCTGCAAATGCCGCTCCAACCAGGCGACCGACTCGGCGTCGAGGTGGTTGGTCGGCTCATCCAACAGCAGGATGTCCGGCTCAGTGAGCAGCAGCCGGCACAGGGCCACCCGGCGACGCTCACCGCCGGATAGAACTTGGACTGAAGTATCTCCCGGTGGACAGCGCAGAGCATCCATGGCTACTTCCAGGCGATGATCCAGATTCCAGGCATCACAGCGATCCAGCTGATCTTGCAGGCGGGCTTGTTCGGCGATCAAGGCATCAAAATCAGCCTGTGGATCAGAAAAGCGATTGTTCACCTCATCGTAACGAGCGACTAGATCTAAAATGGGCTGCACGGCCTCTTCCACCACCTGCTTGACCGTTTTTGAGGCCTCTAGCTGAGGTTCCTGTTCCAGCAAACCAATGGTATAGCCCTTAGAGATCGTTCTCTCTCCTGTGTACCCATCATCCAACCCGGCGATGATGCGCAGCAAGGTGCTCTTCCCGGCTCCATTCAAGCCCAGAACACCAATCTTGGCGCCGTAGAAGAAACCCAATGAGATATCCCGAATCACCTGGTGGTTTGGGGGGAAGACTCGCCCAACACCCACCAGGGAAAAGATTACCTGTTGGTCTGTCATCCTGCTATCTCCTGTTTTACCATATTGACAAACTTGATCCCGGCTCGATGCACCTGGCGGAAGTTCCCCCCCTGGGATATGGTCTTCAAGACTGGCTCAACAGATGCCACTTCTGAACCAGATAGGATGCTGACTCCCCAATCATAAAAAATGGGGTGCAGCGGTGTGCTGGGACCCAGCACCATTACAAGCATGTCTTTTGTACATAACTCAAGCAGGGATTCAAGCGTATGGTTCACCAGGGTCATAGCAGTAATCGCCACCACCTCAGCCTGGGGAATAACTCCGGGGGCCTCAGTCGCGGGTAAATCCTCGCCATGAGGAAAAAGCTCTAACACAATCAGTTCTCCAACTCTACTTTTCAGGCGTTCCACAAATGGGAAATGACCCACCAGGACAACCTTCTTCCCTTTGCCGTGTCGAGCCAATAGGTCCTCTGCGTTGGCATCCGTTTGGGATCGGGGAGGAGGCGGCAGCAAAGCATTCATCGCAGCCACACCCAGGCTGGCAAGGATGGGTTTCTCAGAATGAACCAGTTCAGCCAGTTCATGTCCAGGGAGGCCGATCAGTTTGCCGGCCTGAGGGACATCCGGTTCGTGGCTATGAGGCCCGCGCTCGTATAGGGTGGAAGCTAATCCGCAATGCTGTGCACCGTCTACATCTGCAACCACAGCCGTCCAATGTATACCTATTCGGACATCAACCACCACACCCTGTCGACATTTTGCAAGCAGCGATTCAACCAGTTTCATTTCAACATCTCCATCATCTGATCCAGGGGGAGCGCTTCAGCGAGATGATTGTCTCGCCCGATCATCGTTTCTGCGCAGCATAGTGAATTCAACACTGCCTCTTCAACAGCCTCTACCACAGCCTGGAAGAGACCGTTAAGAACCTTGGGCGACTCAATCTGATTATCCAGGCCCCCGGCTGGATTGCCCGAATCGTGATCTATGCGATAGGCGGTACTGAAAGCGATCACGAAATCTCCACTGCCATGACCATAATAGCTGCCGGTGCGCGCCAGCCCGGCTCCCGCCCGGACACACAGCCGGCGCAGCTGGTCGCTTCGCAGGGGAGCGTCTGTAGCCATGACGACCATCACAGAACCACCTCCCAAGATCTCGGGCCGGTGCTCCGCCGGGCGAAGCCGCCGTCCCAGTGGGAAACCTGCTACGATCAAATCCTGTGGGTTGCCAAAGTTAGTCTGGACTAATACTCCCAGGGTGAAGCCGCCAGCTTCGTCAGGCAGCACCCGGCTGGAAACGCCGATGCCGCCTTTCCAACCGAAGCACATTGTCCCAGTTCCTGCACCTACCGCGCCCTCTGGCACAGGGCCATCACTCGCCTCATGCAAGGTAGCCCAGACATGCTCTGCGCGCACATGCCGGCCCTGGATATCATTCAGAAAACCATCATTTGTTTCCCCCACGACGATGTTCACACTGCTGGTCGAAATGCCAATATCCGGGTTGTGATGAACAGCTTCCTGCACCAGGGCATCCAGCACCAGGCCAACATTGAGCGTGTTCGTCAGGGCGATCGGAGATTCCAACAAGCCCAGTTCGCGCACCTGCTCGAAACCGCAAGCCTTACCATAGCCATTGATGGTGTACACCGCTGCGCAAACTTTTTCTCGGAAGAGGTTTTGCCCGTGGGGCAGAATCGCTGTCACACCAGTTCTGACCGGCCCCAGGCCTGGCTTGAGAAGCCCTTCACCACTGATCAGCGTGGAATGCCCAACCTTCACCCCCGGCACATCTGTGATAGCATTGAATGCGCCGGTGGGTAAAACACCAATGTGGATTCCCAGATCACGAATGCGAGAACGAGCCAAGCTGAACCCGACTTATAAGTAGCTGTCCGTTACTTCGCGGCAGCAGCGCACAAAATCCAGCACGGTCGGTACGCTCTGCATCAAAACAGCCATATTCCCCTGCACGCCAATCTTGCGGGTCAGCAGAGCCTGCATGGGTGCCAGCTCGCCCTTAAGCAACCGCGCATAGTTATCATAAGGCGCTCGCAAGGTAAAGACCGGCTTGGCTTCCTTGGCGCTGCTCAATACATATGCATCCCGGCATTTCCCATGCCATAGATCCAGATAGAACTGCCTGGTCTCAGTCAGCTCTCCACCGGGTTCAATGATAAAAGCCATATCGCCCTCCCAGTTGCGCGCTGCCTGGGCATACTGCTCATCAGAATTCAACTTATCCATCAAGGCTTTCAGCCATTCATCGCTCGGAAATTGCGCCATTTTCTCTCCATTCCCATAATTTTTTGTGATTTGCCTTTTTCGAATAATCGCCTCGTTTTTTAGTGATTGGCGTTATATAATCAAGTATTATACCCGCAAGCCATGGCGCGACAAAAGATCTGGGGAGGGCAAACACATCACCTGTGTTTGCCCTCCCCAGAAAATGACCTCTGTGCGCTGGGGGGGAGTTGAACCCCCACGCCTTTCGGCACATGGCCCTCAACCATGCCTGTCTGCCAGTTCCAGCACCAGCGCAAAGGCAAAGGTATTATAATCGGGTCTGTTTGATTGTCAAGCGAAACCTTTTTCAAGGAGCAAGCTATGCGTATTGTCCTGGATGCAATGGGGAGCGACACCTGCCCTGAACCAGAAGTTCTCGCCGCGGTTGAAGCTGCGCGCCTGTTTGGCGATGAGATCATTCTGGTCGGACCAGTGGATCAATTAGAACCACGCCTGCAAGCCCTGGGTAGAGAGAATCACATGGTGCGCCTGGTAAACGCGCCAGATACGATCACGATGAAAGACAAAGGTCTGGCCCTGGCATTAAAAGCCAAACGCAAAGGGTCTAAAACCTCTATGGCGGTGGGGATAGATCTGGTGAAGGAGGGACAGGCCGATGCGTTTGTGACTGCCGGGAATACTGGCGGAGCCCTGGCAACAGCTTATTATCGCCTGGGCACCATTCCTGGGGTCGAACGACCGGCTTTAACCGGCCTCTTCCCTGTAAGAAATGGTTACTGCGTGGTGTTGGATATTGGCGCTAACCCGGAGTGTAAACCGGAGCACCTGCTGCAGTTTGCAGTCATGGGTTCGGTCTATGCCAGTAAGGTGCGCGGTGTGCCGCAGCCCCGCATTGGGCTGGTCTCCAACGGCGAGGAAGCCGGCAAGGGCAATGAGCTGGTCAAAAGCGCTTATCCACTGCTGGAGGCCAGCGGGCTGAACTTCATCGGCAACGTGGAAGGCAAGGAACTGTTCGGCGGAAATGCGGATGTGGCTGTCACCGATGGCTTCACTGGCAACATCCTGCTCAAATCCAGCGAAGCAGTCGCCAAGCTGATTACGGATATTCTCAAGGAAGAACTGCTGAGCAGCCTGCGCACCAAGCTTGGCGCTGCTCTAGCCAGACCGGCTTTTGGGCGCATTAAAACCATGATGGATCCGGCTGAGGTGGGGGCTGCGCCGCTGCTGGGCATCGCCGGTTTGGTATTTGTGGGGCATGGGCGATCGGATGCCCGCGCCCTGGTAAGCGCAATCCGCACTGCCCGCCAGGCAGTCGAGGTAAATTTACTCACCGAAATCCAGACCGCCATCCAGGAAAGGCTCGCTGCCCTCACTTTGACAACCGATTCTGATAGAAATGAGACAGATCATGACTGATCCATCCAACCGCCCAAGGGTGGTCATCACCGGCTTAGGCGCCATCTCCCCCTTAGGTTCATCAGTTGCATTGCTCTGGGAAGGCTGGCTTGCTGGAAGATCTGGCATCCGGCGGATCACACAGTTCGACGCCAGTGGGTTTCCCTCCCAGATCGCGGGGGAAATTCCAGATTTCAGCCCCGAAGAGTACATGGAGCGAAAAGAGGCGCGACGCGTCCCCCGTTCTGGACAGATTGCCCTGGCTTCCGCCATACAAGCAGTCAAGGATGCTGGCTTGCCGGAAACCATGCCTGATGGAGAATGCGCGGGGGTGATTTTCGGCACAGCCATTGGTGGATTGGACAAGGCTGATGAGGGCATCCATATTCTACGCACCCAGGGGCTGGATCGCGTCAATCCGTTCGTCCTGCCAGGAGGCATCCCAAACCTGTCTGCCTTTCTGATTGCCCGCCAGTTCCAATGCTATGGGCCAAACAGCACCATTACCACTGCCTGCGCTACCGGCACCCAGGCGATCGGTGAAGCAGCCGAGGTTATTCGCCGGGGGGCGGCGGATATCGTCATCACAGGGGGCACAGAAGCAATCATCAAGGATTTCGCCATCGGCGGCTTCTGTGCGATGCGTGCCCTGCCAACCAATTTCAATAACGATCCCGAGAGAGCTTCCCGGCCCTTCGACTCCAAACGGGAAGGTTTTATCTTCTCCGAAGGGGCAGCCTCGCTGGTATTGGAGAACCTGGAACATGCCCTCAAGCGCGGCGCGAGGATCTATGCCGAAGTAGCCGGTCACGCCTCTTCAGCAGACGCTTTCCACATTGCCCAACCCGATCCAGAAGCAAAGGGGCCGATTCGGGCGATGCGATGGGCTTTAAGAGATGCCGGCTTGCTGCCTGAGCAGGTAGACTACATCAACGCCCACGGCACCTCCACCCCGCTCAATGATGCTGCTGAAACAAAAGCGATTAAAATGGTTTTCGGTGAACATGCCTACAAGCTGGCGATTAGCTCAACGAAGTCGATGATCGGTCATGCCATGGGCGCATCGGGGGCCCTGGAGGCGATCGCATGCGCCCTAGTGATTGAGCATGGCTGGCTGCCGCCCACGATTAATTACGAATATCCTGAACCCGAGTTGGATCTGGACTATGTGCCCAACACGGCTCGCCAGAAACATGTCGATATTACGCTTTCTAATTCTTTTGGTCTGGGTGGGCAGAACGCCTGTCTGGTGTTCAAAAGATATCTTCCGTAAGGGAAAAAATACCCAATGAATATTATTCGCAACGATAAATTAATCAAGCGCAATTCACGGATTGCCACAATCAGCATGATTGGCGGTCTGGTCATTTTAGGAGCGGGAATGGTGATCTCGTTCCGCTACGCGGATCAATTCGGGATCAGCCTGGCTGCCTTAATGGCAGGTTTTATATTGTCTCAGGTTGGCATTTATTACAGCAACCGCTGGGGCCGGCGGCCGCGACCAGATGAACTCATAGACCAGGCGCTAAAAGGGATGGACAGCAAATATACGCTCTATCATTATCTGACTCCAGCTGCGCATGTGCTCTTAGGTCCTGCTGGGATTTGGGTTCTGATGCCATACTACCAGCGTGGAACCATTACCTATACCAAAGGTCGCTGGCGTCAGCGGGGAGGCAACTGGTATCTGAAAATATTTGCACAGGAGAATTTGGGCAGACCCGATCTGGAAGTTGCTGCAGAAGTAGAAAATCTGCAAAGTTACCTGGTGAAACGATCTTCAGGGGAGGTCTTACCTGACATCCAGTCGGTAATGGTGTTCACTCACCCCAAGACAACGGTGGAAGTTTCCGAAGAGGAAGAACCCCCGATACCCGCAGTAACCCTGGCAAAGCTGAAGGATTTTATTCGCAAATCAGCCAAAGGCAAGAGCCTGTCAATCGAAAAGATCAAGGTGATCCAGGATGCCCTGAGCGTCCTTCCAGCCCCAGATGAGAATACCGATAAACAAAAAGAAACCTGATCCATATAAGATCAGGTTTGACAAATAACCACAACCCCCTTCCAATCTAACCAAGAAGGGGGTTGTATTTTACTGAGTCAGTGATCAGACACCCTTGAGATATGCTTCCAGAGCCTCTGCGCTGATGCGCCAGGCATTGCCGATCTTTCTGGCTTTTAGATCACCAGCCGTGATAGCAGCAACAATATCTTCTTCAGAAACCTTCAGGAAAGCTGCCGCTTCGGCAGGGGTCATGACCGCGGGCATTGCACCAGCCGGGGCGCCGCCGGCCGGGGCCGTCGGTGCGGGTGTTTGGGCTGCCGGTCCAGTCATGCCAGAGAGGGCCGAACTGATCACGCTGCCCACACCCATGCCAGCGCCAATGCCTGCTGTCAAGCCTGCGCCGCCGCTGGGGTTCTGAGCCGCGTCACGCAGCGCGTCAGCAGCCTGCAGTTGAGTGTAGGTCTGCATATCGAGCATACCCATCGCCCGCAGTTCTTCCGCCGATTTGCTGGATGGCTTCATGTTCTCAACATAGAAGCTCTTGAGCAGTAGCCCAAGCGCCAGGAAATCATCCTGCGTCTTGGCCCGCACGCCAGCACCAATTTCCTCAGTCAGGCCAATCAGCTCAGGCACACTGTGCTTGGCAGCCGTTTCGCCCAATAAATCCTGCAGCTTGGATAGCAGCATCGAGCGCAGGCGAGATTCGATATCCGTAGTGCGATACACGCCCTGAGCGCCCACTAATTGGGTGACAAACTGCTGCGGATCCTTCACCTGGAAGCTGTAGGTGCCAAATCCTTGCAGCAGGGCTACACCCAGGCCCATGTTCGGGTTGCGCACGATAATCGGCTGTGGTGTGCCCCACTTACGATCGGCGAACTCGCGCATCGAGACAAAATAGACTTCGGCAGGGAACGGGTTGCGCTCATTGAAGAGCTTGCCAATTTGCTCGATGAGCAAAGGCACATTATAGGTAACGAGGGTGTGCCGGCCGGGGCCGAAAACATCCAGAGCGTTACCATCACGGAAGAAGACCGCCGCCTGCGATTCGCGCACGATCAGCTGCGAACCGATGCGGAAGTTGCCCGGCCCAGATTCAGGGAAGCGGTGTACAATCTCGTCCCGCATCTCATCCGGATACTCAATCACATCAAAAATCCTGGCCATTTTCAATACTCCTGTTCTAAGAACTGATTATTCCCGCAGGTATACCTGGCAGGAACACCTGTGTTTGCTTTCCCTGAGGCTCCGGGATCTAGCTCTGCCCGCTGCTGAAGACCACTTCAGAACGGCGGTTGTACACATCGACGGCTTGCTGAGCCAGGCTGCGCAGGTGGCGAATCGCGGCTGGCAGGCCCTCGCTGCCAATAGAGGCTTCGACATTATCTACGGCGCGACCGACTTCATCACCCAGATCGAGCATGGCGGCATCATATTGGTAGATGCGAGCCAGTTCGTCTTCGCCAATCTTGACGGCATCGAATAAGCCAGAATAACCCCGCGGCGCGCGGCGGATGCGGTCAATGAATGCCCGCAGCTTGATTGCAACCTGCTCCATATCATCCACATAGGCAATTTCGCCCTGGCTGATCAGGTCGCGCTGCAGTTGAGAGATGCGCTGCCATTGCTGTTCAAAGCGATCAGCTATGGTATCCCGGAGAAGTTTGTCAGCGTCACGACGCTTCTGGCGTTCAATGTATCCGCTGAATCCCGGGATTTTGCCCAAGATCTTCTTGAAAAGATCCATGTCCGAGCCTACTTTATCGAAGATTTGATCACTCATCGAAAACTCCTTGAGGTTGAACTATTTTGAATTATGGTTATGCTGATTATAGCCTCAGTTTGCCTCTAGTGCAATTGTCTGCTTGCTAAATTTTTTCCCAATTATCACAATCTTATCATATCCACCGTTATTTACGCAATCAGTGAATAAAAGTTGCACCAAGGGGGCAAACTAAGATGACAGCGTTGCACAATCGGGCGGGGGTGTTATAATCCCATTGATTGCTATCTAAACCATTTCATATCAGGAGTTTATCACATGAGTACCAAGGATACACAAGAACTGCTTGCTCTATTAGAGAACAGCATGACCATTGAAGATGGCAATGCTATCGTAACAGATGCCGCCAGGCTGCGCGCCAACATCTACAAGCTGGCAGAGGTTTCTGCCCTGGAAAGCGGCGCCCGGCAAGGAATGGCGCGCTACCTGACCCGCCTGGCCGGCCTGGCGATGGGCGCCTATCCCGCCTCGATCAACGATCTTTATATGGCGCGAGGCCGTGGTGAAGTCCCCTTCAGCTTTACCGTCCCGGCAATTAACCTGCGTGTTCTCTCCTTCGATGCCGCCCGGGCAGTGTTTCGAGCCGCGCTGTCGATCGATGCTGGGGCGTTCATTTTTGAGATCGCCCGTTCTGAGATGGGCTATACCGATCAGCGCCCGGCTGAATATGTGACCAATATCCTGGCGGCAGCAATCGCCGAGGGCTATCAAGGCCCCATCTTCGTCCAGGGAGATCACTTCCAGGTCTCTGCCAAACGATTCTCAAATGACCCAGAAACTGAACTACAGGCCGTGCGCGACTTGATCGTGGAAGCTATTCAGGCTGGTTTCTACAATATTGATATCGATACCTCCACCCTGGTAGATCTGTCCAAGACCACCATTCCAGAGCAACAGTATCTCAACACCAGCCTATCAGCGATGTTCACCGCCTATATCCGCTCTCTGGAGCCTACCGGGATCACCATTTCGGTGGGTGGTGAGATCGGCGAAGTCGGTGGTCATAACTCAACCGTAGAAGAACTGCGCGGTTATATGGATGGATATAATGCTGAACTGAATGCTCAAGCGCCCGGCGCCACCGGCATCAGCAAAATCAGCATCCAAACTGGCACCTCGCATGGCGGTGTAGTGCTGCCAGACGGTTCTATTGCCAAGGTAAATCTCGATTTTGACACCTTGCTCCGTCTGAGCCGGGTTTCACGGCAGGAGTATGGTCTGGGCGGGGCCGTCCAGCACGGCGCTTCTACCCTTCCAGAGGATGCCTTTACCCACTTCGTCGAATCAGAAGCCGTCGAAGTACATCTGGCAACCAACTTCCAAAATATGTTCTTCGATCTTGCCCCTGCCGATCTGCGCGCACAGATGTACGCCTACCTGGATGAGAAGAGCGCCTCGGAGCGGAAACCAGGCATGACTGATGAACAGTTCTACTACAAGACCCGCAAGAACGTCATCGGCCCATTCAAAAAGCAAACCTGGGGATTACCCGCCCACGAGAAAGCCAAAATCGGAATTGCCTGGGAAGCCCAATTCCTCAAGCTCTTCAAATTCTTGGGACTGCCGGGTACTCGTCCATTTGTTGAGCAGGCTATTCGGCATGTAGCCGTAAACCCCAGCATAAAGTTCTACCTGGGAGCAGAAGTAGCCGAAGGCGACGTCTCCGACCTGGCAGACTAAACATATCCTGAGGGGCTGTCCATAATTGAATGGACAGCCCCGTTCTTTTATCGACGATGCCAGCTTCAGATCAAGGCGTTCTTTCAGGGCGATACACCCTCATCCCACGCACGCTGATTTTCTTGAGGCGCGGCGATAAACTGCTGCTGATCAAAGGTGCGCCTCACAAACGCCTGTGGGCGAATAAATATAATGGCATTGGAGGGCACATCGAACGCGGCGAGGATGTGCTGACCAGCGCGCGGCGCGAACTGGTCGAAGAAACGGGCCTGGTTGTACCTGGGCTGAAGCTGTGTGGCGTGGTTACCATTGACACTGGTCAGGAGTCTGGCATAGGGTTGTACGTGCTGTCCGGCGAATGCCTGGCAGGTGAACCGCGCCCCTCAGAAGAAGGCACATCGGCATGGGTGGACGTGAGCGAAATCCTAAACCTTCCGATGGTAGAAGATCTGCCGGTTCTCCTGCCGCGCCTGTTGAGCATGAGCGCAAGCGATCCCCCCTTCTCGGCTCACTATCATTATTCACATGATGGCAGCCTTTCGATTACTTTCTATAGCGAGGAACTATGGGCGAACTGACGCGTACGCAAGTGATTGAAATCATTGCTATGAATTCAGGTAAGAAGGTCACCCTGCGCGGCGTAGACTTGAGCACAGTGGATCTGCGCTCGCTGGACTTAACTGAAGCGAACCTGCAATACGCCAATCTAAACTCAGCCACATTGCACCAGGCCTGCCTGGATAAAGCCAATCTGTATAAAACCAGGATGGAATATGCTGATCTGGGTGAAGCCACTCTGCGTGGAGCGGATCTCCGCGAGGCGGTGCTGATCGGTGCGGATTTCCGAGATGCCGACTTGACGGATGCTGATCTGCGCAATACTGACCTGCGCAGCGCTAACCTGCGCGGGGCAATCTTGATCCGGGCCAACTTCTGGCGCGCCGACCTGACGGATGCCAATCTGGTCTTTGCCCAGCTGGATGGTGCGAAGGGATTACCTGCCGATATCGACCAGCTGATTAACAAAGAAAAATATTAACCAGCCCAGTTTGGTGCTTTTCGTCTCGTTCTCGCGACATTTTTCAATTCTCTTCGTAGAATGATTTGAGTCAAACCGGAAGGAGAATAGAACAATGTCACCTGATAGCGAAGATCGCCGCATCCCCTGGTATTTATGGCCTTTCTGGGCTATATGGCGCCTGGTTGCCTGGATTGTAGGCCTGACCGGTCGCCTGGTAGCTGTAGTGCTGGGGCTGGTTCTGATGGTTGTGGGCGTGGTGGTCAGCCTGACCGTAGTTGGGCTGATTATCGGCGTTCCCCTGTTCATCATCGGCCTGCTCCTGGTGTTCCGCGGCCTTTTCTAACATCTTTTTAAAACAAGAAGGGGCTGTCTGTAAAGAACGAACAGGTAACCCGAAAAACAGCCCAAAGGGGCGAGTTGAGAGAAAAACAACAAAAACTGGCGGCA
>JAFGQI010000152.1 GCA_016935755.1 Anaerolineales bacterium
GGCGCCCGCAGAAGCCGCCCCGCTCGAAGCCGAGCTGCCCGAAGCCGTTCCTGCCGAGGAGCTGCCCGCCTGGCTGATGGAAGAGCAGGCGCCCGCAGAAATCGCACCGCTCGAAGCTGAGCTGCCCGAGGCCGTTCCAACCGAAGAACTGCCCGCCTGGCTGATGGAAGAGCAGGCGCCTGTAGAAACTGTCCCGGTCGAGGCCGAACTGCCCGAAGCCGTTCCGACTGAGGAGCTGCCCGCCTGGCTGTTCGAAGAGCAGGCGACCAGAGAAGCCACCCCGCTCGAGGCCGAACTGCCCGAGGCCATCCCAACTGAGGAGCTGCCAGCTCAATTCGTTGAAGCAGAAATCCCACCAGTGACTCCGGAACCCGTAATCTCCAGCTGGGCTGAAGTAGCGACCCCTCCCACAGCTCCTCCGGCTGCCCAAACCGAGTCCAGCGACGCAGATGCTGCCTTTGCCTGGCTTGAAAGCCTGGCAGTCAAACAAGGCGCTGATGAAGCGCTGCTCCTCCAACCAGAAGACCGCCGGGAAGCACCTCCAGAATGGGTGCAAGAAGCCATCCAGGAGGCTGAACAGGAACTTGCCCCCAAGCCTGTTATAGCAGAAGTCTCGACCACTGCCGAACTGCCATTCGAAGAGCCGGCTGCAGTTGAAGAAGCAATAGAAGAAGTAGAAACAGAATTAGAAATCCCACCAGCACCCGAAGCTGAAATCCCGATGGAAGCCGAGGCAATCCCAAGCATTGAAACAAGTGCGCCGTCTTCCGAAGCCCCAATACCCGATTGGCTGGAACAGATAGAAGAACCCGCAACAGATTTGTTGGCAGATACAAAGCCTTCGCGTGTGATCCAGCCCTCTGTCGAGGCTGCGCCTCCATTCGTCCCTGAACCCGCTCCAGAGCCAGCGGCAGCGCCTGATCTGGCGGATGCAGAGGCTGCTTTTGCCTGGTTAGAGAGCCTGGCGGTCAAACAAGGCGCTGATGAAGCGCTGCTTCTCCAGCCGGAAGAACGCCTGGAAACGCCTCCAGAATGGGTAATAGAAGCCGTTCGTGAAGCAGAGGCAGTCACCGAGTTTGAAGCGGAGCATCCTGAAGCGGAAACGATTTCTGAGGTCTTCCCAGACCTCGAAACTCCACTCGCGTTGGAGGAACTGGCTGAAGAACTTCCTAAAATTGAACAGCCCATCCAGGAGATTATTGAGAGCCCAGAATCCTCTATGTTGGAAGCTGCTTTGAGCGAGGCGCCGGTAGAAGAGATCCCTGCGCCCGAGCAACCCATAACCACTCCGTCCGCGACAGAAGATCAGGATGCTGCCTTCGCCTGGATGGAGAGCCTGGCTGTCCGGCAAGGCGCTGACGAAGCGCTGCTCCTCAAACCCGAGGAACGACGGGAAACGCTGCCTGAGTGGGTTCTGGAGGGCATACCACCCCCACCAGCAGAGGTCATCGAAACTCCTGTTGTCGAAAGCACTGCAGAAATCAGCGCTCCCGAAATCCCGGCAGCGCCTGCCGAGGAGATGCTTGAAGCTGCCGCAATTGTAGAAGAAGCCATCCCTGCCGAACCGGTATCGCCACCGACAGAACCACCCATCCAGCGCCCTGCTGAAGAACTGCCTGAGCTGCCGACCTGGTTAACAGAAGCTGCTCCTGAATCTGCTGAAGATATTGATTGGACGCCCCCACCGGTCAAGCCGCCCAGCCTGGTAGAACTCAACCGGGCATCCCTGGTGGAGTTGGAAAGATTGCCAGGAGTTGGCTTCATCATGGCTCAGCAAATCATCAATTTCCGCGACAGCCAGGGGGCCTTTGGGCGGGTGGAAGATTTGCTCAAGGTGCCCGGCTTCACCCAGGCAGCCTTGAATGAAATCCAGGATTTCCTGTATCTGGAAACCTCTGAGGCGGCTGCGCCGACCCTTGTCATTGAGACCCGACCAGCCACCGGGCAAGAAACCCCAACGCCAGCTGAATTGACGGATGCTCGCTCCGCGCTGGCTCGGGGTGATCTGGATAAAGCCGTAAGCAGTTATAATATGCTGGTTCGCTCCAATCAATCCCTGGATGAAGTCATCCTGGATCTGGAAGAATTCACCGGGCTTTACCCGGAGCATATCGCTGTCTGGCAATGCCTGGGAGATGCCTACCTGCGGGTAAATCAGGTGAAAAAGGCATTGGATGCTTACGTTCGGGCAGAAAAATTGCTCCGGTAAAGCTGTGGGCTTTTACGCCCGATCATACCTTTCAACAACGTGATACGGAATTCGGAAGCTCACGCCTCGCCTTCCGTATCACGTATTTTTTATGCTCATGGAGGACATTGTGGAACGTACTCTTGTATTGGTGAAGCCTGATGGCGTACAACGCGGTCTGGTCGGAGAAGTGATCTCACGGTTGGAACGCCGCGGGCTGCGCCTGGTAGCGGCCAAATTTATGCAAGTCAGCCAGGAATTAGCTGAAACCCATTACGCCATTCATAAAGGCAAACCTTTCTACGAAGGCTTGATCCGTTACATCACATCAGCCCCAGTCATGGCAATGGTTTGGGAAGGGCCAAACGCCATCGCGGCTGTGCGCCAGACGATGGGATCTACCCGTCCCACAGAGGCAGCTCCAGGCTCCTTGCGCCATGATTTTGCCCTGGAAGTTGGGCGCAACCTGACCCATGCCTCCGATTCTGTCGAAAATGGACAAAAGGAAGTATCTCTGTGGTTTACGCCTGGTGAACTGATAGCCTGGCAAAGAGATACAGATCGATGGATTTTCGAATAAAAATTCAAACACCCGCGCGAACGAGGAAATTTTTTACTGGTGATAACTCCTGCTGAATTACAACTATTATTGGAACGCATTCTACCTGAAGTAAAAAAGCCCGGCAGATATACGGGAGGGGAAATTAACCAGATCGTAAAAGACTGGGAAACTGTAAAAACCCGGGTGGCGCTGATCTTTCCAGACATCTACGACCTGGGCATGTCAAACCTGGGCCTGGCGATACTGTATGATCTGCTCAACCAACGACAGGATGTGCTGGCAGAACGCGCCTATGCACCCTGGGTGGATATGGAAGCTCAGATGCGCCTGCACAACGTACCGCTCTACTCTTTAGAAACAAAACACCCCCTGGCCAGCTTCGACATCCTGGGGTTTTCACTCCCATATGAGACCCTGTATACCAATACCCTGAATCTGCTCGACCTGGCTGGCATCCCGATCCACTCCGCCGATCGCACAACCGAACACCCGCTGATCATCGCTGGGGGACATGCCGCGTTTAACCCTGAGCCAATGCACGCCTTTATCGATGCTTTCGTGATTGGTGAAGGGGAGGAGGTCATCCAGGAAATCATCGATGCTCACCAGACCTGGAAATTAAGTGGACGGTCACGCTCCGAACTGCTGGTTTCCCTGGCGCAAATTTGGGGAGTCTATGTACCCGCGCTTTATCAGGATTTCTATGATTCCGATGGCGCCTTTTTGCGCCTGAAAAAGCTGGTACCCGAGGCGCCGCTGCCAATACTGAAACGCATCGTCGCCAAACTGCCTCCCCCACCCACCCATTTGATTGTCCCCTATATCGAAACCGTTCACAACCGTGTGCCGATTGAGATCATGCGCGGCTGTACACGCGGCTGTAGATTCTGCCATGCTGGCATGGTCAACCGCCCGGTGCGAGAGCGGAGCGTCGAAGAAATCATCCAGGCAATCGAAGAGGCGCTGGTCAACACGGGTTTTGAGGAAGTTGGGCTGCTGTCCCTCTCATCTTCCGACTATACCCATATCTTGGATCTGGTGCATACAGTCAATGAACATTTTGCCGGACGGCATTTATCCACCTCGCTGCCCTCCTTGCGCATCGAATCCTTTTCAGTCGAACTGATGGATGCAATGAAAGATTCCCGCCGCAGCGGGTTCACCCTGGCGCCCGAAGCTGCCACTGAACGGATGCGGGAAATAATTAACAAACCTGTCGAGACACAACAGCTGCTCGATACCGCGCGGGCTGTCTTCGCCCACGGTTGGAGCACCCTGAAACTGTATTTCATGATCGGTCACCCATCTGAAACTATTGAGGATGTTCAGGCTATCGCCGACCTGTGCAGAGCCGTGCTGTATGAAGGGCGCAAAGTAGTTGGAAAGCGCGCCCAGGTCACTGCCGGGGTCAGCACCTTCATCCCCAAAGCGCACACACCCTTCCAATGGGTATCTTGTGATACCTTAGAACAGATCCGTGAAAAACAGGCTCTCTTAAAAAAGGCGATCCGCGGCCCTGGCCTGAAACTGAACTGGAACACGCCAGAAACCACCATGCTGGAGGCCTGGCTCTCACGGGGTGATCGCCGACTGGCGCAGGTCATTTATCAGGTTTGGCGCAGCGGCGGACGCTTTGATGCCTGGGAGGAACACTTTCGTTACGATCTATGGTTGCAGGCATTCGAAAAATTGGGCCTGGATCCATCCTTCTACACTCATCGCCCGCGCCCCCTAGATGAAGTTTTCCCCTGGGACCACATCAGCACGTCTGTGCGCAAACGCTTTCTGGCAGAAGATTACCTTTGGAGCCAACAGGGCAAGACGCGCCCAGATTGCCGCGAGCGCTGCTTTGCCTGCGGCATCCTGCCCACATTTGCCGACCTGCGCCGCGCCCATCCCGGCGATGCCTGGCAATGCCCGGAAGTCAAATCCAAGAAGATCCCTGTCCAAGATATCAGAAAGTCCACCGGCAAGCTCCCGGTGAGTTCCTGATTGTTGCCAAGATGAGAATACGAATTACTTTTGCCAAAACGGATGCAATGCGCTTCACCGGTCATCTGGATTTGCACCATACCTGGGAACGCACCTTCCGGCGCGCCCGGCTGCCCCTGGCATACAGCCAAGGCTTCAACCCTCACCCGCACATTAACCTGGCCTGTGCTCTGCCGCTGGGTTTTACCAGCGAGAATGAAATTGTAGATGTATGGTTAGATGAGCGCCGCCTGGTTGCTGATATCGAGGCAGCTCTCATCCCGGCCTTACCCCCTGGTTTGAAAATCTCCCGCATTGAGGAAATTGAGTCCGGGGAGCCCACCCTGCAAACCGAACTGCTGGCATCCAAATACCTGATCACTTTTTTGGAAGAAATCCAGGAACTAGAAAAGCGAGTGCAGGAAATCCTGTCGGCTGATACTCTGCCTCGGCAGCGAAGGGAGAAGGACTATGATTTACGTCCCCTGATCCTGGATCTGCAGCTGCATCCGTCGGATTCACAAGGGCGGCAGCGTCTGCTGGTGTGCCTGTCCGCTCGAGAGGCAGCCACTGGCCGGCCTGAAGAGGTGATTGCAGTCCTGGGAGCATCTCCGAATGCGACCAGAGTTCACCGCATTGGCCTGATTTTTCGATCTAAAAATGAAGTTGTCTGATCTCTGGAGGGCATGACATGGCTGTTCTGCTTTCAATCATATTCGGCTTCGTGCCCATGTTCCTCTTTGCGTATATCATTTATTGGTTGGACCGCTATGAAAAGGAGCCGAAAATATTATTAGGAGCCGCTTTCATGTGGGGGGCAGTGTTCGCCTCCGCAGCTGCCTTCCTGGTCAACACGCTCTTGGGCATGGGGGTTTACCTTTTCACCAATTCCGAGGCCGCCACCAACCTGGCGACTGGCTCTTTCATTGCCCCGATCATCGAAGAAACCCTGAAGGGCATCGCAGTTCTGATCATCTTCCTGTTCTTTCGTCGCGAATTTGATTCTACTCTGGATGGCATCGTTTATGCTGCGGTCACTGCCCTGGGATTTGCAGCCACTGAGAATGCCTACTATATCTTCAGTTATGGATACCAGGAAAGCGGTTATGCCGGTTTGATCTGGTTGGTTATCGTCAGGGTATTTCTGGTTGGCTGGCAGCACCCATTTTATACTTCCTTTATAGGGATTGGTCTGGCAGTCACCCGCCTGAACCGCAACACCGTGGTCAGGCTGGCTGCTCCCTTCGCCGGTTGGATCGTTGCGGTTGTGCTTCATTCGGTCCACAACACAATCGCCAACCTGTTTTCCGGTCTGCCTGGGCTGGTCTTCGGCACATTCTACGATTGGACTGGGTGGTTCTTCATGCTGCTCTTTATCGTCTGGATCACCCGGAGAGAACAGCAGCTCATGATCAAGTATTTACGCGAGGAAGTGGGCGCCGAGAATATGACCGCAGCCCAATATAAAACAGCCTGTTCGGCCTGGTCTCAAACTGCCGCCAGACTGGGAGCGCTGTTCTCAGGAAAATTCCGCGCCACTAACCAGTTTTATCAAGTATGCGGCGAACTGGCTCACAAAAAGCAGCAGCTGGCAGCTGTGGGGGATGAAGCCGGCAATATGCAGATGGTTGAACGACTGCGCCTAGACCTGGCCCGCCTTTCACCTGCTGCCGAGAGTTGAACATTATCTCTCTCAGCTTCGGACAAGAGTTCGGACATTAGCAAAAATCAAATGAGCGAAGATCGATATAGCCAGAGAGACGATACGGTTCAGAGTA
>JAFGQI010000153.1 GCA_016935755.1 Anaerolineales bacterium
AGCAAATTGCTGCTGTCTTGAGAGCCGCCTTGGATACCTTCCTGGCTTTGGTTCAGCCTCGTGTCCGAACTTTTGTCTGAACTTCAGCTGTGAGTGTTGACCCGAGCGCTGCTCCATGTTAAACTAAACAGTTGTCATGCAGCGATTATTCCTGGTTTCTACAGCGTTCTTTCTCCTATGGATAGCGATCTGGGAAGGTTGTTTTCAACCAGCCCCTTCCACGCCATCTGCCAGCGCAGCAATTACATCCCCTGTTGGGGGCCAGGCGCTGCAGGGGGTCGTATCCATCCAGGGCAATACCGCTGTGGATGGCTTTCTGGCGGCTGAAATCACTTTCTCTTACTTCAACAATCCCGCCCAGACCTGGTTCATTATTCAGCAGAGTGATACTCCGGTGATGAACGGCCCCCTGGCGCAGTGGGATACCACTACGATCAGCGATGGTATCTACACCTTGCGCCTGGTTGTCCTGCACACAGATGGCAGTCAGGAGACCGTCAATATTAGCGGGGTTCGGGTACGCAATTACACCGCCATTGAGACCGACACCCCCACCCCACCGCCGCCCACCGCCACACCCGCCGCTCAGGCTACAGCAGAGCCAGCCTCCTCCCCAACTGCCACTGGCGCACAGGTTCCCACAGAGGCCCTCGCCCCTACACCACTGCCGCCAAACCCGCTGCAGGTATCCCGGCTGGATGTAGCCGCCAGCGTTGGTCTGGGCGCCCTGGCAGGGCTAGGAATCCTTGTTTTGCTGGGACTATACCAGGCGCTTCGCCTGCTGTTCAGGCACAGGTGACGATAAACACGATGTCAGAAGCAGATGAACGTTTTGTGATCGTAGGCCTGGGCAACCCAGGACGAGATTATCGGGCCAACCGGCATAATGTTGGCTTTATGGCGATTGACCGCCTGGCTGAACACCTGGGGGTGAAATTCACCCGGATGGAGTTCAGAGCAATCGTCACCAAGGCTAATTATCAGGAAAGACAGCTGGTGCTCGCAAAACCCCAGACCTTCATGAACCTCTCCGGACAGGCGGCTGGCGCGCTGGTGCGCTACTACAAAGTGCCACTGACCAACTTGCTGGTGGCATATGATGATGTTGACCTGCCCCTGGGCACGCTGCGTCTGCGCCCTGGGGGGGGGTCTGCCGGCCAAAAAGGGATGGCATCGATCATTGAACGGCTGGGCAGCCAGGATTTTCCCCGTTTGCGCCTGGGCATTGGGCGCCCATCTGGACGGATGGATGCCGCGGCGTACGTATTACAAGACTTTTCTGCTGCGGAAATTGAAATATTAAAGCCCACCCTTCAGCGCGCCAGCGAAGCGATACTGACGTATGTCACCCGAGGGCTGGATGCTGCCATGAATGAATACAATGGAAACGGTCAAGACCTCCCTTAACCCACTCCTACAGGTTCTGGATAAGGCCTGCCAGCCGCTGATTGAAGCCTTGAAAACCAACCGCGGCGTTCAGCCATCCCTGGGGCTGCGCAGGTCTGCCCGGCTGCCCATCCTGGCTGCATTGTACCGCCAGCTAAGTTGGCCTCTCGTGCTGCTCACCGACCGGGCAGATCATGCTCTGACGGTACTGGATGAACTGGCCCTCTGGCTTCCGGATGCACTGCGGCTGTATTTTCCTGAACCCACTCCTCTCTTTTATGAGAATGCCGCCTGGGGCGAAAGCACCCGGCGCGACCGGCTGATGGCATTAACCACCCTGGCAACCTATCACATCCCTGGAGCGCCAGCGCCCCAAGTGCCGCCTATCCTGGTTGCCCCGGCGCGCGCCCTGATGACCCGCACCCTGCCCCGGCGTGAATTCCTCAAAGCCTCCCGCATCTTGCGCCTCGGGCAGACCATCCAGCCGGACGAGCTCATCCGTTTATGTCTGTCTTTAGGCTATGAATCGGTCAATACCGTCATTGCCTTCGGTCAGTACGCCCGCCGGGGGGGCATCCTGGATCTGTGGCCTCCTGCCGAACCGCAGCCAGTGCGGCTGGACTTTTTCGGCGATGAGATAGATACCCTGCGCCGTTTTGATCCTGCCACCCAGCGCACGCTAAAGAAAACGGACGATGACCAGACAGGCCGCGTCTTGATCACCCCGGCCAGAGAATTTTTAATCGGCCCTGACACGCCTGCATTGAATGAGAGTGAAGCTTATTCCGAATTCATGCTGCCTCGGCTGCATCCTGCACCAGCCAGCCTGCTGGACTACCTGCCGCGCCAGGCATTGGTGCTGATCGAAGACCAGCAGATGTTGGAAGAGACTATCAACGAAGTTGAGGAGCAAGCCCTGGCAATGCGCCAGGATTTCATCCAGGAAGGCACCCTCGAAGCAGATTTCCCTATCCCCTACCTGACCTGGTCGGAAATTCTGGATAGCCTGGGCGGGCACCTATCCATGGAACTGGGTTCCTTATCCAACCAGCCTGCCTCAGAGCCTCTCTCTCCACCCGGTCCTGATCAGGGTCACCTGTCGTTAGCGGACCGTTTCACCCCGGGGACGCGCTTTGGTGGGCGCTTGAAACCCGTACTCGAACACATGACCGAACATCATCAGGCAGGCGAGCAGATCGTCATCGTTTCGCGCCAATGCGGCCGTTTACGGGAATTTTGGACAGAGCAGAGCCCGGCAAATGATGGCTTGAAACCACCTCTTTTCATCGATGGCAGCCTGTCTGAAGGCTGGAGCTTCCTCGCCAGCGATGATCAGCTGCTCCACCTGCTCACCGATGGTGAGATTTTCGGGTGGAGAAGGCCAGAACCGCGCCGGCGAGCGCAGCGCGCCGCAGAAGCCCCCGAAGCAGGCTATGTCGATCTGCAGATTGATGACTGGGTGGTGCACGTCGATCACGGCATTGGCCGCTACAAAGGCCTGGTGCGGCGTACTGTGGATGGCATCGAGCATGAATACCTGTGCATCGAATATGCCGATGAAGCCCAATTATTTGTACCGGTGCACCAGGCCGATCGTCTGACCCGCTATGTGGGCGCCGACAATCGTCCCCCCACGCCCAGCCGCCTGGGAAGCAGCGAATGGCGCAGCGTCAAGAGTCACGTCAAAGAGGCCGTGCGTGAAGTTGCCGAGGATCTGTTGGAACTATACGCCAGGCGCAGTGTGGTGGAGGGCTATTCCTTCCAGGATGATACTCCCTGGCAGCAGGAGCTGGAGGCCAGCTTCCCTTATATCGAAACCGACGATCAGATGCGAGTGCTGGCTGAAGTAAAGCGCGACATGCAGAGCTGGCGACCAATGGATCGCCTGATCTGCGGCGATGTTGGCTATGGAAAAACCGAAGTCGCTTTGCGGGCTGCCTTCAAGGCCGTGATGGATGGCAAGCAGGTTGCCATTCTAGTACCTACCACCGTACTGGCGCAGCAGCATTACCATACCTTCGGTCAGCGGCTGGCAGCCTTTCCGATGGTCGTCGAGATGCTTTCGCGCTTCCGCACACCACACCAGCAGCGCGATATTATTGAACGGCTGGCGCAAGGACAGGTGGATATCGTCATCGGCACCCATCGCTTGCTGTCTGGAGATGTCTCCTTCAAGGATCTGGGGTTATTGATTATCGACGAGGAACAACGCTTCGGCGTCACGCACAAAGAGACCTTGAAAAAGATGCGCACAGAAGTGGATGTACTCACCCTGACAGCTACCCCCATCCCGCGTACACTCTATATGGCGCTGAGCGGCGTGCGCGATATTTCTACCATTAACACCCCGCCTGAAGAACGTCTGCCCATCGTTACCCATGTCGGCCCCTATTCGCCTCGCCTGGTGCGGCAGGCAATCCTGCGCGAATTGGAGCGCGGCGGACAGGTTTTCTTCGTTCACAACCGGGTGCAAACCATCGGCGCCATCCATCTGCACCTCAAACAGCTTCTTCCCGAGGCGCGCATCACCGTGGCGCACGGTCAGATGGCTGAAACCGAGCTGGCTCAACGCATGGATCAGTTCAGCAATGGCGAGGTGGATATCCTTCTCAGCACATCCATCATTGAATCTGGCCTGGATATCCCCAACGCGAACACCCTGATCGTTGATCGGGCGGACACCTTCGGCCTGGCGCAGCTTTACCAGCTGCGCGGGCGTGTTGGACGCGGCGCGCAGCGCGCCTATGCTTATTTCTTTCGCCATAACCGCAAGCTGCCCTCATTGGAAGGCCGGCAAAGGCTTGAAACGATCGCGGAGAATACACAGCTCGGAGCGGGTTTCTCTATCGCCATGCGTGACCTGGAGATTCGCGGCACGGGCGACATCCTGGGCACCCGCCAGCACGGCTATATCGCCACGGTCGGCTTCCACCTCTATACCAGCCTGCTGGCAGAAGCAGTGAAAAATCTGCGCAGTGAACAGGGACTGCCGGCGACAGCCCTCAGACCGCTCCCTGGCGCTCAGTTCATGAATACCAACGTTGAACTGCCTATTCCGGTCAGCATTCCTGCCGATTATGTGCCTGATAAAACTGTCCGTCTCGGCCTGTATCGCCGCCTGGCAGATACCCGCTCGCTGGCGGAACTGGATGCGCTGCACGAAGAATTTCAGGACCGCTTCGGCCTTCCACCTGAACCTGTGCTGAACCTTTTTTACCAGTTAAGAGTGCGTATGCTGGCTGACCGGGCAGGCCTGGCATCGATCACAGTGGAAAGCGGACAGTTTGTGATGCGCTTTCCAGAAGGGAATCTGCCAGATGATCTCCCGGACCTTGGCCCGCAGGTGCGCGTCGGGAAAGTCACCTTATGGATGCCCCACACTGCCTTAATTGAGTGGAAAGAGCGGCTGGTTGAAGTTCTGGAAAAGCTGCTGGAAAGCCGCACCAAGAGCGAATGACCATCCATCCACAGCCGACTTCAAATGAAAAACTCAGCGGCAGGCCTGTCGTCAGACCGCCCATTTCAAAGCGGCTTTTCGATCTGCTGCTGACCAGCCTAATGCTTGTCTTGATTTCTCCACTGCTGGCTGCCCTGGCTTTGCTGATGCTGATTTATCATGGGACTCCAATCCTCTTCCGCCAGCAACGACCTGGCTACCACGGCAAGCCTTTCTCAATCTTCAAATTTCGTACGATGACAAACGACCGTGATCAGCAGGGAAATCTGCTCCCAGACGAGCAGCGCCTCACCCGGTTGGGCAAATTTCTGCGCCAGACCAGCCTGGACGAGCTTCCGGAGCTTTTCAATGTGCTGCGAGGCGAGATGAGCTGGGTTGGGCCGCGCCCGCTGCTCATGCAGTATCTGCCGCGCTACTCCCCAGAACAGGCTCGCCGGCATGATGTCTTGCCAGGAATAACGGGCTGGGCGCAGATCAATGGGCGCAATACGCTGAATTGGGAGGATCGCTTCCGGTATGATGTCTGGTACGTGGATCACTGGTCTTTTTGGCTGGATATAAAAATTCTGGCTCTCACCTTCTGGAAAGTGCTCCGGCGTGAAGGGATCAACCCAATCGGAAAGGCAACGATGGAGGAGTTCATGGGCAGCCAGGGGCAAACCGCGGCGCAATTCTGGCAGGCCTTCTGCCAGCAGAACCCGCCCATCTCTCCAGAGACACCCTACCAGACCTGGTACTTCGGCGACAGCCGCGAACTGGCAGATGAACTGGGTGCGTTGGTGCTGGCTGGCAAAAAAACTGCCACCGCCACTCTGGCCTGGTCGATCGAGGCTGATCCCGCTGATGCGCCAATTCTGGGCGGTTACAGTGTCATCACCGATTTCGATGGCAATCCGCAGTGCATCATCCAGACCAGTGAAGTCCGCACCTTACCCTTTGATGAGGTGGATGCCCAGTTCGCGGCCGAAGAAGGCGAGGGCGATCTCAGCCTGGAATACTGGAGACAGGCTCACTGGCGCTTCTTCAGCCGCTGCTGTGAAAAATTGGGATGCCAGCCTGACCCCAAAATGCCGGTCGTGTGCGAGCGGTTCCGCCTGGTATACTCACCCCGCGAAAACAATTGGCGCGATTTCACTACACAATGATGGACGTATCAACCAACCCGCCCAAACTGCTAGATTTATACCGGTGCATGTACCGCATCCGCCGTTTTGAGCAAACGGTGCTGGATAATTTCCCCAAGGGGGTATTCTATGGCACCACACATACCTACCTGGGCCAGGAAGCCAATGCGGCGGGCGTGCTGCATCATCTGCAGCCACAGGATATCGTCTTCAGCAACCATCGCTGTCACGGGCACTTCCTGGCTTATGGCGGGGATATGCGCGCGCTGTTTGCAGAGCTGATGGGTAAAGCCAGCGGGGTTTGCGGTGGGCGGGGCGGCTCGCAGCATCTGCAGTGGAGAAATTTCTACTCCAACGGCGTCCAGGGTGGGATTGTGCCGGTCGCCACCGGCATGGCCCTGGCTGAGAAGCGCAAGGGCAGTGGGGCAGTCACAATAAACTTCCTGGGAGACGGCACCCTGGGCGAGGGAGTGATCTACGAGGCTTTCAACATGGCCTCGCTCTGGCAGTTGCCAATTCTCTATGTGGTGGAAAACAACCGCATCGCCCAAACCACGCCGGTCGAATTAGCGCTTGCCGGCAAGATAGCGGCGCGCTTCACTGCCTTTGGCATCCCGGTCGCTGAATTAGACTCCAGCGATGTGCAGGAAATTCAAGCGGTCGCCCAAAAATTACTGCGGCAAGTGCGTCAGCAGTGCGAGCCCCAGACGCTGATTATCCATACCTGCCGTTTCGGCCCGCATTCTAAGAGCGATGATACCCGCCCGTCCACCTATGTTGAGCGCCTGCGCCAGGAGCGCGATCCGCTGACCATTTTGGCCGCGCATATAGAACCTGCTTCGCGCCAAAGCATCGAGGCTGAAGTTGACCGGCAGGTCGAACAAGCCTACCAGCAGGCGCAAGCAGACCCGCTGCCCGATCTTGCCGAGCTGTATCCATGATGACTACTGTGCTGGAATCTCTCAATGCTGCCCTACGACGGGCTTTATCAGAAGACCCGAGTGTGCTTCTGCTTGGCGAAGATCTGCTCGATCCTTACGGTGGAGCTTTCAAAGTCACGCGCGGTTTATCGCAGGCTTTCCCAGCGCGGGTGCTGACCACACCCATCTCGGAGGCGGGTTTTGTCGGGCTGGCGACCGGTATGGCGCTGCGCGGCCTGCGCCCGGTGGTCGAAATCATGTTCGGCGATTTCGTCACCCTGGCTGCCGACCAGATCATCAATCACGCCGCCAAGTTCCGCTGGATGTACTCCGGCGGGAAGCCGCCCAATGAACGGGTGAGTGTCCCGCTGGTCATACGCACCCCGATGGGTGGGCGGCGCGGCTATGGCCCCACCCACAGTCAAACACTGGAGAAGCACTTCCTGGGGGCGCCTGGGCTGCGCGTGCTGGCTCCATCGGCCTTTGGCAGCCCCGGCGATCTGCTCTACGATGCCATCCTGCACAGCCAGGATCCAGTCCTTTTCGTCGAGAATAAGCTGCTCTACCTGCTGCCCCTGGTGGCTCTCGACATGCCAGGCGAGTTTGAAATCCGGGCGGTTCCACCGGTCAGCGGGGGAGAAGCGCGCCTGGATGTTCCCCCCCTCGCCTACCAGATCAACCTGCGCGGCGCTCCACCGCCATCTCTCACCCTGGCGACTTACGGTTATATGGCAGAACTGGCCCGTCAGGCAGCCCTCAAGCTGGCTTATGAGCACGAGGTTTTTGCCGAAATCATCGTTCTACAGCAGCTGGCGCCCTTTGACCTGGCTCCTGTCCTGGCATCTGCGGGCCGCACCCGGCGGCTGGTAGCCCTTGAGGAAGGGACCCTGAGCCTGGGATGGGGAGCCGAAGTCATCGCTCAGGCTGCCCAAAAATTAGGCTCTCAACTGCAGAGTGTCCAGCGCCTTGGAGCGCTTGACCTGCCTGTTCCATCCTCAGGTATCTTGGAAGCTGCTGCGCTGCCCAACATTAAGAATATTATAGAAACTTGCCATAATACCATACAAAAAAGGTAAAATATATTATATTGCGCCTATTGAACGGCGCAAACTATGATTACAGGTTACCTAAGGATGGTGTCACATGGCAAGCAAGAACGATTCCCCCTCGCAGCCCCAACTCTTTCACTGCCCCACCTGTGGGGCCAGTTTACCCGTACCTGATGCAGCCAGCGTGCGCTGCGTTTACTGCGGCAGCAATGTGCTGGTTCCTTCTGAATACCGGCCTAAAAATGAGCCTGAACGCCAGGCGCAGCCGGTCATGATGAATATCCCCAGCCAGACCGTGGTGATGACTGGTGCATCTTCCTCGGCTGGTAGAATTTTCGCCGTGATTGCCATCCTGACGGTGATCGGGATCATCGGGGCGGTTGCCCTGGCAATTGGCGGCGTTTTCGCCACCACCGCGGTGGTGGACAGCGCCATCAAATCCGTCAGCACCCAGGTTTCTACCAGCGTGGCGATCGCCATCCCTACCGTTCGGGCTCCCAGCACTGCGACCCCCGCGCCAACCCTGACCCCCGTCCCGAATGCCAGCCTGTTAATGAAATTTGGCGGGCAGGGCAACGGCCCCGGGCAGTTCGATGACTCGCGCAGCATTGCCCTGGATATGGATGGCAATATATTTATTGCCAATTACCAGGATGGGCGCATCCAGAAATTCGATCCCAGCGGGAAATACCTGCAAACGATCCAGGTTCCTCCCGACAGCTACGATTACACCATCATCTCCGACATGGCCGCAGATTACTCCGGGAAGCTCTACGTGGTGCGCAGCGCTGATCTGCTGGTTTTCAATACTGCTGACGGCGCGCTGGTAAAAACCGTCCCTGCCCGGAACCGCAATGATATCTACGATAAGCTGGCTGTTGATCCGCTCAACCGCCTGTATGTGCTCTACCAGGTGGTTGAACAGGAAAAGATCGCCCAGCTCGACCCGGAAGGCGCAGTCCTCTGGACACAGACGGATTTCATCACCCAGATCGATAAGAAAATCTCTGTCTCCAATTTAACGATGGCAGTAGATGGACAGGGGAATATTTACCTGGTCAGCAACAATTCCTACCAGGTGTTTAAATTCAATGCCCAGGGGCAGTATGTTGACCGGTTCGGTGTGCAGGGCGATGGGCCGGGCAAATTCAGAAGCCCGGGCAGTGTGGCTGTCGACAGCAAAGGTAGAGTTTACATTTACGATATCGATGGGCTGGAAGTCTATGATCAAAACGGCTCATTTGTGGATATAATCAAACTGGAGTCCGGCATCGGCTACCCGTTTGGGATTACATTTGATCTGCAAGGCAATTTTTATCTGGTGACCAACCAGGGACTGGTGCTGAAGTATAAACTGAACTTTTGAGGTGCAACCTGCCTGAACCTATCCTGATCCCCCTGCTCAACCCGAACGAACCAGAAGCCCTGCTGGCCGGCCTGCATATTACCGAAGGCCAGCAGGTCTCCAAGGGCGATCTGCTCTTCACCCTCGAGACCACCAAGTCAACCGCCGAGGTTGAAGCAGAAGGGACAGGCTATATTGCCGCCCTGCGCTTCAGCCAGGGCCAGACGGTGCGGGCAGGCGACATCCTGTGCTATCTGGCTGAACAGCCGGATTGGAAGCCAGAAGCCGACTCCGGTTCTCAATCACTGCCACGAGGCTCGGAGAGCAGTGTGCCCGAGGGAATGCGTATCACCCAACCTGCGCTCGCCCTGGCGCACCAGTCAGGCCTCGACCTGAGCCAGTTTCCCCCTGAAACCCTGATCACCGAAAGCATGGTGCGCGGCGCTCTGCAGAAAAGCGCCGCAAAGCTCGCTTACACGCCCACAGAGAGCGCCTTTGATCCAACATCAATATTAATTTATGGCGGGGGAGGTCATGGGAAAGCGTTAATTGACCTGCTGCGCACCCTCAGAGGCTACCAGATTGTCGGCATCCTGGATGATGGCTTCCCGGCTGGTGAGACCGTGATGGGACTGCCGATCCTGGGCGGGGGGGAAAAGCTCCCTGAGCTATATGCACAGGGCGTTCGTCTGGCTGTGAACGCGGTGGGGGGGATCGGCAACATTGCCGTACGGATCAGCGTATTCAAGCGGCTGGCGCAGGCTGGTTTCGCCTGCCCGGCGCTCATCCACCCGAGCGCATTCGTGGAGGCCAGCGCCAGGCTTTCTCCAGGAGTGCAGGTTTTTCCACATGCCTATGTTGGCAGCGAAGCCAAGATAGGTTTTGGCGTGATCATCAACACCGGAGCGATTGTTTCACACGAATGCAGTCTGGGCGATTATGCCAATATCTCCCCCGGGGCGATCCTGGCTGGTCAGGTTGAGATCGGCCCCGGTGCATTGGTGGGAATGGGCGCCACCATCAACCTGCGCGCTCGGATTGGGGCCGGGGCGCGGGTTGGCAACGGCGCTACGGTCAAGTCCGATGTACCAGAAAACGGCATTGTGCGCGCCGGCGCCGCCTGGCCGGATTAGCCGAGGAGGTTTTCATTGCAAATGCACCAGGCTGACATCCCCATGTCTTCCCCCGATTTGACTGAAGCCGAACGCCAGGCGGTGGCTGCTGTCTTGCGCACACCCAACCTGAGCATGGGCGGCGAAATCCAGGCTTTTGAAGCGGCCTTTACCCGGCGTCTGGGCTGCAAACACGCCATCGGCGTCAATTCAGGCACCGCCGGGCTGCATCTATGCGTGCGCGCGGCAGGCATTTCTGCCGGAGATCTGGTCATCACCACCCCATTTTCCTTTGTTGCTTCTGCGAATGTTCTATTATATGAGAATGCTGTCCCTGTTTTTGTCGATGTGGACCCGCTCACTGGCAGCATCGACCCCGGATTGGTGCAGAGGGCAGCTGCTGATCTGCTCCAGGGAGGCAAGGCAGCGCGCGCCTGGCTGCCACGCCGCGGCGCGCAGGGGAGGCATCCGCTCAAGGCAATCCTGCCTGTGGATGTGTTCGGCCAGCCCGCCGACCTGGCTCCCTTGGAAGCCACTGCCCGGCAGCATGGTCTAAAGTTGATTGAAGATGCCTGCGAAGCCCTGGGGGCGGAATATCAGGGGCAGCCAGCCGGTTTGTTTGGAGATTATGGCGTCTTTGCCTTTTATCCCAATAAACAAATTACCACTGGCGAAGGCGGCATGATTGTGACCGATGATGAAACCGCCGCTGGCTTGATGCGCGCCTTACGCAACCAGGGGCGCGCCCCCGGCGACACCTGGCTGCAGCATACCCACCTGGGCTATAACTACCGGTTGGATGAGATGAGCGCCGCCCTGGGACGAGTCCAGATGGACAGGTTGGATGAGCTGCTGGAAAAACGCTCGCAGGTCGCTGCCTGGTACAGCGAACGGCTGGAAGAACTCCCCGAAGTCCAGACACCTCAGCTGGCGCCCACCACCACTCGGATGAGCTGGTTTGTCTATGTCATCCGCTTTGCCCCCGATATTGACCGTGACCGGATCGCCAGGGAGCTTCACCAACACGGCATCCCTGCCCGGCCTTATTTTATCCCCATCCATCTGCAGCCCTATCTGGTCGAACGCTTTGGCTACCAGGAGGGAGACTTCCCGGTGACAGAAGACCTGGGTAGACGCGGCCTGGCGCTGCCCTTCTCCAGCGTGATGACAGAAGAACAAGTGGAAATCGTCTGCCAGACCATTGCTGAAATCGTCAGGAGTTAACCTATGAACCTTGCCATGTGGCGCAAAGCATTGCAGGTGATCCCGCATGTCAGCCAAGAAGAATGGAATCGCCTGGACATTATCTCGAAGTGGCTGATCTCAACCCGGGCGGTTGTTCTGATTATGACATTTATCTCTGCCGCCATTGCCGGCATCCTGGCTTTCCAGCAGGGCAGCTTTCAATTTTTATATTGGCTGCTGATAGCCATCGGGCTGGTGATGGCGCATGCCACCAACAACCTGCTCAATGATTACACCGATTATGTCAGAGGTGTTGACCAGGATAATTATTACCGGGCGCAATATGGCCCCCAGCCGCTGGTGCATGGCTTGATGACCAAACGGCAGCTGCTAGCCTACGCCACGGTTACCGGGCTGATCGCCTTAATATGTGGCGCCATCCTGGTCTATCTGCGGGGCGGACTGACTCTGGCTCTGCTGGGCGCGGGCATATTCTTTGTATTGTTCTATACCTGGCCCTTGAAATACATTGCCCTGGGAGAGATAGCTGTCTTGATTGTGTGGGGGCCATTGATGATCGGGGGAGGCTATTATGTCATTACCGGTACATGGGATTGGAACGTGGTGATCGGCAGCCTGCCTTATGCCCTGGGCGTGACCGGTGTGATCTTCGGCAAGCATATTGACAAATGCGAGATGGACAAAGAAAGGCGCATCCACACCCTGCCAGTAATCATGGGCGAGAAAGCCGCCCGCTATACCTTGCTGGGGCTGACCATTCTGCAGTATCTCATCGTGGTGTACCTGGTGCTGACTGGCTTTTTCACCCCCATCCTGCTGGTTGTCTTCCTGGCTCTGCGCGTCTTTTTGCGCATCCTGCCGTTCTTCAAAGCCCCCAAGCCAGCCGAGAAGCCCGCCGATTTCCCCGATGTATGGCCGAACTACTTTGTGGCTGCGGCTTTCTTGCACAACCGGGAATTTGGCCTGTTCTTCATGCTGGGTCTGATCGTGGATGCCATTTTAAAAATCTGGGTGCTCTAATTAAAATTGTCGAGGTCTGGCAAGTTTCCTGCCAGACCTCACTGTTTATCTGCTGTTCAGAGAACTTATCTGCAAAGGATTACCGCATTCCTCGCCCAGCCAGGACAACCTGAGCCTGGTATTCGCCATTGCCCAGTTCCTTAGCCCCGACGATCACCAGCATGCCTTCCTTCAAGTCTTCCAGGCTTTGCACCTGCCCGCCGCGGCTGCGGAACTTCGTATCGCCAGTCACCTGAAAGGTGTACTCCTGCCCATCGCGGGCCTGGATAGTGAAGGCGTTCTTATCCACAGAGAGGACTTTGCCGATGGCGCGTTTGTCCACTTTGGGCAGTTCTTTCTTATCCAGTGCGATGACAACTGCGGCCTGGAATACACCTTCTTCTCCGCTGCTGCGAGCTAACACTGCACCCATCATACCTGGCTGCAGATCGCCCAGGCCGTTCAGTTCACCATCCTTGGTGCGGTAGCGAGTTTCTTCATCAACCTGGATAGTCAGTTCCTCGCCGCCGCGCAGGGTCTTCAAAGTGAATGTGCCATCATCCTGGTTCACGGCGGTGATTTCACCCACTTTCTTGGCCACCGGGTAGCCAGCCCGGGCTGAGATAGCTAACAATGAGCCATCGTCCTGCTCTTCAGCGCGCACCATGCCCGCCATTCCAACTTCCAGGCTGGCCAGGTCGGCGACCTGTCCCAGGAATTTCGTCTCCTCGTTGACCAGGAAAGTGACCTCTTCTCCCTGACGGTTCTTCAAAGTAAACTCGGCCGCGCCAGCATTTACACTTGAAATCGTACCAGCCGCCCCGGACATGTTCTCGGGATCAAAATCCTCCGGCAGGATCAGCACCAGGCGGGCAGTGCGGTCTTCCGCCTCGCCCTTCGGTGCAGCCACGCCCACCCATTGTCCAACCTTGACGTCGGCCAAGCTCAGCTCTGTCTTCTCTTTGTCAAAGAAGCGGGTTTCATCGTTAACCAGGAACGTGGCGGTAGAACCGTCCCGCTTCTCCATGGTGAACCGGTCATCGGCCACCTGGGTGATCTTGCCCAGTTCGGTGTGCGGCCGTCGTACTTGAGCCAGTCCTTCTTTGGTTTTGGCATATGCTCCGCTGCTAACAAAAGCTCCAGCGATAACCGCCACCAATAATGCAATCACAATCGGGATGTAAAGTTTCTTAGACATGTTCATTATCTCCTTCTATAAGCCTGTCAATCTGGCTTGTATGTTCTATTTATTCTTAAGATGAGATCGCATCTGCGATCTTCTATAGGATATCGCAGCCGTGTAAAACCAGAAGTACCAGGATGTAAAATCCTGGTAAAAAGAAGGGTTTCTATGAACTGAGAGGGCTTTATGCGGAATGATTGGCAGGGAAAACGACTTCTTCGCGTCCGGAGAGCTTTTCCTGGATGCGCTGCACAACCACATCCAGATGGCGGCTTTTGTGAACAAAATCCAGATCATCGGTGCGGATGGTCAGCACCGGGCAGACATCGAATACCTGCATCCAATCTTCATAGAACGAGTCCAATAGAGAGAGATATTCTGCTGTGATGCCCGATTCGATCGCCCGCCCCCGGCTGTGAATGCGCTCCACCAATGTTGAGACCGGAGCCCGGAGGTAGATGAGTAAATCTGGCGGCGGGAGGTGCGCCACCACCAGCTCGAACACGCGCCGGTAAGCCATGTAATCGCGCTCATTCAAATTCCCCATGTGATGGAGGGCGCGCGAGAAAATATAGGCGTCCTCGTAAATGCTGCGGTCGATGATTGCAGATTGAGGGGCTGTGGCCAGGTCCAGGTATTGCTGAGCGCGATGTCCCAGAAAAAACACCTGCAGGTGGAAAGACCAGGCGCGCATATCGGTATAAAAATCTGCCAGGTAGGGATTATCCGAGACCGACTCAAACGCTGTCTGCCAATCCAGGCGCGCCCCCAGGCGCTCGGTGAGAGAGGTTTTCCCTGTGCCAATGTTGCCCGCCAGGACAATCATGCGTTTCGTCATGGTAGCCTCAAACCTTTCCTAGCACTCGCTGTATCCACAGGAATAACATTTACGACAGCCTTCTTCATTAACCACCGAGGCCTGCCCACATTCCGGACACAGGTCGCCCACATGAGAGCTAAATAAATCGAGATGAGGCAAGCTTTCTAGATCAATTCTGGCCTGTAAGGCGTTCTCGTTCATCAGATTGAAGCCGTTATCGCCATGCCCGGGCTGCTCATCGCCCTCCACATGTGGTTGAATCTCTGTGTTTTCAAGGTACTCCGCCAGAGCCTGCGCCACTCCGTCTGGCAGGGAGCGCACCCGGTTCGGCCCAAACCCCAAAGAACGCCCCCCGCCGATGCCTGATAGCTGCCGCCAAACTTCTTTCAAGCGCTCACGGGGTGTGACGGAAGAAGACAGACGCAGAATGTAGGAAATCAGCCGGCCAATCGCCTCGGATACGGCGGCGGTGTCTGACCCGGCCTTGGAAGTATTCACAAAGACCTCAAATGGCTGGTTGCCGCCATTTTCGTTAATGGTGACAAATGCCTTGCCCAGCGGGGTGCTGACGGTAATCGTGTAGCCCTTCAGCCGGCGCGGGCGCGGCTTTTTACTATCCGCCCACAAACTTAGCTGCTCCGTTGCCTCTGGGGTAGCTGCCACAGGTGCTGGCGCCTCACCCTTCTTGCTGGCAGTAGCCCTGGTTTCCAGGACAACTTTCTGCCTCGATCCGGTGACGTAAACCGTAATCCCTTTGCAGCCCAGCTTCCAGGCCAGCAGATATGCGGTGGCTACGTCTTCCTCAGAAGCGCCCTCAGAAAAGTTGACTGTCTTGGAGAGAGAGTTGTCCACAAAGGCCTGCAAAGCAGCCTGCATGCGCACATGTTCTTCGGCGGTAATATCCTGCGAGATGACAAACACATTGCGTATCTCCTCAGGAACTTCAGCCAGTCCCTGGCAGGTGCCTAGATCCATCACGTGCTCAAAGATGACCTGGCGCGTCTGATCGTCTATCCCCCCCTCGATCAGAGCCTGCTCGAAACTTGGGCTGGCATAGATCAGCTGAAGATCCTGGCCATTATCATTGACATGGCGAATGTAACCCAGAGCAAAAACTGGCTCGCAGCCATAGCCTTCGCAGCCCGCCACCGTGGCAATCGTGCCCGTTGGGGCTATCGTAGTTTGAGCCGCGTTGCGAATGCCATACTGATAGATCCCATCACGGATCGCCTGCCAATCCAACACTGGACGGCTCCATTGGCGGGTATAAGGGAACAGCGGCTGAGGGGGCTGCCAGCGCATCTCCTCAGGATCGTATATGCTGCCCGAAATCGCTGGAAAGGGGCCGCGCTCTTCGGCCAGTTCAACACTGGTGCGCACAGCATGATAGCGCACAAATTCCATCACCTGGGCAGCAAATTCCTGGCCTTCTTCAGAACCATAGCGGATGCGAGCATGATACATCAAATCCGCCAACCCCATAACCCCCAAGCCAATCCGCCTGGCCTGATAAGCTGCTTCCTTCAACTGTTCAACTGCTGGGACATAGGCATTGGCATCAACCACATCGTCCAGAAAGATGGTCGCCAGTTCAACATCTCGACGCAGCTTCTCCCAATCCACCGAGCCACCCGGAGCGCAGTGCTGGGCCAGATTGACCGAACCCAGGCAGCAGTTCTCATATGGGCCTAACCACTGTTCGCCGCATGGGTTGGTAGCTTCAAGCTGGTAAAGATGCGGGACTGGATTGGTGCGGTTAGAAATATCCAGGAACAGCACGCCTGGTTCACCGTTCATGTGCGACTGTGTGACGATCTTATCAAACAGCTGGCGCGCCTGCACCGTCTTGTACACTTTTATGGCGATGCCAGCAGCTTCCGCCTGCTCCAGGGTGCCGAAAAACCCCTTGTATTCGGGTGCATCTACATCTGGAAAGCGCAGTTCCCAAAGAGAATCGGCTTCTACTGCCCGCATAAAATCATCTGTGATGCCCACCGAGATATTGAAGTTGGTGATGGCGTTCTCATCGGTTTTACAAGTGATGAATTCTTCGATATCCGGGTGATCCACGCGCAGGACCGCCATATTGGCGCCCCGCCGGGTGCCTCCCTGGGCAATCTCGCCAAAAGCCTTGTCATACACGCGCAGAAAGCCCACCGGCCCAGTCGCCTGCCCGGCTGAGGATTTTACCAGCGTACCCTTTGGGCGCAAGCGCGAGAATGAGAAGCCATTGCCGCCGCCGGTCTGCTGTATCAGAGCCGCATCGCGCAGCGTCTGGAAGATTCCAGCCGAATCTCGTCCCATATCATCGTTAATCGGCAGAACAAAGCAGGCCGCCAGCTGCCCGAGAGGGGTGCCCGCGCCGGTGAAGGTAGGGGAATTGGGGAAAAAGCTCTTCAAACTGAGCAGCTGATAGAATTGAACCGCGCGCTGGATCACATCACCGCCCCACTTCTCTTCACTGGAGGCGACATGATAGGCCACCCGCCAGAACATCTCTTCAACTGTTTCAACCGGTAAACCATCTTTGCCGCGCCGGACATAGCGGCGCACCAATACCTGCCGGGCATTATCGGTTAACTGCACCGCGCCCAGTTCCTCAGGAACAGGCGGGGTGGGCAACAAACCATTATTCGATGGATGGATCCCAATATCCCGCAACATGCAACGCCTCCTCTACCAATATAGAGTCAAAAAGGAAGCCTCGACGTATCACCCACTTCGCCGGGCCAGATTTAACAACACATTATTCTAATAAACGATCGATCTCAGTCCGAATCGACCTTAAATCATCCAAACCAAGGTAAACAATCGCGTAACGGATGTAGGCAATGTGGTCTAATTCTTTTAAGCCGGCGATCACCATATCCCCCACAACCCGCGATGAGACTTCAGCGCGACCCATCGCTTGTAGAGTAGCCTCGATTTCGCCCACCAGGCGTTCAATATCCGCAGCAGAGACAGGTCTCTTGGCGCAGGAGATGCGGATGCCGCGGATCAATTTGTCACGGTCAAATTCCTCGCGCGTCCCATCTTGCTTGACCACCAGAGGCGTCGCTAAAATCGGGCGTTCGTAAGTGCTAAAGCGCTGGCCACAATGTTCGCAAGCACGGCGCCGCCGAACGCCGCCGCGCGCATCGTGCGATGTATCAATGACTCGCGAGCTTTGGTGCTTGCAATAAGGACAACGCATGTCGCTCCCTGATTAATAGAACAGATGTAGCCGCCAGATATAGGGGTCCCACTAACGGAGGCCCGTACAGGTAGTACAGACGATGTGCATTCTAGCATGATTGTTTCATTATGGCAAGGGGATTTTAGTCTCGTTAATGATTAAAATTTTTCTGAGAGACTCGTTGAGCCTGGCGCAAAAGACGCCAGGCTCAACAATTGGATGCCTGCCTCCCCACGCGAAGGCAAGGTGGGGAAAGCCAGCCACGATCTGCCCTATGGCCCGGCAGACAGGCAACACTCACCGGAAGGAGGAAGCCGGTCCCAACCCTTCACCGATAAATTGTCTATCTCTGACCACCGCTGATCAGCGGCTGCGATTGCGCAAGAAGGTCGGAATATCCAAATCTTCTGTGTTAATCGCCCGTGGTACAAATTCGCGCACTGCCGGTCGAACAGGCTGGGAAACGCTGACTCGCTCCTCTTCCGGCTGACGAGTTTCAACTGGGATTGGCTCTGCCATCCGCCGGGGCATTCCAGTGCGCTCAAAACCTGTGGCAATCACCGTGATGCGTACCGCATCTTTCATACTCGGATCAATCACCGCTCCAAAGATCAGGTTGACATCTGGATGAGCGGTCTCCTTGATGATCGCAGCTGCCTGATTGACATCGAAGAGAGTCAGGTCGGGGCCGCCCGTCACATTGAACAGGATGCCATGCGCGCCATCGATGGTGATATCCAGCAACTGACTGGATATTGCCGCCTCTGCTGCAATACGAGCAGCATCCTCACCCTTCGCCTGGCCTACCGCCATCAACGCCGCGCCACCCTCAGACATGATGGTGCGGACATCTGCAAAGTCGAGATTAATCAGGCCAGGCACAGTGATTAATTCAGAGATGCCTTGCACACCCTGACGCAGCACATCATCCGCCACCCGGAAAGCCTGCTGCAGGTTGGCCCGCTTGTCCACAATCTGCAGCAGCCGGTCGTTCGGGATGACGATCAGGGTATCTGATTTCTCTTTGAGGCGACCGATGCCCGTCTCGGCAGAGGCAATCCGGCGCGAGCCTTCGAAAGTGAATGGGCGGGTGACTACGCCGATGGTCAAAGCCCCGATCTCTTTCGCGATCTGGGCGACAGTCGGAGCGCCGCCTGTGCCTGTGCCGCCACCCATGCCGGCGGTGATGAAGACCATGTCGGCGCCTTTGAGGATGTTATATAACTCCTCAGCTGACTCTTCGGTGGCTTTCCGCCCGGTCTCCGGATCGCCTCCCGAGCCAAGCCCGCGGGTTAATTTCTCGCCGACGCGCACCCGGGTCGTTGCCTTGGAGAGCATCAACGCCTGTGCATCGGTGTTTATGGCGACGAAGTCCACGCCTTGCATGCCTTCATCGATCATCCGGTCGACGGCGTTGCATCCACCGCCGCCTACGCCCACAACTTTGATGCGGGCAAAAGATTCGATCTGGTTTGGTGTATTCGTTGTCACAGCATCCTCCTAAGATATGTAAATTTGCCTTCTGTGAAACATGGTTGTGATCACAATATTGATTCGTTATTCTTTACCTTTTCCATCGTTAATCAGACAGCATCGTCTGGTATAACCTGATCGTGGTCAGACGGGCAGCCATTACGGCATCAACCGCTTGAACCAGCTCTTGATCTTGTCCCAATCGACTACAGTGGATGAAGATTTTGGCCTCGGTCTCCTGATTTCGCCTACTGAGGCGACCTCGCTCATTAACATTGCCCAGCGCAGCAAGCCCACACTGGTTGAAAAAGCGGGGGAATGTAATTTATCCACCATGCCGACCAGATTCTCGGGCTGTGCAATCCGAACTGGCAAACCCAGGGTGCGGCTGGCTACATTCCGTATCCCTGGCAGCGCGCTGGATCCTCCGGTCAGCACCATACCAGCCGGCAGCAGCCCATCATAGCCAGAACGCTTGATCTCCTGCAGTACCAGGCCGAATATTTCATCCACCCGCGCCCCAATGATCTGCACCAATTCCTGCAAACTGACCTGGACTGGATCCTGCTCACCAAATGGGCGGATGTTAAAAGCCTGCCGGGCGTCAATCTCGTTCACATCCGCGTGGCCATGCTGGATCTTGACCTCCTCCGCTTGAGAATTGGGCAGGTGCAGCACCTGGGCAATATCCGAGGTGATATGGTTGCCGCCAATGGAAAGCACGGCTGTATGCCAGACATCGCCATCCACATAAATCGCCATATCGGTTGTCCCACCTCCCACATCGCAGACAACCACACCCATCTGGCGCTCCGTTTCCGTCAGAACCACCTCAGCTGAAGCCAGCGGATTGAGCACAAATTGAGATACTTCGACCCCGGCCGCGGCGACGCACTGGCGTAAGTTTTCAACGCTTGCCGCAGTGGCGGTGATGATGTGCGTTTCCACTTCCAAGCGGTAGCCGTGCATCCCGATGGGAGTGCGGATTCCATCCTGCCCATCCACATCAAATCCGCGTTGGATGACATGCACGATTTCGCGGTTATGCGGGATTGCCACCGCACGGGCAGCATCCACTGCACGAGCGACATCATCCTCATCAATAATCCTTCCAGTGACGCCAACCACCCCACGGCTGTTGACTGAAGACACGTTCGACCCGGCCAGGCTAACCAGGGCAGAAGGGATTTCAATCCCCGAAGTGCGTTCAGCCCTGTCGACCGAGCGAGAAACCGCCTGGGCCGCAGCTTCCAGATCAACCACCACGCCTTTTTTCAGCCCCTGCGAGGGTTCAATTCCTGCGCCAAGGATACGAATCTGACCTGGCGGATCTTCGCGCGCCACCAGGGTGCAGATTTTTGTGGTGCCAATGTCAATTCCTATATAAATTGACTCATCCATTCAGACGACCTTTTCGCAGATAAGGATAGGTTTCCATTCAACTCAATCCATTTCACCAGCGCTATTCCTGCTGCAAGCGATAATAAGGAGCATGTACATACTCCACACTGATCAGCGCGGGTCTCCTCTCATCGCCTTTCAGACTATCCAGGATGGCCCGGTAGACCAGTAATTTCATATCCAAGTCCTGCAGGGAGCCAAAAACTACTTCCCAGCCTCGGCTATCTTTCCAACTCAACCCCTTTACAGGATCGTAGATCAGGGTTGCGCCTTCAGGAGCCTTTTCCGCCATCAGCAAGATGGCCGAAACCATCTCAGGGAAAAGAAATCGCACCGGTTCCTTCTCGGCCTCAATCTCTTCCTTGGCTTCTGGCTCTTCCTCAAATTCCAGCGTATCTTCCTCTTCCAGCAAGGCGATCAGATCGACTGGCCCGGCGTAAGGAGGATCGCCCGCAGCATCGACCGTTGGCAGGGTGGAGAGGTTTATCTCATTTCTGGCAGTGTAAGCAAAACCCTGCGCATCCACTGCCTGAGTTCTGCCAGCCTGTTTCCAGACCAACACTGGCACTCGCTCGGTGACCGTGATCATCACCGTGTTGGGCATCATGACCGCGACCTGCACATCCGAGAACTCCGGAAATTCACTCACTAATACCTGGCGCATTCCATCCGGATCAAGAGCGAAAACCTGCCGGTCTGTAGCATCCAAGACCTGATCCACCTCGCTGCTCTTGATCCACCTCAAACCAGAAATTTTTATTTCCTCCACAGTGAACGCCGGAGCATTCCAGAACTGGTACAGCACAAAAGACAGGAAACCCAGCAGCAAGAAAGACGCCAGGCGCCATCCCACGCGGATCCTGGGCAAGGCTGGCAGGCGCATCTCTGCTCCCCGACCATCCAGGGCGACATCAAAACGCCGCTTGGGCCTGGCGACCCGTCCAGAATGGATCCGTGCTCCTTGCCCATCAAAGCTGCGCGCCATGACTGGTGGAGGCATGTGAGGCGTCACTTTGGCAGGTCGTCGAAGGGCAGCTGGTTTCACCTGCCGCATTTGTTTCAGCTTCCGGCGGCGGATTTCATCACTGCGCTGGCTGGAGCGGTTACGATCCACCATATTCATCCTCCTTGCGGTATCTGCGCTCGGTTCGATCTCGATCAGCCTTTCGTTCAAGTGCCAGTTCAATCAGGCGATCAATCAAGGCAGGATATGGTAAACCGCTGGCTTCCCACAACTTGGGGTACATACTGATCTGCGTGAAGCCAGGGATGGTATTCACTTCACCCAAATACAATCGCGCCGGCTGCTGCTCAGCTGGCTTCTCCTTCTCCAACAAGAAATCGACCCGCGCCATGCCGGCGCAATCGATCGCCCGGTACGCCCGAACAGCCCATTCCTGTATCTGGCGGGTCATCTCCGGTGAAAGGGGAGCGGGGATAAGCAAAGTCGATCGATCGTCGATGTATTTGGCTTCATAAGAGTAAAACTCGCGGCTGGGCAGGATCTCTCCCGGGATGGAAGCCTGGGGATCATCATTTCCCAACACGCTGACTTCAATTTCCCGGGCGTCGACCCCACGTTCCACCAGCACACGCCGGTCATAACGAGCCGCCTCAAGCAGCCCCTCCAATAAGTCGGCCTGGGATTGGCACTTGGTGATCCCAACCGATGAACCCAGGTTGGCAGGCTTAACGAAGAGCGGGAACGGCGCTAGGCTGATCGCCCTGGCAATGATCTGCTGTGCATCCGCTTCGATTTCGCGGCGTGAAACCACGAAATATTCAACCACAGGAATACCCTGCGCCTGCATCACATCCTTGAAAACGCCCTTATCCATACCCAGGGCAGAACCCAGGACTCCCGCGCCCACATAAGCCAGGTCAGCCAGTTCCAGAAGCCCCTGCAGGGTGCCATCTTCGCCAAAAGTCCCATGCAAAACCGGGAAAACGACGTCCAGGTTGGACAACAAATCCAGAATTTCTCCTCGATCGCTATCCTGGATCTGGTAGAGAGCATGCCGGGCTGGATCGGGTAATAAAGTAGCCGGAGCCAGACCGCTTATGCTGCCCTGCATCAGCGCTCCCAACACATTCTGTCCCACCAGCCAAACGCCTTCGTGAGTGATGCCAATCTGCAAGATTTCATACTTATCCGGGTCGAGCGACAGCAGGACAGAACGCGCCGACATGAGCGAGACCTCATGCTCACCAGAGCGCCCGCCAAAGATCACACCAACCCGCAGTTTACCCGTCAAAGTCATCCGTTCACCACTCACCCAACAGCTCAATCTCTAATTCCAACTCCACGCCGAATTTGTCAGCTACCGTCTGGCGGGCAAGCTGGATCAATTGATAAACATGCGCAGCCATCGCCTGACCGCCATTTACAAAGAAATTGGCATGCACCGGACTGATCTCAACATCTCCGCTGCGTGCGCCTTTCAAGCCTGCCGCCTCGATTAATCTTCCAGCATAATCACCCGGTGGATTTTTAAACATCGAACCCAGGCTGGCCCCAGCAGGCTGTGTGCGCTTACGATAATTCACAAATTCCTCCATCTTTGCCTGAACAGCCTCCGGTGAACTCTGTGTCAGGTGCAGGATCGCGCTCAGGACAATCGCTTTCCCCGGGCTGCGTTTGAGCCAGCTGCTGCGGTAAGAATACTCAAACTTTTCAACGGGCCAGGTCTCACATTGGGCGCAGCCGGCATCGCCTGCAGGAATTCGATGCAAGATTTCTGCCAGCCACAAACTCGCCGACATATCACTCCCATGCGCCCCGGCGTTGCCCACAATCGCCCCGCCCAGCGTACCAGGAACACTCACGGCCCATTCAAGCCCGGCCAGGCCCCGCTGAGCTACCTGGCGAGCCAGTAAACCAAAGTTGGCGCCCGATTCTGCCCATACCCCGGGCGTTTCAGCGTTCTCATCAAATCGTATCGCCCGCGCCTTATTGACTAACACCAGGCCGCGCACCCCGGCATCGCTCACCAGAACATTCGATCCGCCTCCCAGGATGACAAAAGCAACCTCGTTCTCCCAGGCCAACCTGACGGCCTCAGCCAGTTCCTCCACCGATTGCACTTCCAGCAGTGCATCGGCAGGGCCACCCAGGCGAGCCGCGGTGTAGCGCTTCAAGGGTGTCCCATGCTGCAAGCGGCCAGAGAAGCGATCAGCAAAGATCGTCTGCAGCAATTCTTGAGAAACAGGTTTTTGGCCGGGTTCTACCATACCATTATGATTCCTTGAACCAATCAATCAAGCGTAAAATCATCTCACGCGAAAACTTCATCCTACCGTAGGGCAACTTCGCCATCTCCAGCAGGTACGGCGTCTCTCCGCCCGCGCCCAGATCGTGATCTCGGCTCACTCGGGGCTGCAGCTTGAGCCCGCTCACACTGCGTGTGTCTGCCTGGTAAACTCGTTTCTCTTCAGTCATCTCCTGATCTCCTCAATTCAACGCCATCCCACTCCGGCCCTCAGTTGCCGAGGCAAGATCATTTCGCAGGGTCTGCAGTACCTGTGCACTGATTTGATCCGCGTCTCCGGCTGAGAGAACAAAAACCACATCACCGGGACGAATATGTTCGAGCAGATAATCTCTGGCTTCAACCAGGGTTGGGGCATAATGAACGCAGTCAGGCGCGGTGGCGTGGGCCTGGATCGCCTGGATAAACGGGTAAGCCGAAAATCCATCTTCCGGAGCGGCCTCGCGAGCCGCGTAGACCTCTGTCACCAGGATTTGATCTGCGTCTCCAAAAGCGGCTGCAAAATCCGCGAACAGCGTGCGCGCCCGAGAATATGTGTGCGGCTGCCAGACAGCCCAGATGCGGCGCTGCGGGAAGCGCGCCCGGGCAGCCGAGAGTGTGGCGCGAATTTTAGTCGGATGGTGGGCATAATCATCAAAGACGAGTATGCCTGCCGCTTCTCCACGAAGTTCAAAGCGCCTTCCGGTTCCACGGAACTGGCCCAGCGCGGCGGCGGCCCTGTCCATGGGCAATCCCAAAACATGCGCTACCGCCAAAGCTGCCAGTGCATTCGACACGTTATGGTTGCCCGGAACCTGTAATGGCACCTCTGCCATAATTTTGCCGCCATGCAGCGCTGAGAACGAGAAGTCTCCCTGTTCACCATAAACCGTCCGGGTGGTTGAATAGTCGTAAGATGTAGACTGCAGCCCATATGAAAACGCCCTGAAGCCCTGCTCAACCGCCCATGAGAGCAGCTGAGCGCTGCCAGGGTTATCACCGCAAGCCACCAGCGCGCCGCCCGGCTTCAAACGAGTGACAAATTCCTGAAAAGCCAGATAGAAATCCTGGTAAGTCGGATAACAATCTGGATGATCGTGTTCGATATTGGTCACCACCGCCAGGTCGGGCTGAAGACCCAGGAACATACGGTCATATTCATCAGCTTCAATCACGAAATACTGCCCCGACCCGGCATGCGCGTTGCCTCCCAGGTCGACCGACACGCCTCCAATCACATAAGATGGATCTAACTCCAGGACCTTTAACATCCAGGCGATCATCGCGGTGGTGGTGGTCTTGCCATGCGTCCCAGCTACAGCAATAGCCTGCTTACCAGCCATTAACTGGCCTAGAAAATCAGCCCGTTTCAGCACCGGGATGCCAGCTTCCCTGGCTGCCTTCACTTCTACATTTTCGTCCGGGACGGCAGAGGAGCGCACCACCAGATCTGCGCCAGCAATATTCTCAGCCTGGTGACCATAGTAAACTGTCACCCCGGCCTGCTGCAGTTTCCTGGAAAGGGGCGAAGCCTGGCGATCGGAACCGCTCACCGCGTAGCCGCTTTCCAGCAGCACCAGAGCGATGGCCGAAAGCCCACTACCTCCTATACCGATCAGATGAATATGCATTCTCGTCACGCTTCAATACACCTGTTTTGCTAATGCATCAGACAAACACTACAATGATCAAAACCGCGATCAATACCACGGCAATATAAATATTCGGCGTTGAGCCCAGCCAGAGCGGAGGCAGCAGTTTAATCATCCGCTCCGTGGCAACTGTCAGATCGTTTGGCCCCGGCATGACGTATTTTAGAAAGGGGGTGTAGCCGATCGCATCGACAAAATACCACATCGATCCGATAATCATGTAACCGCTCACTGCGCCGAGGATAAAGCCCAATAAAATATCCTGAATCTTGTCGCGTCGTTCAGAACCCTTGGATAAGCGCGCGATCTTCGGAGATTGGTAGCCGAAGAAGGCAATCACGACGATACTGCCTATCCGCAGCCAGAACTGGATATTCGGGTTGCTGTTGATAAATGGACTGAGCACAGGCACCAGAGTCTCCATCACATTGATGAGCGCCAGCCCGAAAATAACGCTGAATATGACTAACAATTCCTTTGCCCAGCCGCGCATTGCCCCCATGACAGCAAAGAAGAAAAGGAAGAGATAGAAGACGAGCAATATGCTGATCATCATAGGTCAAAAATCCTTTCCCGGTCCTGCCTGGCAGCCAGGCCAAGCCACAACCGAGCAATGGATCGAGCAGCATCAGGGCAAGCCAGCGCAGTCATCGCCTGACGCATGGCTTCGCGCCTGGCATGGTCGTGCATCAGACCTCGCACGAGGGGTAACAACTGCTCGGGCAATTCAGCATCTTGAATAATCTGCGCGGCCCCACGCTGGGCCAGGTATCTGGCGTTCACCTGCTGGTACTGCCAGGCGTGCGGGTATGGCACCAACAGCGCCGGCAGGCCAAACATGGGAAACTCGCCCAGCGATGAAGCCCCTGCTCGAGAAAGGACCAGGTCAGCGGCGGTTAGAGCGGCTCCCATCTCCTCATACAAATAGGGATATGGATGGTAGCGGTCTGCATGGCTGGTATCCCCTGGCCTGTCAGCCAATCCAGCCTGAGCGGCTTCTACTTCGGGCCAATCCAACCTCCCGCTGATATGAATCACCTGCATCTCTGCCAGCAGCTCTGGTAATACGGCCAGTAAAGCGCGGTTGATCGATCGGGCGCCGCTGCTGCCGCCAAAGACGAGCAGAGTGGGCAGATCTGCCTTCAGACCCAGCGCTTCCCGCGCCTGATCCATGCTCCAGGCTTTCAGTTCAGGCCTGGTTGGGTATCCAGTGACCACCACCCGCCGGTGTTTTGAATAATAGGCTCGCGACTCTTCCGCTGTCACTGCAATACAATCCGCAAAGCGTGCCAGGGTTTTGAGAGCCAGACCCGGCTCAATATCCGGCACATATAACAGGGCAGGAATCTTGCTCCCCGCCAGGGCCATCGGCACGGCGACATAACCACCGGTGAACATAAGGGCATCCGGGCGGAACTCTCGCAGGATGCGCACAGACTGCAGGTAGCCGCGCCCCAGGCGCAGCAAGTTGCCCGGCAGGGCACGCGCCCCAACTCCATGCACACCAGCCGCAGGGATTTCCCGATAGGGCACACCAGCCCGCTTCACCAAATCCGCTTCCATGCCCGCTTCACTTCCGACCCATAAAAAACGAAATTCCGCTTCGCCAGAGAGGCTGACAGCCAGTTCCGACAAACCGTTTTCATGACCGGGGGAGAAAACATCCTCAGTCGCCAGTTTTTGCCAGACGGTTAGAGCCGGATACACTCCGCCTCCCGTCCCGCCGGCGCAGATTAACAGCCGCATGTGTTTGCCTCCCGCTCTCTTCCTTCTGCTTATGGGAGAAGCGAGATATGCTCAACAATATACCAATAGCAGCCAGGGATACATTCAAGCTCGATCCACCCAGGCTGATATAGGGTAAGGCGTTGCCCACGATCGGCAACAAATTGACCATCATGGCCATGTTAATGAAAGCCTCAATGCAGATCCACAGCGTAAGACCGGCTGCCAGCAGGGTGCCCATCTTATCCGATGCCTGTCGGGCGATCGTCATACCGCGCCATAACAGTAGTGAATATAATGCTACCAAAGCCACCGAGCCGATGACGCCGGTCTCCTCCCCAACCACCGCAAAAATGCTGTCGGTGAAGGGAACCGGCAAATCCAGGTATTTAGTTTGAGCATTTCCGATCCCCACACCAAACCAACCCCCACGCAGGAATGACTCCAACGAGGCTTTTACCTGATCCGACCCTTGCGTAGGATCAATCAGCCCGGCAATGAATAGCAAGATACGATCCATCCCCACAGGATAAAACTGCAGGACAATCAACCCTACCAGAATAATCAGCAGAAGCAGGATAATAATCTGGCGCGGTTCCCCTCCCGCCATGAAGAACATCAAGCCCCCCATAATCAGGATGGTTATTACTGCACTAAAATCAGGCTGGAGGGCGATGAGGCCGCTGACTGTACCCAGGATGATCCCTAATGGGATTAGACCAAAGCTTACGCTGCCGATGCTGTCGCGTTTTGCCTCCAGCCACACAGCCAGGTAGATAATCACGACAAGCTTGGCTAATTCGGATGGCTGGATCGAACCTTCAAGCAGCGTACGCGTGGCTCCATGGCGGATTTCATCAGTGATGAGAACCCCCACTAATGCAGCCAAGGTGATCAGGATCATGGGGATCGCCGCACGTTTCAGGTGGTGGAAATCGATCAGAGCCAGGCCAGTAGCTACGATCAGCCCCACGCCCAGAAATAACACCTGGCGCATAAACATCCAAGACGGGTCGTCATACTCCCGATAGGAAAAATCATAACTGGCCGAATATACCATCACCAGACCGATAATAATCAGGGTGGCAACTGATAAGATCAGCAGAAGGTCTACGCGCACTGGTCCTGCTTTACGCCGCGTTAAAACCTGGCTCTCAAAGGCCGGCCTGGCGTCCGTCTGCACGGCAAATAAATCAACCAATCCGCGCACCGGTCGCTCTGCCCGCTGTCTGTTCGCCCGGGCAGAAGAATCTACCGTAGTTCTCTCACCCATTTTGCGAAACATTCTCCTCGCTCCTCAAAATCTGTGAACTCATCAAAACTTGTACCGCCTGGTGACAGCAGCACCACATCTCCAGGTTGAACCAGCGAAGCGGCTGCCAATACAGCCTGCTTCAAACCTGTGCAGCGGGTCACGGTCGGGGCTGTTCCGGTATCTGGCTGCATGGCATTCAAAATAATATCAATTGCTTCTCCAAACAGGATCAGATGGTCGACGCGGCTGCGCACCAGGTCAGCGAAATCACCCCAGGGCAGATTTTTATCTCGTCCGCCCGCCAGCAGAATCAAAGGCTCAGTAAACGAGCGGATGGCCGCCATCGAGCGCTCTGGAGCAGTGGCGATTGAGTCGTTATACCAATCGGCGCCGCCCCATGTGCGCACAAATTCCAACCGGTGCGGAACGCCTCGAAAACCAGTCACGCCAGCCTGTACTGCTTCGACCGGCAGCCCTGCGGCGGCGGCAATCGCGCTGGCCGCCATCACATTGACAAGATTATGCTCGCCGCGCAACGCAACCCTGTCTTGCTCAATCAAACGCACAGCCTCATTTCCTGGCAGGTGCAGGTAGATGGCTTGTTCGGAAAAATAGGCGCCCGGTTGATCCTGCGGCAGCGGCGTCAGGCCAAAGGAATATACTCTGCCCGGCGCTCTATCCCGCAGCGACCAGGCGCCCGGGTCGTCTCGTCCAAGGACAACCACATCCTGCTGCTGTTGATTTTCGACGATCCGAGCTTTTGCAGCCCGATAGGCTTCCATCGTGCCATGCCGGTCCAGGTGATTGGGGGTCACATTCAGCACAGCCGCCACCTGAGGGGAAAGGCTCATAATCTCGAGCTGAAAGCTGGACAGTTCCATAATCGCCAAATCATCGGCGCCCATCTCGTCCACCACTAGGATTAATGGAGATCCGATATTGCCGCCAACCCAAACTTTGCGATAGGGCGGCTCCTGCAGCAGATCCAGGGAAGCCTGGCCCATGCGCCCCACCAGGGTGGTGGTCGTTGTCTTCCCCGCAGAACCGGTAATTCCAATCACCTTACAGGGCGCAGCCTCCAGGAAAATCTGCGAATCATTAGAAAGAGGGATGCCTCTGCGCGCCGCCTCTTGCAGCAAAGGCAAGGTCAAGGGAACCCCTCCCGACGGGCAAACAAGATCCGCGCCATCCAGAATGCTCAGGGGGTGCCCACCGCAAACCCATTCGATGTCCGGCACACCAGCCAGCATCTCCTGGGCAAGCGCCAGGTCTGCTGCTGGACGCTGATCGTTCAACACCACCCGAGCGCCGTGGCTGGTCAGGTAGCGCGCCAGAGCCAGCCCTTGCCGGGCCGCTCCGATCACAATCACCTTCAAACCATGCCACTGCTTCATCAGCTCCCTTTCCATGCTAAACCACTGCCAAAGCCACGCCAACCATGGCGCCCATCAGGCTGATCAACCAGAAGCGCTGCACCACCTGAGTTTCGCTCCATCCAGAAAGTTCAAAATGATGGTGGAGCGGCGCCATCTTAAACAAACGCTTACCACCCGTCAGCTTGAAATAGGCGATTTGTAAAACGTCGCTGAGCATGATGCTGGTCGGGATAATCGCGATCAGCGGCAATAAAAGCCACTGACCGGTCATCAGAGCCACAACCGCCAGCGAGGCGCCCAGAGCCAGAGAGCCGGTGTCACCCATGAATAACTGCGCCGGATGCACATTGAACCACAAGAACCCGAACAATGCGCCTACCACCACAAAACAGAAGCGCGCCAGGAATATTTGACCCTGCAGCAGGGCAATTCCGCCATAAGTGGCAAAGGCAGTAGCCGAGATCAGCCCAGCCATGCCATCCAGGCCATCGGTAAAATTCACCGCATTGGTCATCGCCACGATCACAAAAGTGGCGATCGGGATATACCAGATGCCCAGCTTTACAATCCCCTTGACGGCCGGAACAAAGAGATCTGGCGCATCCAACAGATACTTTAAAGCGAAGGCCGCCCCTACCGCCAGGATCACCTGGAAGAGGAACTTGGTGCGGGCGCGCATCCCCTTGACCTGCCGTTTTCCCCGGATACCTTCCCAGTCATCCACGGCTCCTAAAATCGCATATACCACCATCACGCCAGTCGGGATGATCACCGAGCGGCCTAAGATGGTAACGCCGAAGACTACGCTGGCATTCAGCAGGACCATGATTGCTGCTACCGGGACAACAATCATCACGCCGCCCATGGTAGGGGTACCCATCTTGGTAAAATGCCTTTCAGGCCCTTCTACCCGGATGAGCTTGCCGATCTTAAAATAGCGCAGCACGCGCAGCAATGGCGCTCCCCAGATGATGGTCATAATAAAGCTGAAGCCCGCCAGGGCCAGAGCCATCGAAGACTGGTTCACCGTATCGTCTCCAAAGCAGCTACAATGCGGTCCATCTGCATGCCGTGCGAACCTTTGATCAAAATGACATCCTGCGGGTGCATGTGGCTGCGGAGATAGTCAATCGCCTCCGCGCTGCGATCAAATTCGGTGACCGCTTTTGCCGGTAAGCCAGCCCGGCAGGCTGCATGGGCGATCATCCGCCCGCGCTCACCCACCGTCACCAATTCATCAACCACCTCAGCGGCGCGCACGCCAACCATCTCATGTCCGCGCTGTTCATAAGGCCCTAATTCCAGCATATCGCCGAGCACTGCCACCTTGCGACCATCCAGCTCATCCAATAAGTTGAGCGCCGCCAGGGTCGATTCCGGCGAGGCGTTATATGTATCATCCAGGAGCAGGGCGCCTGCCTCTGTTCGCACTGCTTCCAGACGCAATTGCGTGTGCTGCGATCGCAATCCGTCGATGATCTCTTGCCAGGTCAACCCCTCCACCAAACCAACCGCGGCTGCGCTCAATGCGTTGTGGACAGAATGCCTGCCGATCAAGGGAACGCGCAGGTGCAGCACTTCATTCCGATAATGCAGGCGAAACCGGATGCCCTCCAGACCTAAACCTTCCACGTTATCGGCCCATAGATCCGCCTTTGGATCCAGGCCGTAGAAGAACACGCGGGCGCTGGTCAAACCAGCCATATTCCGCACCAGCGGATCATCGTAGTTCAAGATGGCAACGCCTTCTGGCGCAGGAGGCAAGGCCTGAACCAGTTCTGATTTGCCTCGCGCAATTGCCTCTTGCGAACCTGCTCTTTCCGCATGCACCGTGCCGATATTGGTAACGACACCAATCTGCGGCAGAGCCAGGTCGCATAAAAAGGCGATCTCGCCGGGGACATAGAAGCCCATTTCGAGCACGGCGCGCTCATGGCCTTCGCTCAGGCCCAACAGGGTGAGCGGGAGACCAATTTCGTTATTAAGGTTCCCAGGGTTTTTCAGGGTAGTAAACCGCTGGTCCAAGACTTCTGCCACCAGTTCCTTGGTGGTGGATTTTCCAACACTGCCTGTGATCCCAACCACGCGCAGTTCCAGTTTTCGTCTCCAGAAATGCGCAATTTGCTGTAAGGCTGCCAGGCTGTCATCAACCCAGATACAGAACGGCACTTCCTGTTTGGGCAGGTCTGAGACTTCCTGCCCCTGTCGCAAATCAACCAGGTGGTATCTGGCAGACAGGTCACGCTGCACGATCGCGGCATGGGCGCCCTTCTCAAAAGCCTGGTCAACAAAATCATGCCCGTCCACATGCTGCCCAGGCAGCGCCACAAACAAGCACCCTGGAATTACCTGCCGCGAATCGATCACCGCCTCGGTGAGAACCTGAGTCGCCCAAGGGAAACGTTTTTGGCGCAGTGCTTCGATTACATCGGCTATGGTCAGCATCAAAATCTCGCTTTTTACGGCTTCAGCAGCTTCAACCGGACCTCATCCGGCGGTAGATCGATCAGCACCACCAGCTTCTCCACAATTTTGCGAAAGAGCGGCGCCGCCACCTCAGAACCCCAAGGCGATGAGGTGGGTTTTTCCAGCCAGACATAAACCAGGAATTGAGGATCATCCACCGGGCCCCAGCCAACAAAGGAGGCATTGGTGAGATTGGAGGTATACCCCAGGGGCGTGGGAATTTCCGCCGTCCCGGTCTTTCCAGCAATCCGATACCCTGTCACCAGAGCATCCGAAGATTCAACTTCCAGCGAACGCGCCAGCATATCGGTCAAAGTTCGCGCTGTTTCCGCCTTGATCGGCATTGCGCTCACGCGGATCTCAAGATCGTTCTGATGCCCATCATCGATTACCGACCGTACCACATGCGGCGCCATAATCTTGCCATCGTTCGCCACAGCAGAAATGGCTATCGCCAGTTGGAGCGGGGTTACCGCGACCCCCTGACCAAAAGCATTAACGCCCAGTTCAGCATCATACCAATCCTCGTCCCCAGGGGTTTTCAAGCGGCCCGCAGCTTCACCCGCCAGATCGATCCCGGACATCCGCCCAATGCCAAAGGCTTTCATATACTGGTAAAAGCTATCCGGGCCGAGTTTGATGGCAATGGAAGCCAGACAAACATTCAATGAGTGCCCCATACACCCCTGCATATCCTGAGGCCCCCAGGCGCCCATGTTCCAGTTGTAAATGCGCGTCCCGCCGATCTCAACTACACCGGTATCGACGAAGATCGTATCTGGCGTTACGGCCCCCGCATCTAAAGCAGAAGCCATGGTCAACACTTTATAAACCGAACCAGGCTCATAGGTCTGGCTAACTGCCCGATTGAAGGGGGTTCCATTGGTGAATACTTCGTTGTAGCGCTTATATTCATTGAGGTCAAGCCGCGGATTGGTGGCCATAGCCATGATCTCACCGGTTTTTGGATCAAGAACAATGATCGTGGCTGACTGCGCACCAGTTTCTATCAGCGCCTGATCGGCCAACTCTTCCATCACTTTTTGTATTTCCCGATCAAAGGTTAAGATCAGGCTGGCGCCCTGCGGGATAACAGGCGCTGGTCTGGAAACTACCGGGTTGAGTGGAATAAAGACATTTTTCGATACTCCAGCCAATAAGCTGTGATACTGACTTTCAACACCGAAGTAGCCGGCGTTATCCTGGTTTACAAAGCCCAGGATATTGGAACCGAGCGATTTCTCCGGGTACGTGCGCGCCAGATGAGGCGAATAAACCACGCCCCTTAAGCTGGGGGCGTCCTTTGAGCGGCTGTCGCCAAATGCCTCCTCCATCTGATCGATCAACATCTGCAGCTTATCCACCTGCTCCTGGGTGACATAATCCGCAATCTGCCTGTGGATCATTTGATCGGTAGCTTCCTTGCTGGCCTCCTGCAAGACAAAATCATAATCGACTCCCAGGACCGCGCTTAACGTCTGGGCAATTGTCTGGGCATTACGGACATAACGAAGTTCCACCCCAACCTGATAGACCGTTTTATTTGCCGCCAGGATGTTTCCCCAACGGTCATAGATCTGCCCGCGCGCAGGGATAATCCTGCGGTATTCAGTTCGCAGTTCTTCATGTCCAGGTGGCAGTATTCCTCCAATAATTGGGCTGATCTGGATGCGCACAAGCTGGAGAACGATCAGGATTGGCAGCGCCAATAAAACGATTCCCAGCATGGCAAAGCGCCGGAATGAATCAGGATTGTTCATGGTAGCACCTCTGTGCTGTTTGCCAACCACAGGCGAATTTGTCTGCTCAGCCAGGTAAATATGGACTCGGTGTATTCAGCCGGGGTGACTGGTGCGCTGACCACAGTCCGCGCCAAATAAGGCGCCAGGACGGCCGGCTGTGCTTCAACATAGCCTGGGATGGCGAGATAGACAATATCATCGGCGGATACAGGCTCAAAACCGAGACTGCGCGCCCGTTTTTCCATCTCCTCAGAAGATAAAATCAAGGCTAACTGAGCCTGCAAATCCTCAATATCCGTGTTTAGACCCCCGATCTTATAATCCATGTATTGAATCTCTCGCCCAGCTGCCGCAGTGCGCGCACTGACGGTCAGGTAGACAGCCGCGACCAATGCTGCCAATACCACGCCCAGCAAAAACAGGCCCATAATCTGAAACTGTTTTCGCCAGGGAGCTTGCGTATAAGTGTGAGCGAAATTATCTAAACGGTCCACAGTTCAATTCCACTAAAATCTCACCAATTACAGGTTTGCAACTAATGTGCCAGAAAGCCTTCAGACAGATGCCCGGAGATTAATACCGGGTGGGCTGTGGCAATTTCTCCACCACGCGTAGTTTTGCGCTCCTGGAGCGTGGGTTTTGCTCAATTTCTGACGGCCCTGGTTGGATCGGACGCCGGTTAACCTCCATTAAGGCAGCCGTATGCTCACAGGTGCACACTGGCTGGCGAGGCGGGCACAAACAACCCTGGCTTTCTCGCCGGAAAAACTGCTTGACAATCCGATCTTCCAGCGAATGAAAAGAAATCACGGCTAACCTCCCTCCCGGCTTGAGCGCCTTCACAGCTTCAGGCAATACCACCTCCACCGATTTCAACTCCTGGTTGACTGCTATTCGTAATGCTTGAAAAGTACGTGTTGCCGGATGAATTCGCCTGCGCCCACCAGGCTGGTCGCTGCGGGAAGATCTCTCCTTACTGCTGACCCTGGCGACAATCTCCGCCAGCTGGCCTGTTGTCTGTATGGGTCGGGAGCGAATGATCGCCTGGGCGATCTGCCTGGCTCTACGCTCCTCGCCGTAATCGAATAACAGGCGAGCTAATTCATCTTCTGGCAGTTCGTTCACCAGGTCTGCCGCGCGCAGCGGGCCAGTAAGATCAAAGCGCATATCCAGCGGCGCATCAGCCTGGAAGGAGAAACCACGCCCAGCAGTATCGAGCTGGATCGAAGAAAGCCCCAAATCCAGGACAATCCCATCTACCGCCGCCCACCCCAGTCTCTCCATCTGCACCCGCAGGGTAGTGTATGAGGCCTGGACAAGCACTGCTCTTGCGCCAAAAGGAGCCAACCGTTGGCGAGCCAGTTCAAGAGCCTGTGTGTCCACATCCAGCCCCAACAGCAACCCATCCGGCGAGCTGGCTTGAAGGATGCCCCAGGCATGACCGCCAGCCCCCAGGGTGCCATCAATATAAAAACACCCCCGAGAAGGCTGCAACGCGTGTATAATTTCCTGGTAAAGTACAGGACGGTGCGGGAGCCCGTCTAAATCAGTGCTGTTGTCCATTGCTGCAAAGCGCCGGCTATTCAAAGGTAAGATTTAAGACAGCGTAGCGTTGAGCGTTGGATTGTGGGTCCGATAGATCTTTGTCTTGCTCCGTCCAATTCTCCAGCGACCAGATCTCGAAATAATGACCACTGCCTACAATGACCACATCGCTCTCAAGCGAAGCCACCTGTCGTAAATACTGAGTGATCAGAATCCTGCCAGCCCTGTCTACATCGACACGGTCGGCGCCTGAGAATAAGAAGCGCTTGAGCGAGCGCACCGTAGGGTCAGTCATGCTCATCTGGTTCAGCCGGTGAGACATCGCCTCGAAGGTACGCGTGAGCACGACCATCAGGTTATTATCGAAGCCGCGCATGATGAAGCCGCCTTCTGAAGTCAGCAACTCACGAAAACGAGCTGGCACCGTCAGACGACCTTTCTCATCAAGGGTATGGTAGAATTGGCCGAGAAAGAACATTTGTTCTACATCTCCTTTAACGCCAAAACGCCGGCCCTACCGGCGCTACCCATCTTCCACAATCTCCCACTTTCTCCCACAACCATACACATTATAAAGTCATTTTGCCCACTTGACAAGCCCCCTGCCCCAATTAAGACCAGGTTAAGCCAATTATTAATCTTATTTAAGCATTCTGCAGACCATTTTTTACTCTAAACCGCTCATGACGACCCCCGCAGTATTTTCTACCGGCTCTTTGCGCCTGGATCAGGCCCTGGTGATAGGAGGCATTCCTGCAGGCCATTTCATCGAAGTTTATGGCCCCGAGTCTAGCGGTAAGACGACCCTGTGCCTGCATTGGGCTGCAGAAGCGCAGCGCCTGGGCAAGGATTGCGCCTGGATCGATACCGATGGCACTCTGACCAATACCCGGGCTGCTCAATGCGGCGTTCATCCGGATCACTTGTGGATCCTGGAACCAGGTACGGCAGAACAGGTCTTATCCAAGCTTGAAATGCTGGCAGAGTCTGGCGCTTTCGCCATGATTATCCTGGACTCGCTTTCAACCATGCTCCCAGAAGTGGAGCCAGACCAGGCTCAGGATCGAGGCGAACAGGTGCAGATCGCCAGGTCGCTCTCGCAAACCTTGCGCCAGATAAATCCCATCATTCGCCGAAATGGCGCCTGCCTGGTATTTACCAACCACCCGCTCTCAGCCAAGAGAAGCGCGGCTTACCACGGGCTGGCCAAGAATCCGGCCCGGCTGGCGCTCAAACTGCAAGCCGCCCAGCGCTTCGAACTGCGTCCTCAGAGGCTAATTCAGCAGGGGCGCCGCGTAACCGGGCAGCAGGTGTTGGTCAGGATTATTAAAAATACATTTGCCCCTTGTTATCAGGCGGTAGAACTTGATATAATGTATTGTTGTGGAGTTCAAATCACTGGCGAGATATTGGATCTGGGAACCCAATTGCAGATCATTCGCCAACAGGGGAAGGTCTATTCTTATCGTGGCTGGCTGCTTGGCAAAGACCGTCAGGAAGCTATCCACTTCTTGAATCAGAATAGACCGTTGGCTGAAGATATGAAGCAGATAATTCGCCAGAGGTTATTCTGTGATGCCTGACACCAGTCAAAGTTTGACCAGGCTGGCGAAGGGCAAATGAACCAGAGAGGAAGAGGACCCCGTTCCTGGTTCGGCTAGCGTGTTATCAAGGGACGTTTTACCGAGCGTCGCTTGTTTATTCGGTCTCAGGAAAATGCCTGGAATGGTTTTAAATCGGCCCAATCCACAATTTTTGGGCTTTATTTGGGAAAATCCACTCATGATCTACCCAATGACCTGATCGCCAGGCAATCTATAGATACGATTTACGGTATGGACAGATAAAGTTTCCACCGCAGTAAAGTAATGGGCGAGAAATCGCCTATGGCGGCAATTATTACCGGATATCCGTTCTGAGATCAAATAATAAGACACACAGCCGTGGCCTGCCAGGACAGGGACACGGCTGTTTTGTGTTTATTGGCTGAGAGACAGAGAGAAATGCCCAGAATTACGGCTATCACTGCCCAGAAACGCAACCCCCAGCGAGCGAATATCTACCTGGATGGGGAATTTGCTTTTGGCCTGCAGCGCATCGTGGCTGCCTGGTTGCAGGTTGGGCAGGAAATAAATGCCGAAAAGATTGCCCAACTCCAGGCAGAAGACTCTCGTGAAACTGCCTATCAAAGAGCATTGAACTATATCAATTATCAGCCGCGTACCCAGGCAGAAATCCGCCGCAACCTGCAAGAGCATCAAGTTTCCCAGGAAAATATTGAAAATGTAATCCAGCGCCTCAGCCAGGCCGGATTGATTGATGACGCCCGCTACGCCCAGGCCTGGGTGGAGAACCGCAGTGAGATGCGGCCTCGCGGCCGGCGCCTCCTGGCTTATGAAATGCACCGTCGGGGCATCCCCCAGGAGTTGGTGGAACAGGCGCTCGAAACGGTCGACGATGAGCAGCTGGCTTACCAGGCTGCCCAGAAGCAAGCCCGCAAGTTGAGAGAATTGGAATGGAAAGCTTTTCGGGAAAAATTATACCGGTTTCTGGCCTCCCGCGGTTTTGGATACGAGCAAGCCTCCACAGCGATTTCGCGCGTCTGGTCAGAGACCCATACTACAGACAAAACTTCTGATGAAGGGGCATGTCAATGAACGGTAATGTTTTAATTTGGATTGAGCTGATCTTTTTACCCATCGCTTTAGGCCTTGGCTTGATCATTGGCTATATGTACAAGCAAAGCCAGGTTGAAAAAGCCAAGTTGTTACGCAAAGAAGAAGCCGAACGGATCCTGGAAGAAGCCAAGGAGCAGGCTCGCCAGATGGAAATCCAGGCTCGCGACCAGGCTCTGGAGGTGCTTAAGAAGGCAGAAAGCGAAGCAGAACGCAAACGGAACGAGTTAAACCGTGAAGAGGACCGCCTGCAGAAGCGGCGCGAAGAACTGGACAACCGTCTGGACCGTCTGGAAAAGCGTGAGCAGGTGCTGAATAAGCGCCAGAGCATCATAGACAAACGCGCCAACGAAATCGAACACATGCATGCCGAAGAATTAGAAGAGCTGCAGCGAATTTCTCAATTATCCATCGAGGATGCCCGCACTATCCTCCTGGCGGATGTTGAGAAAGAGGCCCGCTCGGATATGGCCCGCATTATTCGCCAGGTGGAAATGGAAGCGCGCGAAGAAGGGGAAACCCGCGCCCGAAAAATTATCACTGCCGCCATTCAACGGGTGGCCTCAGATCATGTGGTCGAAGTAACCACCTCGGTGGTGGAAATTCCTTCCGATGAAATGAAGGGCCGCATCATCGGACGCAATGGACGCAACATTCACGCCTTCGAACAGGCCGCGGGGGTAGATGTGATCGTAGATGACACCCCCGAAGCGGTGACCATCTCCTGCTTCGATCCGGTGCGCCGAGAAATCGCCCGCCGCGCCCTGGCAAAGCTGATCCAGGATGGGCGCATCCACCCCGCCCATATCGAAAAAGTGCTCAAGACTGAGCAGAAAGAGGTCGAGCGGTCCATTGTGGAAGCGGGCGAGCAGGCTGTTTATGAGGCTGGCGTTCCAGGTCTGCATCCTGAGATCATCCGTACGCTCGGCCGGCTCAGGTACCGCACCTCCTATGGGCAGAACCAGCTCGCTCATGCGGTTGAGACTGCCAAAATCGCAGCTATCATCGCCGCAGAGCTGGGCGCGGATGTAGAAGTAGCCCGCACAGCGGCCCTGCTGCACGACCTGGGCAAGGCTGTCGATCACAGCATGGAAGGCACCCATGCCCAGCTTGGTGCCGAGATCGCCAAACGCTACGGCCTGCCTCCCAGGGTGGTCAATGCCATCTCCTCTCACCATCACGAGACCGAACAAGAGACGGTCGAAGCCGCCATCGTCGAAGCCGCCGACGCTATCTCGGGGGCACGGCCTGGCGCGCGCCGTGAGAGCCTGGACCAATACATCAAGCGTGTCCGCTCGCTCGAGGATATTGCTAACTCTCAGAAGGGCGTCACCCAGAGCTTCGCTCTCCAGGCGGGCCGCGAGGTGCGCATTTTCGTGCGACCTGAAGATATCGACGATCTGGAAGCCATCCGCATGGCGCGCGAAGTGGCCAAGAAAATCGAAGAGACCATGCAGTATCCCGGGCAGATTAAGGTCACCGTTATCCGAGAGACCCGAGCTGTGGATTACGCCAAGTAGAATCGCCCAGCTTAAATACAGCATCCGAAGATCATCCCGCGCAGGCGATCTTCGGATGCTGTGCTTAATCCCAAACGCTACGTTCCGCCGCCGGGCAAGGCCTCCGGCTCAGTATCATGAACCTGGTCGCGCATGGCGTCGATCAGCTGGGCAATTCGCACCAGGGCCACCTTGCGCATATGCTGCTGAGGGTCTTCGCTGGATTCAAAATCTTTCAATGCATCGACGATGCTGTTCAACATATCCACCTGTCCCTTGGCGCGGCCCATCTCACGGTAGATCAGGCGTTGGGCATCCGTCCGGGTGCGAGCAGTTTCTGTCTCGACAGCCCAGCGCGCCTGCCAGGAACTAACCCTTTGTTCAGCGACCTGTTTATCGGCCACATCGAAATGCCCAATATCGATCCAAATCAACTCTGTGCCCCTCTCCAGCAGACGCTCGCGTACTGACCCGAACTTAATCCGCGCCTGGATTTCACTGCGCGGATCAATACCTGATTCTTCCGGGGCGGTCAATTCATCGACAGTGTGCGCGCTGATATAGTCCGTAATGCCAGAGTTGATCGCATTTTCGATCCCCGACTGCCAGCTAAGCACCTCCCGGTCATTCATCACGCGGTTGTAAGCCATATTCAGGGCTGCCTGTTCCGAAAAAGCATAGGGAGAATGCATGGCTGGCGAGACGCTCGCAGAGGGCTCGCCCTCACGGATCAACCGGTAGCGATAGCGCACTTCTCTGGCGTCCACCTGAATGCCATCCCGGGTCATGGCGGATAACTTTTCCACTCTGGAACCCTGCTCTTCCAGGGTGAACACCTCTTTGATCCTCTCCTGGCGTGTGATGAAGTGGCGCCCAGAACCCAGGGCGCGGACTTTGCCTGTATAGCTCTCCAGCAATACTGCACTGCCTGGTTGAATTACCAGGATGCCTGGTCCACCGATGACATCAATCAAATTCTCTTCATCTAGATCAACTTGTTTGACACCATCCCGCACACGCAAGTATGGATAATTGATGCCAAACAATACCGCCAGAAAGTACTGCAGCGCATGGCTGTATCGTTTGAGGCCATAAGTATATTGGATATAGCCCGCCCCGCTCAAGATCATCCCGATACAAACCAGTATGGGAATGAGCAAATAACGGTAGCCGGCACCCGACAGACTGCTTTGTGGGTAAAGCAAGAAGTTCAAAGAGATGAACAGCAATAACACCAATATCAGCACCACCAGCCGGAGCGTATTCCAGGTAGATGCATCCATGGAAAACTTTCCGGATAGGTTCGTCAATTTCTTGAGCTTTGCCTTCATCGTCTGTCACTCATCCCTGTGCGCCGCTGGCTGCCAAGCAACCGATCAAGACCTCACCCAGCAGTTCACTCTTCCTTCCCAGAAGTAAGCCTGTCCATCAAAGCCGAGGGCAGCACGTTCTGATCAGGCAGCAGCCACAAGCGCATATTTCGTAATATGTTGATTGTGTCTTGCGGTAGCAGGTGTCTGGCCTCCGGATCCGTGGCGATATCCTCCAGAACCTGGAAGATGCGTAAAACCAAAGCTTCTTCAGAAAGCTGCGTTTTCTGTAGAATCGCGGAAATCTCAGCCAGCATTTCTCTTTGCCGTTCTGCTCTTTCGCGGTTGAAGATTCGCATGGCTTCGTATTCTTGTTCAGCCCGCATGGTCTCGATTTGTTCCTGCCAGCGTGACCTCCAGGTCTGCAAACGCTGATCTCTGACCGCTGGATCGGTGGTGCGAGGCGAGGAAAAGCTCGGCAGAATAATCTTAATCCCCCGGTCGCGCAAGGTTTTATGAGATTGCAGCTTTTGAACCGGAGAAATGCGGAATTGGCGCAGGTCAACCTTCTGTCCCACCTCAGGCAGGCTTCCGTCACCCCGGTAAATGAACTGGTAAGACATCACGCCCATGAACCGCATGGTGCGTTGAAAACGCGGTTTGAAGTCGTCCAATAAAGGAAACCGCTGCGGGTCGTCGGGAAAATGGTAAAGCTCATCATACCTGACCTGGGCGATCATGTTGCGGAAGACCTCCGTGCCCACCTGGGTCGGCAGGTCAGTCCACTGATCCTGTGCGCCATCCCCGGTTCTGCGAGCGCGGAAATAACTGGCAGCCAGGATGCGCTCATCATCCAGCACGTAGGGAGGATGTTCAATTGTGCGTTCCAGGGGTTCAAGCGGCGCGGGGAGATCTTCACCAACCAGAAACCGTTGGGCATAGCGGTGAATCTCCTCCCGGTCGATCTGATCCAGCTCATCTCGGATGGATTTGATCGTCTTGCTTGCCGGGTCAATCTGGAGTACCCGCAGATCGGCTGATGTGTAATCCCGCCCAGGGTCATCTTCTTCCGCGCTTGGGCAGTAAGCCACCTTAATGATCGTGGGCGGTTGGCTGATACTGAAGATCGATACAATGTTCGTCTCAAGTTCGATGCCATCGCGCGTGCTGGCTCGCACCCCGGGATTTATGCGGAACTGCTTCCGCAGGCTAATCGCCTCGCGCAGCCGTTCTTTGCCAATGAAGACCACCCCAGGGTGCGCCACACGCATCATGGGGCGCCTGGCCTCGGTGGTGGAGGTGAAAAGCGACCCCCATTGCCGCTCTAAAACCAGGGCGCTGTTCGCGTCCACAAGAGCGATGCCTCCACGTTGGCGCGTTTTCTCCGGGAGCTCATACTTCCCCTCCCGCACATAGATCAGCGGAGTCCGAAAACCAGTCAGGAAGGAGAATATCCTCTCAGCAACCTGCCAGCGTTCATGTCCGGTGCTAACGGGCAGGGCTACCTGCGAGAAGATGACAATCATCAGCACAGCCAGCAACGCCAACCCAATTGCGTTGGCCAGCACGAAGGTAGTCACCTGCAGGGCTTGCTCGCCAGGCACCGGGGCAACCTCCGGCCAGCCAATGATGGATTTCAAGAAATTTCCCCCAATCCTTAAATAAATCCCAAGCTCTTCCCGAAAGAGGTAACCTGCCGCCAGCAGCAAGCCGATTCGCACCAGCCACCCCCAGCAGCCCGATCTCTTTTCTTCGAACTCAATCTCTTCTTCCATCAGCCATCACCAGAAAGGAGCGCCCTGATCAGGACAGGAAAGGGTTTTCCTGCCGCTCAATCCCCACTGTCGTTTGGGGACCATGCCCTGAAAGCAGACGTGTGTCATCCGGTAAAGTCAAAATTTGGCTCTGGATGCTCTCCATAAGTGTATTATAGCTGCCTCCCGGCAAATCTGTGCGCCCAACACTGCCATTAAAGATCACATCGCCGCAGAAAACCACCCGTTCTGAAGCGCAGTAGAAGATGACGTGCCCCGGAGTATGTCCCGGCGTATGCCGCACCTCAAATTTGTAGCTGCCAATCTGCAGAGTCTGCCCATGCTCGAGGCGCACAGACGGATCAGGGGCAGATTCAATGCGAAAACCGAAGAGCTGCGCGCCACCCTGCACCTGCCAGAGGGGTAAATCTGCCGGGTGGAGAGCCACGGGCAAGGAGTCGCCCAAACGAGCCATGATGTCCGCCGCTCCCGCCAGATGGTCAAAATGGGCATGGGTTATCCATAAGCCGCAGATATGCCAACCCCGCCGGGTGGCATCCTCCAGGATAGACTGCCCATCCCAGGCCGGATCGATCACCACCGCCTCCTGGGTTTGCGAGTCACACACCAGGTAGGTATTCGTCTGCACTGGCCCGAGGACATAAGTCACCACCTCAAGCATAAATCACCCGCTGCCCTTCCAGGCCAGTTAAGCTTGTTTCGCATGTACACCTCTTCTGCGCCTGATCAGCTGCCAGCCCCACCCAACCAGGTTATCCAGCCCAAAAACCGATCCGACTACCGTACCCACACTGCCCAGTACCCGGGCTGCCGAGCCGCCCAGACCCAGAAAATTGACTGCCTGGATTTCGATCCGCTGGGCCGAAAGCACCCGCCGGGTTTCATCACCGCCGCTGCGCGGCAGAAAACGCAGGTGCAGCCAGACCGTTCCCTGGTAAGCGCCAGGGTCGGTGGGCCGGATGCTCCACGCAAACGAGACCGGCTGGCCTGGCAGCAGGGCTTCGGCGATATCCCCACCGGGGGCGACCTCCAGTCCCGCCAGATCCAGGCGAGCTTCTGCAACCACAGTATGGGTATCGTACAGGTTCGGGATTTGCACGCTCTGCGCCTCGAGCAGGTTTCCTCCAACCTGGGCGGTCGGGGTTACCGTTCCAAATTCATCCATCTCCAGGGTCAGACGCACAACATCCGCATCACCGGCCTTGATCCTGGCAGGCCACTCCAAAACCAGCAGGCGGTTTTCGGGGATCAACGGGGAAGGAGTAGAAACTGCCGCCGGGGCTGGCGTCTGGCTGAGCTGCGCCGGCAGGGCTGACGCGATCGGGCTTTCTGCAGATATGGTGGGCGCAATGACCAGGGATTCAGCGGTTAACTCGACCTGTTCCACAGGCCCGGTGGAGGAACGAACGCAAAAAACACTGGCTGCCAGCAGCATGCCTAACGCGACCAACGGCAGCCATCCAGGCCATTTTCCAACCATCCGCTTGCGAGATAAACCTGGAGGCGCAGTCATAGGCTGATCAGATCCACCCAAGAACATCCAGCAAAAAGCTGCCCGGCGTGGAGAGCTGCATATCTGCCGGTGAAATCGGCACATTTCGGAATTCAGGAGCATAGGGCCAGATCCCCCAGATCAAGAGAGCCAGGGAAATCAGCAGGATCATCAGAGCCACGATCCGGCGCACTCGATGGATCTTCATGAATGTATTATACCTGAAACATATTCGCAATTTTTAATGAAACCACCAGTGCGCACCTGATAATCAGGATATTCAACAGGTGTTTTACCTGACTTCCCATCCTGGTTGATCCTGGTAAAGCATGCTACACTTGACCCTGGAAGATTAATCTCCTCTCCAATACACCTCAAAAACCATTTGTTCCATGGAGGATAACCATGCCTATTCACCCGCCCGAGCCGTTCCGCATCAAAGTTGTTGAACCGATTCGGCTGGTTAACCGGGCCGAGCGCGAAGAGGCGCTGCGCCAGGCCGGTTATAACGTGTTCGCTTTGCGCGCTGAGGATGTTTTTATTGATCTGCTGACCGATTCGGGCACGGGCGCGATGAGCCACGACCAATGGGCCGCCCTGCTGCACGGCGACGAATCCTATGCAGGAGCGCGATCCTATGAACGCCTGGCAGAAGCCATGCAGCAGATTTTTGGCTTTCGCCACTTCATGCCCACCCATCAGGGCCGGGCGGCGGAAAGCATCCTGACTGCCCTGCTGGTCAAAGAAGGCCAATACGTCCCGTCCAATATGCACTTCGATACCACCGACGCCAATATCCGCGCCCGCGGCGGACGACCCGTGAACCTGGTCATCCCGCAAGCCAGCCAGCCCACCGATCGCCATCCCTTCAAGGGGAATATGGATATTCAAAAACTGCGCCTCTTTATCCAGGATGTCGGCGTAGAAAATATTCCTGTGGGAATGATCACCATTACCAACAACGCCGGCGGCGGTCAGCCAGTCTCAATGGAAAACCTGCGCGCGGTGGCTGCCACGTATCGCGAATTTGGCATCCCCTTCTTTATTGACGCCTGCCGTTTTGCCGAAAACGCTTACTTCATCAAGCTGCGCGAACCAGGCTACCAGGATAAGAACACCCTGGAAATCGCCCATGAGATTTTTGCTCTGGCGGATGGCGCCACCATGAGCGCCAAGAAAGACGCCATTGTCAATATCGGCGGGTTCCTGGCGATGAATGACGATAATCTGTATCAGAACGCCTGCAACGAGCTGATCCTGCGGGAGGGGTTTGTCACCTACGGCGGTTTAGCCGGGCGAGACCTGGATGCCATGGCGGTTGGATTGTGGGAAGGTCTGGACGAACATTACCTGGCCTATCGTCTTGGACAGACAGCATACCTGGCGGGCCGCCTGCTCGAAAAAGGCATCCCCATCATCGAGCCGCCCGGGGGGCACGCTGTTTATCTGGATGCCGGGCGTTTATTCCCCCATATCCCACAATCAGACTTCCCAGGACAGGCTTTAGCGGTAGAATTATACCGGCAGGGTGCCATCCGGGCAGTCGAGATCGGTTCGGTGATGTTCGCCCACCCCGATCCAGAGACAGGCGAGATGGTATATCCTGCCCTCGAGCTGGTCAGGCTGGCAATTCCGCGCCGGGTGTACACCCAAAGCCACCTGGATTATGTGGTTGAGACGATTGCCAGCATCGCCGAACGCGGCGAGGCTGTACGTGGTTATCGCTTCACCTATGCCCCTGACCTGCTGCGGCACTTCACTGCTCGCTTCGAACCCTTGTAAACAGGAAAGGCTCAAGAGGTTTTCAATCTGCATGTCGGACGCTGCTCTGGATGATAACGCCCCATTTCCCGGGCTGATGCTCCTATCCTCACCAGACTGGAAAGATTATGAACTGCTGGACAGCGGGCAGGGCGCCAAGCTGGAACGCTACGGCCGCTATACTTTTGTCCGCCCTGAACACCAGGCCGTCTGGCGTCCCGCCCTGCCCCCCGAACGATGGGCGGCTGCCCATGCGGTCTTTCAGCCCACTGGTGAAGAAAGCGGCGGGCAATGGAAATTCAACCGCCCGGTTGAGCCAGAATGGGTGATGAGCTACAAAAGCCTGCGCTTCAAGGCGCATGCCAGCGCCTCTCGTCACATGGGCATCTTCCCTGAGCAGGCTGCCCACTGGGACTGGTTCGGCGGCTTGATCCAGCAAGCCCGGCAGCCTGTGCAGGTGCTGAATCTTTTCGGCTACACTGGCCTGGCCAGCCTGGCTGCCACCCAGGCGGGCGCGGCCGTCACCCATGTGGACGCCTCCAAAAAGGCCCTCGCCCAGGGGAAGGCCAACCAGGCGCTCTCCGGCCTGGAAGACCGTCCCATCCGCTGGCTGGTGGATGACGCCTTCAAATTCGTCCAGCGCGAAGTCCGCCGCGGCAGTCATTATGATGGGCTGATCCTAGACCCACCCAAGTTTGGGCGCGGACCACAGGGCCAGGTGTGGGAGCTGTTCGAATCGCTGCCCGGCCTGCTGGTCGACTGCCGCGCCATCCTGAGCGACAGACCCTTATTCATTGTTATTACGGCTTATGCCATCCGCGCCTCTGCCCTGAGCATGTACTATGCCATGCAGGAGATGACCTCCGGATTGGGGGGCGCGGTCACGGCTGGAGAGCTTACCCTGGTGGAGCGCAGCGCGGGCCGGCTGCTCTCCACAGCGCTATACGCCCGCTGGAGCAAAGAAAATCAATCCTAAAAGACTGATTACCGCTGCCCACATGGCTTCCAACTCGTTATCATAGACGTACCCTATCATCTCAGGGAGTAATCTATTTCTTTAATACTGCTTTTTGGCTTCCTGCCACAAAGCTTCCATTTCATCAAGGGACAGATCCGAAACCGCCCGGCCTTGGGTGCGCGCGCCTGCCTCGATGTAGGCAAAGCGCTGGCGGAAACGCCCATTGGTCGCCCGCAAGGCGCTCTCCGGGTCTACTTTATACCAGCGCGCCAGATTGGCCACAGCAAACAGCAAATCGCCAATCTCGTTGAAACGCTGCTGATCATCTTCGGCCGCGTGCACTTCGCGCAATTCCTCTTCCATCTTATCCAGCACCCCCTGCACATCAGGCCAATCGAAGCCCACCCGGGCGGCGCGCTGCTGATACTGATCGGCCTGCACCAGGGCAGGCAGCGCCAGGGTCACCCCATCCAGCAGGCTGGCTTGCGCTTTGCCATTTTCGGCTCTCTCCTGGGCTTTTAGCCGTTCCCAGTTGACCAGCACACCCTGCACCCCTTCCAGTTGAAGATCACCAAAGACATGCGGATGCCGGCGGACAATCTTGGCATGGATGTTTTGCAGCACATCCGCCATGGTGAACTCGCCATACTCGGCAGCTATCTGGGCATGCAGGACGATCTGCAGCAGCAAGTCGCCAAACTCCTCGCACATCTTCCGTGGGTTGTCCTGGTCCAGGGCAGCCAGCGCCTCGTAAGTCTCTTCCAGCAGATGAGAGCGCATACTCTGGTGAGTCTGCTCACGGTCCCAGGGACAGCCATCCGGAGCGCGCAGGTGGGCGATGATCTCTTGAAAAGCTTCGAAGGACGTGCCCGGGCCAAGCGGAGGCAGATACAGCCCGGTGAGCAGCCCGATATGGGTGCTGCGATCAATCTCATAAAGGGCCAGATGCTCGACCACTTGCTGCGGTGTACCTGCTGCGTGGATCAGTTTGACCGGATGTTCATCCGGGTACAGCGCCATCAGAACCAGCTTGACTTCCGCGGCCACCCACTGCGAGTGGATTTGAGCGATGATCGCCGGGGCATCGGGCGGAAAAGAGGGGACATGTTTGGCGGCCAGTTCTAATGCGTCCACCAGGACCGTGTTGGGGAATGGGTCAAGCCCCAGCGCGGTGCATGTAGGCTCCAGAAAGCTCAGACCTTCTACAACCCGCACAGGCAGATTTTTCTGCCGGGCGCGGCGAGCTATCTCCGGCCCGGTCGCCTCCGCTACGAACGGATGACCAGGCACGGCATAGACCACCCCCTGAGGGCGTTCACCCAGTTCCAGGATCTGCTCCACAATCTGGGCATACACCTCTTCGAAAGATGCGCTGCTTTCATACAAATAGTCAAATGAGTGGATTTGAAGCCGATCTGGCAGCTCTGCTACCGCCGGGTGCTGGCGTGTGCGCAGGTAGATTTCTGTGCTCTGCTCGATCATCGCCCAGGCCTGGCGCGTGAGCAGATCGGCGCCCCCCGGGCCCAGTCCCAACAAGGTAATTCCAGGCATATTCAATGTTTTTCTCCCTGCTGCAGCCGCGCGGCTGATTAAACCAAAACGTAATGCCTGTTGCGGGCGACGTGATGATCTGGCACCACGCGAAATGCAGCATGCATTACGTTTGAATTCGTAAGGTAAGAATTAGCGCTTGGTGTACGTAGGCGCCTTGCGAGCCCGTTTGAGGCCGGGTTTCTTGCGCTCTTTGGCGCGAGCATCGCGAGTCAGGAACCCGCCCTGCCGTAAAGCTGAACGCAGATCCGGGTTCATCTTCAACAGGGCGCGCGCTACGCCTAACTGGACCGCTCCAGTTTGGCCGCTGACGCCGCCGCCCTTGACCAACACGGTCACATCCAGAAGCTGGCGGTTTTCGCCGACAGCCTGGATGGGTGCCAGGATGGCTTCCATATCACCCACGCGGGGGAAATATGCTTCCAGGGGCCTTTCGTTGACGATGAACTTGCCTGAACCGCTCATCACCCGCACGCGGGCAGAGCTTTCTTTCCGGCGACCTATGCCTTCATAATACTGTACTGCCATAATCCTACTCCTTGCCTACCACCCAGGGTTTGGGCTGTTGAGCGCTGTGGGGATGGTCGGGCCCAGCATAGATCTTAAGATTTTTAATGATCTGGCGACCCATTTTATTGTGCGGCAGCATGCCCCAGACTGCACTGCGGATCACCCGCTCAGGGTGCTTCTTTAGCTGCTGGCGCAGGCTGATAGATTTCAACCCACTCGGGTACAGCGAGTTGTGATAATAAATCTTCTCATCCATCTTATTGCCAGTCACCCGCACGCGTTCGCAGTTGATTACAACCACAAAATCGCCCATCTCTACACCAGGGGTGAAGGTCGGTTTGTGCTTTCCCAGCAAGATGCTGGCAATTTGAGTAGCAAGACGGCCCAGGTTCTGATCATTGGCATCCACCAGGACCCATTCCTGAGTTATCTCACTTGCTTTAGGTACGTAAGTCTTTTCCACGCTCATCTCTCCACTTAGCGACGAGAGGCAAAATGATTGCCAGCCTTCGCCGTTGTCTGTAGTCAATCCTGATCACATCCAGGTTTATTCTGCCACGCTGGTTTGCGGATACATCACCTCTACCAGGGTCAGGCCATGAGCAGGCGCCAGTTCTTTCACCACGCCAGGCCTATCACTCCGCAGGCTCTCCAAAACCGCCTGGGGTTCAATCCTTCCCTGGCCTATGGCGACCTGCAAACCTACCAGCCTCCTGACCATATGATACAGGAAAGCATTCGCCAGGACATCAAAGATCAAATCGTCATCTTCCTGCACCCAGCCAGCCTGAAACACACTGCGCATCGTCGTCCCTCCAGCCCGGGGCGGGGCGCCGAAGGCGGCAAAGTCATATGTGCCGGTCAGAAGCTTTACGCTCTGCTCTAAACGAGGCAGATCAACAGCTGGCCAGACCCGCCAGGCATACCTCTCTCGTATTGGATCACGGTTTGCCTGGCAAAAGAGGCGGTAACGATAGCAGCGGGCCAGCGCATCATAGCGGGGGTGAAAACCGGGCTGCACAAGGTGGACTGTCCTGGCAGCAACATCTTGTGGAAGGTTGGCATTAATCGCCGCCAGCAGAGCAGCATCTGAGTGCCTCCACTCCAGGTCAAATGCAATCACCTGACCTGAAGCATGCACCCCCGTATCCGTACGCCCAGCCGCAAGAATAGAAACGCCCTGCCAGCCAAGCTGGCAAAGAGCCGCCTCTACTACGCCCTGTACAGTTCTGGCCCCGCCCGCCTGGCGCTGAAAGCCTTTGAAGTCTGTGCCATCGTAGGCGAGAATAACCTGGTAACGTGCCATGTCCGTTAGCCGCTAGCAGTTGGCTGCCGGCTAACCTTAATCTTCCACCAATTCCAAAATCACCATCTCGGCCGCGTCGCCGAAGCGCGGGCCCAGCTTAACCATCCGAGTATATCCACCCGGGCGATTTTCAAAGCGCGGGGCGATATCCTCAAACAGCTTCTTCACCGTGGCTGCATCGCTCAAACGCGCGGCTGCCAGGCGGCGGGCGTGCACCATAGCCGCATCACCCGCGCCATTGCCGCGCTTTGCCAGAGTGATCAGACGTTCCGCCTGCCCACGAATGGCTTCAGCCTTGGTGCGCGTCGTGCGGATACGATCATGGTCGAACAATTCCTTGATCAAATTGCGCCGCAGGGCTGCCCGTTCATCTTTGCTGCGGCCCAATCTGTAACCTGATATTCTGTGTCGCATTGCTAATTACTCCGCTTCGTTTTCAATTCCGTCTCGAAGATAGCCCTTCTCGCGCATCTTCAGGCGCAGCTCATCCAGGCTTTTCTCTCCGAAATTACGGATGGACATCACAGCCTCATCGCCCTTCTCCAGCAGTTCGAGCACTTCACCCACCGTAGTGATCCCGGTTCGCTTGAGCGAGTTGAAAACTCGCACCGACAGATCCAGGTTCTCAATCGGAGTCTCGATCATTTCGCTTGTCAGACGAGTGCCTTCTTCTTCTTCAAGAGAGATCGCCGCCAGCGATTCCTCGCTGATGCCTGCGATATAGCGCAGGTGATCGATGATGATCTTGGCGCTGGTGCTCAGAGCCTGCTCTGGGGCAATCGTGCCATCCGTCCAGATTTCCAAAACTAATTTGTCATAGTTGGTGCTTTGCCCAACCCGTGCATAGCCGATATCCCAATTTACACGCCGGACCGGGCTGTAGATCGCGTCCACAGGCAGTTCTCCAATCGGCAGGCGACCAATACGGTCATCTGCCGGGGAATACCCGCGACCACGTTCGACGGTCATCTCAATTTCAAGATGAGCGTTCGGGTCATCCACCGTAAACAGGTAGAGATCAGGATTCATAATCTCCACTTCCGGCGGGGTAATAATATCACCAGCCGTGACGGAACCGCTGCCGCGCACTTCCAGGTGAAGGCGAGCCGTATCCACGTCATATAGCCGCATTCGTAATTGCTTGACCTGCAACATCACCCGGATCACATCTTCGCGAACGCCCGGGACGTCGCTAAACTCATGCTGCACGTCGGCAATTCGAATTGAGGTAACCGCTGCCCCTTCCAAAGAGGATAGTAATACCCGGCGAAGGGCATTACCCAGCGTGACCCCGTAGCCATGTTCCAACGGGCTGATGATGAACTTACCGTAATTTCGCGCTTCAGCCTCGCGCTCAATCTTCGGCGTTACCATGTTACTTAAACCGATCACGGTTCACCTCATCCCCAGTACCTACATCCTACCGGCACATTCGTACGTTCATGCGAACATGCGAACGCAGCCGCCCACCAGCAGGAACGTTTATCGTGAGTAGTATTCAACGATCAACTGTTCTTGCAGATTGCTGTCAATCTCAGACCGCTCGGGTAAGTGCAGAACAGTACCCGAGAGCGCCTTCAGATCACGGCTCAACCAGTTCGGCACAACCTTATCTTCAGCTATGGCTGGCAGATCCTTGAAGAAAGTGCGGCGCAGCGAACCCTCGCGCACAGAGACTTCATCTCCCTGAGCCATCAGGAGAGAAGGCACATCCGACCGGCGGCCGTTGACAGCAAAGTGCCCGTGCGTCACCAACAGACGCGCCTGAGCACGATTTTGTGCAAATCCCAACCGGTAGATCACATTATCCAGGCGAGATTCCAGGATTTGCAGCAGATTCAAGCCAGTCACGCCACGGCGGCCCAAGGCCACACCATAATAGCGGCGGAACTGGCGCTCCATCAAACCATACACCCGGCGCGCTCTCTGCTTGGCGCGCAGCTGGCGGTTATAGTCCGAGTCACGCCGGCGGCGGAACTGGGCTCCTTTTCCATGCTGGCCAGGGGCATAATTCCGGCGTTCGAAGGAGCACTTCGGGGTAAAGCAGCGTTCACCCTTCAAGAACAGCTTATCGCCTTCTCGCCGGCATAATTTACATACTGGCCCACGATACTTTGACATATGATTTCTACCTTATCCTTCCTGATAATGACTAGACGCGGCGTTTCTTTGGAGGCCGGCAGCCGTTATGCGGGACCGGCGTAATGTCAGAAATGGATATCACTTTCAAGCCAAGGGACTGCACCGCGCGGATCGCAGATTCACGACCGGGGCCAGGACCTTTGACAAACAGTTCCACTTCCTGCAATCCCATCGCCATGGCCGCTTTGATGGCCTGCTCGGCAGCCAGGCGGGCCGCAAAAGGCGTGCTTTTGCGTGAGCCTTTGAAACCAGCCGAACCAGCGCTTCCCCAGGCTACGGTATTGCCTTGAGAGTCAGTCACTGTCACAATGGTGTTATTGAATGTAGCAAAAACATGCACCTGTCCTGCTGACAGCGTGCGCTTTACCTTTTTTACGCCGCCCTTGCGACGTGTTGAGCGTACACTTTGAGCCATATCACCTCACAAATCGTCCAGTTCAATCAGCCGTTTCTGTTTCGATCTTGCCCGTAAGATAGCCTCTGCAAGGATAGCCGCTGGGAGGAAGGTACCCAATCCAGGCAGCCGGTGTTCAGGGGCAAGACAGGGCATATTTCCAGCCTGTGGAAACACGCTCCGAACGACTACTTCTTTGTTCCTCGGCGCCGGCCGCGACCAGCCACCGTTTTCTTGGGGCCTTTGCGTGTGCGCGAGTTCGTGCGCGTGCGCTGACCATGAACCGGCAGATTACGACGGTGGCGCAGGCCACGATAGCAGCCGATTTCGATCAAACGCTTGATATTCAACTGCACCTCGCGGCGCAGATCACCCTCGACTTTGAAGTTCTGGGAGATGTAGTCACGCAGTTGAGTGACTTCCGCATCGGTCAGGTCTTTCACCCGCGTGTCGGGATTAACCTTCGTCGCAGCCAGGATTTGATGGGCATGCGGCAAACCAATGCCATAGATATAGGTCAGACCAATTTCTACCCGCTTATTGCGTGGTAAATCAACGCCTTCAATACGCGCCATCGTTCACCTATCCCTGTCGCTGTTTGTGCTTTGGGTTATCACAAATGACATATAAAATTCCTTTGCGCTTGACAATCTTACAGTTTGCACAGCGCTTTTTTATCGATGCAGTTACCTTCATGTTCATTTCTCCTTTTGACTCTAGCCAGCCAAAGTTTTGATTATACCTGCTCCTGTTTTTTTCGTCCAGACCTGACGCACAATCTATTCAACAGGTGGGCATCCCCAGGCTGGTCTTAGGGTAAGGTTAAAATTATCGGTTCACTCTCCGTGACGGCAACCGAGTGCTCATAATGCGCCGTCAACGATCCATCAGCAGATGCTACCGCCCACTGGTCTGCCAGGACACGCGTTCTTGGCGTGCCCACCAGCACCATTGGCTCCAGGGCAATCGTCATTCCCGGACGCAGCAACACACCACGCCCCGGGGTGCCATAGTTGGGCACCTGCGGGCCTTCGTGCATCTGCCGGCCCACGCCGTGTCCGGTGTACTCACGGGTGACATGGTAACCCTGGCTTTCAACATATTTTTGAATAGCCGCCGACACATCTCCAGTTCGATTACCAGCACGCATCCTGGCTATTCCTTCGTAGAGGGCTTTTTCGGTCACATCCAACAAGCGCTGTGCTTCTGGAGATATCTCTCCGACCCCTACGGTGAAAGCAGCGTCACCCACAAACCCATCCAGCAAGGTTCCGCAATCCACCGAGATGATATCGCCTGCCTTCAACTTGCGCTTACTCGGAATGCCGTGCACTAACACTTCATTCACGCTGGCGCAGATCGTTGCCGGGTATGGGGGAGAGCCATATCCCTTGAAGATTGGGATGCCGCCGTGCTTGCGGATCACTCCCGTGGCAATATCGTCTAGCTCAGCCGTGTTGATACCAGGGCAGACCGCCGCCCGCACCGCTGCCAGCGCCAGGGCATTCACCCGCCCCGCTTCGCGCATCAGGGCCAGTTCCGCCTTGCTCTTAACGATGATTTCCCGATCCCAACTCATGCGATACTCTTTGATATCTTTGCCAGACCTGAGAGCAGATCTGAGCTGACCTTCTCGATCGATTGAGTGCCATCCACTTCCAATAACAGACCAGCTTTCTGATAATACTCAATCAGAGGCATCGTCTGGGCAAAATACACCTGGATGCGGTTGAGCACCGTCTCGGCCTTGTCATCGTCTCGCTGGTAAAGTTCTGAACCATCCAGATCACAGATGCCCGCCACCTTGGGGGGGTTGTGCCTTTCATGGTACACATGACCCTGAGCCTTACAGGTCCAGCGTCCGGTCAGACGCTCCACCAGCACCTGCTCAGCAACTTTGATATACGGTACAGCGTTGACCCGACCATTGAATTCAGCCAGCATGGCAGCCAGAGCATCCGCCTGAGCCGGGGTGCGCGGAAACCCGTCCAATAAAGCGCCAGAGGCGCAATCGGGACGGGAAAGGCGCTCCCGGATCATCGAAATGGTGACATCGTCCAGCACCAGCTCGCCGCGCTCCATGAAGCCCTTCGCCAGCTTGCCCAATTCTGTCTGGTTTTTAAGATGCTCTCGAAAGATATCGCCTGACGAGATATGCGGCAAACCGAGCTTCTGCGAGACAATCTGGGCCTGGGTGCCTTTACCAGCTCCGGGCGGGCCAAGTAAAACGATGAAGGTCGGCATCTTTCCTGCTCCTATCGCACCAGGCGCACATCATCGTAGCGTGTCTTCAACTCAGCCTGGATATTGACAAAGATATCACGCACCACGCCAACCACGATCAGCAAGCCAGCCGACTGCACCAGCAGCAGTTCCGTGTTCTGGCCCAGCCCAGAGACCTTCCCCAAAACCCAGGGGAGAATGGCCACAAGGCCCAGGAACAGAGCGCCTGGCAGGGTGATCCGGCTCAAAACCTTATTCAGATAGCGCTGCATCAGCGCTCCTTCTTCGCGTGGGCTGACATTGGGGATTTCTGCGCCTGCCCGCGCCAGGTTTCTGCCGTAGTTTTGCTGGTCAAAAAGCACGTTGGTATAGAAGAACGTGAAGCCGACCACAAACAAAAAGTACATAATCCAGTAAAAATCGCTCTGCCCGCCAAACAGGCTCTGAACCGTGTTTGAGAGGCTTCTCAGCCACTCCCATTTGGAGGTGGTGAAGAAAGCCGCCACGATAGCCGGGAAAGTCAGCAGCGACTGGGCAAAGATCAAGGGGATCATGCCCGCCATATTGACCATCAGGGGCAGCGTTGTGCGCACCGGCATGGACATGCGGTTGCCAACCCGGCGGCCCTTGTAGATCACCACCACGTTGCGGCGTCCCTGCTGGACAAACACAATGGCAAAGATCGTCAGGGTGGTAATGATCAGGGTCAACACGATCAAGATCACACGGCGTTCCTGGTCAGCCATCAAGGCTGCCAGCGATGACGGGATGCGCGAGATAATACCCGCGAAGATAATCAACGAGAGACCTTGCTGGCGAATGCCATATTCGGAGATCAGCTCACCCAACCAGATGGCGAACATCGTTCCAGCAGTCATGCTGGCGATGATCGCCAGGGATGGCAAGAGCGATGCGCCAGTCCAACCAAAATTATCAATCACCAACACGCCCTGGGGCGCTAGCGCATTGAACAGGTTGATCTGTCCAACCGCATTTAATGCAGCCATAGGCACAGCCAGGATATAGGTCCAGCGGTTCATCCACTTCTGCCCCTCGCGTGGGTCTTCTTCCATCCGCGCTTTCAAGGCGGGGATGATGGGGACCAGAAGCTGCAGGATGATCTGGGCCGTGATGTAGGGGTAAACACCCATCGCCAGAACAGAGAAACGAGATACCGTACCACCCGAGAGCAGGTCCAGCAGCCCAACCAGGGTACCACCGGCCTGGCCTGCCTGCATGATCTGGGAGATCGCTTCGGGGTTAGAACCCGGCACAGGCACGTGCGAGGCCAGGCGATAAAGCGCCAGGATCGCCAGGGTGATCAATATCTTCATCCTAATATCATGTGCCGTCCACAGGTAACGCCATGAAGACCGCTTCATGTGATTGGCTCCTTCTCCAGCCGGTTATTCAATCAGATCAACGTTGCCGCCCGCAGCCTCAATTTTGGCTCGGGCGCCCTTGGTGACCCGGTGCACACGCACCTTCAAGGCCACGTCGATATCACCCCGGCCTAAGATAACCACCGGGTTCTTCTTATTTCGCAGCAAACGAGCATCGGCCAGCGTTTCGGGATTCACTTCGCTATCGCCTACAAAACCAGCCAGCTGGTCCAGGTTCACTTCGTTATACACCACCCGATTGATCGGCGTGAAGCCTACGCCACGCAAAAATGGCAGCCGGCGATAGAACGGCAAGTTGCCGCCCTGGTGGTAGAGGCGAGTGCTGCCGCCCGAGCGAGAGCCCTGGCCCTTGGTGCCTCGACCAGAGGTCTTGCCCTGTCCGGCAGAAATGCCCCGCCCGACTCGCTTGCGATTCTTCTTCGATCCTTCTTGAGGTACAAGATCGTGTAATTTCATCGTCTTCCCTATACTTCTACTTGCTCAACCACTTCAACCAGGTGATTGACTTTGGACAGCATGCCCCGCAGGGTGGGCGAATCCACATGCTCAACCGTCTGGTGCATACGATGCAGGCCCAAAGCCCGGATAGTGGCTTTATGGCGCTTGGAATATCCAATCGCGCTCTTTACCAGTGTAATCCGCACGATTTTCTCTTTAGCAGCGGTAGGTTTAGCCATTTTTCCTCCGCTCCCAGAAAGGCGTCACATCCTTAACCGCTTTTCCTCGCCTGATCGCCTCTTCTTGAGGGGATTTAAGGCTTTCAAGCGCCTGAATCGTGGCAAAAACAACATTCAGGACATTGCTGCTGCCCAGTGACTTGGTCAGGATATCCGAGATGCCCACAGCTTCCAGGACGGCGCGCACACCACCACCCGCGATGATCCCCGTACCAGGAGAGGCGGGCTTCAGCAAAACCCGTGCGCCAGCCACCTTTCCCAGCACCTCGTGTGGGATAGTCGATTCATACACAGCAACTTTGTGCATGTTCTTGCGGGCTTTCTCCGAGGCCTTGCGCATGGCATCAGGCACAGCATTGGCCTTGCCCACGCCCACGCCAACATTACCCCGGTTATCCCCAACCACCACAGCCACACGGAAAGCAAAACGGCGACCACCCTTGACCACTTTTGCCACGCGAGCGATGTCTACCACGCGCTCATCGAGTTCCTGCTGTTGTGAATATTCTGAAAATTCGTAGTCCGACATACATTTCTCCTTCGTAGGGACAGCGAGCTGAACGATCAGCTTCACCGGCCTCTACTAGAATTCCAGGCCGCCTTCGCGGGCAGCATCAGCCAACGCTTTTACACGTCCGATATAGCGGTAACCGCCGCGATCAAAAACAACTTTCTGTATGCCCTGGGCTTTGGCGCGCTCAGCCAGGGCCTTCCCCACCAGGCGAGCCTGTTCGGTTTTCTTCAGACCGGCCGCCTTGGCGCGCAGCTCATGATCGATCGAAGAAGCCGAAACCAGCGTATGACCGGCCTCATCGTCAATCACCTGGGCATAGATCTCCGCCACGCTGCGGAATACATTCAGGCGTGGTCGCTCCGGCGTACCAGCAAGATGCTTGCGAACACGGATGTGCCGGCGCTCACGGGCACTTGAACGAGATTTATTCGTAGACATATGCTTACACCTTACCAGTCTTACCAGCCTTGCGGCGAATCTTCTCCTCAAGGTACTTGATCCCCTTACCCTTGTAGGGTTCGGGCGGGCGCACCTTGCGGATATCAGCTGCTATTTGGCCCACAAGTTCTTTATCGTGACCAATAATTTTAATCTGGCGCGTCTTGGCATCCACCTCGAACTTGATCCCGCTGGGGGGCACAATCGTTACCGGGTGCGAATATCCAACATACAATACCAGATTGTTATCGCTGATTTCAGCGCGATAACCAACGCCATTAATTTCCAACACTTTTTCAAAACCAGTGCTTACCCCGACCACCATATTATTAATCAGCGCACGAGTCATCCCGTGCATGGAGCGATGCAAGGCCTGGTCCGAGGTCCTCTGTACTTCAATCACATTATCCTTGAGGACAATGTTGATCAAGGCCGGGAATGTACGCTGCATTTCGCCGCGCGGGCCTTTCACGCGCACATCTGAACCATTGATTTCTACTTGCACGCCTTGCGGAATAACGACCGGCATACGACCAATTCGTGACACCTCACACCCTCCTTTACCAGACCTTGCAGATGATCTCGCCGCCAACACCCAGCTGGCGAGCACGCTGCCCGGTCATCACACCCTTGGGGGTGGAAAGAATGGCAATGCCGATACCCGAAAGCACCCAGGGTATATCCTGTTTGCCGGTATATACCCGGCGTCCTGGGCGGCTGATGCGGTCCAGACCTGAAATTACGGGGTGGCGCTCACGGCGATCGCCCACATATTTCAAACGGACACGCAACAGCTTCGATCCAGCTACCTTACCATACACAACTTCATAGCCGCTGACGTAACCTTCTTCCTTCAAGATTTTGGCAATTGCCACCTTCATCTTGGAGCTGGGAAAGGCTACCACAGTATGGCCAGCCATTACCGCATTACGAATGCGAGTTAACATATCACCGATAGGATCTACGGCACTCATTATTTTATCCTCCGCCCGGTTACCAGGAAGACTTTACCGCGCCAGGGATTTTCCCCTGGAGCGCTAATTCGCGAAAACAAATCCGGCACAAACCGAACCGCCGTATGTAACCGCGTGGTCGACCGCAGACCTTGCAGCGATTTCGCACCCGTGTGGGATACTTTCGCCGCTCTTCTCTGAGCATCATACATTTACTTGCCATCGGTTAACCTTCCTTCCTGAACGGCATGCCGAGCATTAACAGCAGCTGCCTGCCATGGTCATCTGTGCGCGCGGTGGTCACGATCGTAATTTCCATCCCGCGGATTTTGTCTATCTTGTCATATTCAATTTCCGGAAACACCAGCTGCTCTCGCAGACCCAGGGTGTAGTTCCCACGCCCATCAAAGGAATCGGGGGAAATACCACGGAAGTCTCGCACGCGCGGCAGGGCGATATTGATCAAGCGATCCAGGAAGGACCACATGCGTTCGCCGCGCAGGGTAACCCGCACACCGATCGCGCGGCCTTCGCGCAGCTTGAAAGCAGCGATACTTTTGCGAGCCTTGGTAATCACTGGTTTCTGCCCGGTGATCTGCACCATGTCGCCCACCGCAGCATCTAAGGCTTTGGCATTGTCCAGCGCCTCACCCAGGCCGATATTGACCACAACCTTGGTAATACGGGGCACTTCCATGACGTTGCTCAAATTCAGAGCTTTCATCAAGGCAGGTGCCACTTCATTCCGATAACGTTCTCTAAGCATTTGGCTCATAATTCATGCTCCCAATTGGCCGTTTAGTCGAACTGCGCCTTGCACTTCTTGCACACCCGTTGAACACCAGACTCTGTGCGAGTTAAACCAATGCGGGAGGGTTGTTTACAAGACGGACAAACCAGCATCACGCTCGAAATTGGGATAGGCCCCTCAAATTCGATAATGCCCGGCGCAAGGGTTCGACCACGTGTCTGAACCTGGCGCTGGTGTTTCTTGCGCAGGTTGACACCCTGCACCACCACCCGGCCTTCCAGGGGCAGGACGCGGATTACCTCGCCCTCTTTGCCCTTATCTTCCATTCGGCCTTGAATGATCTTTACTTTATCACCTTTGCGAATCTTTACTTTCACGGTTTTCGCTCCTGCGTATCAACGCACCTCACCAGCTCTAGAGTACCTCAGGAGCCAGCGAAACAATCTTCATAAAGCCCTTCTCGCGCAACTCACGAGCTACTGGACCAAATATGCGGGTTCCCTTCGGGTTCCTGCCATCGGTATCCAGTATGACAGCCGCGTTATCATCAAAACGGATCGTAGAACCATCCTCGCGCCGCCATTCCTTGGCGCAGCGGACGATGACTGCTTTGACAATATCGCTTTTCTTGACCGCGCCCTGCGGCGAGGCCAGTTTCACTGTAGCTACCACCACATCGCCCACCCGACCATACCGGCGGGTAGAGCCACCCATCACATGGATCACCAGTAGCTCGCGTGCGCCAGTATTATCGGCAACCTTTATCCGCGACTCTTGCTGGATCATTGCAAATCCTCCACCAGCGGCTCACCAGCCGCAATATCATGCCGGAGAATCTCTTCCACTACCCAGCGTTTGTGACGGGAAATCGGCTGGCTCTCCACAATGCGTACCTGGTCGCCAATTTTGCATCCCAGTTCATCGTGAGCCATGAAACGCGCCCGGCTGTGGACGACCTTCTTGTAAAGCCGATGGCGGTAAGTTCGCGTCACTTCCACCACGACCGTTTTATCCATTTTGTCACTGGTCACAACACCAGTCATGCGACGACGATTGTTCATCACTCACCTTCCGTCCTGATCATCCGCTCGCGTTCGTGCAGAAGCGTCATCAATCGCGCGATCTGGCGGCGAACCTGGGGCAGACGGCTCAAGTCCGATAATTCACCAGTCGACTGTTGGAAACGAAGATTCATCATCTCTTCGCGGGCTTCATTCAAACGCCGCTGGAGTTCTTCTGTCGTCAGGTCACGAAGTTTATTAGTTTTTTCAGACATCATTCGCCTCCTACCTGCTCATGACGCCCAACAATCTTGGTTCGGATTGAAAATTTGTACTGAGCCAGACGCAGAGCCTCACGAGCTACATCCTCAGGCAAACCACCGCCCAACTCAAACATGATCCGGCCCGGTTTAACCACAGCAACCCAAAATTCAACATTGCCCTTGCCCTTACCCATCCGGGTTTCGGCGGCTTTCTTGGTCACAGGCTTATCGGGGAAGATGCGGATCCAAAATTTCCCACGGCGCTTGATGGAATGGACAATCGCTCGCCGTGCAGCTTCAATCTGGCGCGCAGATACCCAGCCAGGTTCCATCGCTTTGAGGCCGAAATCGCCGAAGGTCAATTCTGCCCCACGATAAGCTTTGCCTCTCATTCGTCCGCGCATCTGCTTGCGCCACTTTAAACGTTTTGGCATCAACATAATTGCACCTCATTATTATCAGGCGCTTCGTGATCTAGCATCCAGGGTCAGCAGTTTGCCTGATCCGTGGATCGTCCATCACGAACAGCCTATCTACTCACTGACGTAAACACCCTCGGTGGATTCGATCTTCTCTTCTACCTCTGGCACAGCTTCACCCTTGTAAACCCACACCTTGACGCCGATGCGACCATAGGTGGTTAAGGCTTCGGATTGAGAATAGTCGATATCGGCCCGCAAGGTCTGCCGGGGGACGCGCCCTTCGCGCATATTCACCGACCGAGCCATTTCAGCGCCGCTCAAGCGACCCGAGACTTCCAAACGGATGCCCTGGCCACCAGCGCGCATGGCCTGTTGGATAGCTCGCTTCATCGCCCGCTGATAGCTGATCCGGCGTTCAAGCTGCTCGGCAATATTACGCGCCACCAGGTAAGCATCCAGGTCTGGCGCCTTGATCTCCTTGATTTCCAGATCGATCTTCTTGCCAACCTCAGCTTCCAGGCTCTGGCGGATTTTCTTGACGTTTTCACCCTTGCGACCAATCAGGATCCCTGGTTTAGCCGTGTGGACGATGACCTTCACCTTGCCGGGGAAGCGCTCAATCTCAACCCGCGATACACCTGCTCTGGGCGCCTCAGCACGTACCAGTTCACGCAGCCTGAAGTCCTGGTGCAGGTTCGACACATACTCGATGCCTTCTGCATACCAACGACCTTCCCAGGTCTTGTTGATTTTCAGTCGAAAACCGATAGGATGAACTTTACGACCCATACATATCTCCTTTTATGCTTCCCGCTCGCGCAGAATCACGGTTATGTGCGATGTGCGTCGCAGCCAGGGTTTGAAACGACCCCGTGCGCCGAATCGACGCCACTTGCGCGTCGGCGCTTCATCTGCGAAGATGCGGTAGACAAACAAGTCATCCCGGCTGACGCCGAAATTTTCTTCGCCATTTGCCATCGCCGAAGCCAAAACCTTCGAAACGGGGCCAGAAGCATGATTGGGGGTGAACTTCAACATGCTGAGCGCCTCGACGACATCTTTGCCGCGCACCATATCAACCACCAGGCGTACCTTCTGGGCAGACACCGGGGTAAAGCGAGCCTGTGCGAAAATATCTGTCGCCATAATCCGATTACCTCGCTTTCTTCTCAGCCACGTGGCCGCGGAAGGTGCGAGTGGGGGCAAATTCACCCAGTTTATGCCCGACCATATTCTCGGTGATATAGATAGGCACATGCCTGCGACCATCATGCACCGCGATCGTGTGGCCTACCATCTGGGGGAAGATCGTGCTGGCTCGGCTCCAGGTGCGGACAACCTTCTTCTCGCCACGTTCATTCATGGCTTCAACTTTTTGTAACAGTTTCGGGGCTATAAACGGCCCTTTTTTCAACGAACGTCCCATAGTCCTCTCTCCTTACGCACCCTGCTCTGCCATCAGCATCCGTTCACTGTCCAGTGTGCAGATCGGGCTGCGCAATAAGCTCCTTGTTTTAGCGGCGCTTCTTCCCGCGTCGGCGAACAATGAACTGATCCGTTCTCTTGTTGCGACGAGTCTTGTAACCCAGGGTGGGTTTACCCCACGGGCTTTTCGGACCCGGCATACCGATTGGCTGGCGGCCTTCGCCGCCGCCGTGCGGGTGATCGCGAGGCGACATCGCCGTGCCACGTACTTCTGGACGCCGGCCCATGTGGCGCTTCCGCCCAGCTTTGCCGAGCTTGACATTGCTATGATCGATATTGCCGACCTGCCCGATGGTGGCATAGCAAACCTGGCGGATCAGGCGCACTTCGCCAGAGGGCATGCGCACCTGGGCATAATCACCTTCTTTTGCCAGCAGCTGTGCAGCTCCACCCGCAGCGCGCACCAGCTGACCGCCGCGCCCTTCCTGCAGTTCAACGTTGTGAACCAGGGTGCCAATCGGGATATTGGAAATTGGCAGGCTGTTGCCCACCCGCACCTCAGCCTTCGAGCCAGAGACCACGGTATCGCCGACTTTCAAATCCAGGGGGGCGACGATATAGCGTTTCTCGCCATCGGCATAAAACAGCAGCGCCAGTCGGGCGGTGCGGTTCGGATCATACTCAATGGCCGCTACCCGAGCCGGGATATCTCGCTTCTCCCGCTTAAAATCTACAATGCGGATTTGGCGCCGGTTGCCGCCGCCGCGATGGCGAACGGTGATCCGCCCGTACACATTCCGTCCACCGCTCTTGCGAAGCGGACGGATCAGCGCACGTTCCGGCCGGGTCTTGGTAATTTCTTCAAAGGTATAGCCCGTCATGCCCCTTTGACCAGGAGTTACGGGTTTATATTTCTTAACAGCCATTATCTCACTCCTTCAAATACCGGGATCGTCTTGCTATCCGGAGCCAGTGTGATAATGGCTTTCTTGTAAGAAGAACGGCCAATGGATGTCCGGCGGTTGCGCATATTGCGTCTGCGCCGCAGCGGTACATTGACAATATTCACTCTGGCTACTTTGACGCCATTAAACAAGCTCTCAATGGCTTCCTTCACCATGCTCTTGGTCGCTTCCGGAGCCACCTCAAAGACATATTTGTTCAGCTTACCGCTCAGATAGCTGGATTTTTCCGTAATAATGGGGCGGCGCAGCACCTCGAAATATGTAGTCATGGCTACCTCCACCTAACCTAAAATCGAAACCAGCACATCCAGGACCGGCAGCGGCAGAACCAGCCTGTCATAACCCAGCAGGTCACGCAGGTTGAGATAGCTGGCCAGCAGCGTCTTGGCATCCGGAATATTATTGGTCGAGAGGATCACCTTTTGGTATTCCTCGTTCTTTTCCGGGATTAAAATCAGGGCGCTGGCTTCACCAACCAATTGGTTCAGGGCCTGCACCATCAGACGTGTCTTGATCTCAGGCAAAGCTAACGCATCCAGGACAACAATCCCGTTCTCGGCAGCTTTCACCGAAAGAGCCGAGCGGAGCGCTGCCCGGCGCATTTTGCGCGGCATAGCCTGTTCGTAGCTGCGCGGCTTGGGTGTGTGCACCTTGCCGCCGCCTACCCAATGTGGAGCGCGGGTAGAACCCTGCCGGGCACGACCGGTGCCCTTCTGTCTCCACGGTTTTTTCCCACCACCCGCCACCTCTCCGCGAGTACGGGTGCTGTGGGTGCCCAGGCGGGCATTCGCCATTTGCCGAACGAAGGCCTGGTGCATCAAATCAACATTAATTGGGACTTCAAAGATCGCTGACGGCAGTTCAACCGTAGAGACCTTCTGTCCTTCCATATTCATAACATCTACTAGCATGGTCGCTCAACTCCCATTCAGATGGACGCTTCAGCTTACTGCTTCCGCGCCCCCTTGATCACAATCAAGCCACCCCGCGCGCCGGGTACTGCGCCGCGCACGCCCAGCAGGTTGCGCTCAGTGTCAACCAATACAACCCTCAGGTTTTGCACGGTTACCCGATCATCGCCCATATGGCCCGGGCCACGCGATCCCTTGTAAACACGGCCGGGGGTGGTGGTCGAACTGCGTGAACCTGGGGAGCGCTGGCGGTCTGACTGGCCATGGGTCGCAATGCCACCTTTGAAATGGTAGCGCTTCATGCCGCCCTGAAAACCTTTGCCCTTGCTCGTCCCCACAACATCAACGTATTCGCCCACCTCAAAGATCGAGACGGTCATCGATTCGCCTTCCTGGACTTCCGGATTTTTCTCCCGGAACTCACGCAAAAAGCGCAATGGAGGGATATTATTGCGCTTAAGATGCCCGAGTCGGCCGCCAGTAAGGCGTTTTGGTTTGACTTCGTCGAAACCCAATTGGACAGCCGAATATCCATCACGATCAGGCTGGCGCACCTGGGTAACATAGCAAGGCCCAGCTTCGATCAAAGTTACCGGCACAGCAGCGCCGGCTTCGTCGAAAATCTGGGTCATGCCGACTTTCTTGCCAAGAAGCCCTTTCAACATCTCTATTGTCTCCTAATTCATATAGTCTTCAGGACTGTCAGCCTGGGCTGGGCTGCATCATCCCTGGCCGCAGCGCAGTCAATCTGCCTGTCGCGACGCTGTTTTTATGGAGGTCCACGGACAGGGCAGTTCTTACGCTGCCTCATTTTTCTGTGCCGGGCGCCGCGCCATCATAACCGCGACGCTCAACACGGGAAAACAAGCTTAATTGTTAAATCTTGATTTCGATATCCACACCGGCTGGAAGATTCAAGCGCATCAGCATGTCAATGGTCTTCGAGTCTGGATCAAGAACATCGATCAAGCGATTGTGCGTACGGATTTCAAAGTGCTCGTGCGAATCCTTGTCGATAAATGTGGAGCGGCGTATTGTAAACCTTTCTATGCGAGTTGGCAAGGGTACTGGGCCAACTACTCTTGCTCCAGTTCGTTCAGCGGTCTCGACAATACGCTTGGCCGACTGATCCAAAACCCGATGATCGTACGCTTTTAGTCGAATGCGGATTTTCTGCTTTGCCATCATAAATACACCTAATCCAGGATCTTAGTGATCACACCGGCGCCGACCGTCAGACCACCTTCTCGAATAGCGAACTTTGAGCCTTGCTCCAGCGCCACC